>JANPAV010000438.1:0-5388 GCA_031430115.1 Armatimonadota bacterium | reverse complement strand
GATGCTTGGAGATATGAGCGAGATAGCTTTTACGATCCAAATATGAACGGTGCCGATTGGAACGCCATCCTCAAACAGTATGAAGGCTACCTTGAGTGGGCAAATCACCGTTCTGATCTGAACTATATCCTTGGAATGATGATCGGCGAACTTGGCACTGGTCACGCATATGTTCAAGGTCCTGGCGATATTGGTAGTGCACCATTTAGTCGGGTACCAGTTGGCACGTTAGCGGCAGACTACGAAGTCAAAAACGGAATGGTCGCTTTCAAGCGAATCGTACGTGGATCAAACGACTTTGAGCAATATCAGACTCCTCTTGGGTTGCCGGGGATCGATGTTCAAGACGGTGATTATCTCGTTGCAATTGACGGTAAACCAGTTACTGCCGAAACCAATCCTGGACAGTTCTTGCTTGGAAAAGTTGGTAAGTCAGTAACCCTAAGCATCAACAGCATTCCATCGATGAGCGGAGCCCGAAAAGTACGAGTAAAGCCAATTGCCTCCGACGTTCCTGCTCGATACTATGAGTTTATTGAGAACAATCGCAAGACGGTCCTCAAACTCTCGGGCGGACGTATAGGATACATGCACATCGAAGACACTGCCGGTCCTGGATCTAGTGGCTTTGTTCGTGGATTCTATTCTCAAACCGACAAAGAAGCCATGATCGTCGATGAGCGGTGGAATGGTGGTGGATATATCCAACCATGGTTTGTGGATACGTTGGCTCGAAAGAAGAAAGCAATGATTCAACCGAGGCACGGTGCACACCAACCAGACGCCCCAACCATAGAAGGTCCGATGGCGATGTTGATTAATGGCTATGCTGGATCGGGTGGAGATTTCTTCCCGTACATGTTCAGACAAGCCGGTCGAGGCAAATTGATTGGTAAGCGAACATGGGGTGGGCTGGTAGGCATCAGCGGCGGATTCTCCTTAGTTGACGGTGGAAATCTAACGGCTCCATCCTTCTCGATCTACAATCCCGACACTGGTGAAATCATTGCCGAGAACCAAGGAATCGACCCAGATATGGACATCGATATGCGCCCAGATTTGGTTGTCCTTGGTCAAGATCCGCAGCTCGAAGCTGCAGTTAAGCACTTGATGGAAGAACTTGCGAAACTGCCACCAAAGAAAGTCTATAAGACTGTTCCAAAGGTTGGTAAGAACGGCAAGATCGGCGGTTAACCGCATTATTCCCCTTCTCCCATTTGGCCTTAGAAATGGGAGAAGGGGCTAGGGGATGAGGGCACCCAACTTTCTACTCCCGGGGAGCAATCCACTTTCGGGCAACCGCCATGATATGCGGGGATAACCCAAGGAGTGACGGCTCTGATTCAACCAACCTTAAATAGTCATACAAGACTGCCTTTTTGCTCTCTTCATCCATCTGAGTTTTGAGGTCAGCCAATTGACTACCAAACCCTTCAACGGCATGAAGTTTCACGTCAAAGTAGCCAGCTTCCTCGATCTCCCTTTGAAACTCGGTTGGCTCATGGAACTTAGTCGTCGTGAAATAGTGAGGATGATTGTCTGGATTTCGATGCTGACCATCGATCAGATCTTGGTCGACAATCGAGCGAAAGTAGGGGTCTTCGATAAACCTCGACTGAAATCCGTCCATCAGTGATGCGTACTTAGAAATACATACCGCCATCAGGCGTCCACCGGGCTTAAGAACCCGCTTAGCCTCCTCCAAGGCTTTGATCCGATCGCGTTTTTCTATCAAGTGGTACAGCGGACCAAATAGGAGAACGACGTCAAATGATTCGTCAGGAAATTTTGTTCCCCGTGCGTCTCCCACCGTAATCGATGCAAGCGAGAAGTACTGAACAACCTTTTTGGCGGTCTCGATATGCGATTCCACTACATCGACTAGGTGAACCTCGAATCCTTGATTCGCGAGCCAGAACGAATAGTGTCCTGTACCGCCACCCAAGTCCAAAATTTTTGCTGGAGCTTTGAATAGATTACGGGAAATAATGTCCTTGGATCGTTCAAATTCAAGTCTTCCATGTGGAGAACTCAACCGGTCATGTTCACGCCCTTCATCATAGTGAGCAATCGCTTCGGGGTTCATGCTTTCCATAGTCAATTATAGCTTTGGCAAATTGTTGTAAATTTGGATGACACATTTACTGACAAAAGTACTAGATTCCTCAAGCACAGTTCCTATAATCTCACTATGAAGTTGGATCTCGATTCTTGTATGAAAGCTTTCGATGAAGGTCGCCTGCAAGAATGGATCGAAAACTACCTCCAACGTCCCGGTTGGGAGAACTCAGAGGTGCTGAGACGTATCCGAGCGTACTCGGTCAACTGGCCAGGACCGGAATTGGTTCCGATCTCCAACTTTGATCGAGTGGCGGGCAAAGGTACAGAATTCATATTCCCGCAAGATCCTGACGAATGGGTGCAGCAAGTTCAAGCGATTACAAGCAAGATGCCCCGACCAAGCGACCTGCTTCCTGTCATCGGATGGAAAGAGCCTGAAGGAACAATAAATCTGGCAGACGGTCACCATCGAATTGCTGCACTCAAGCAGCTTGGCTATACGCAAGTTTGGGCCCTGGTTCACGAAACTCCGCTTCGAAGCGAGGAAGAGTTGCAACAGCGAGCCTCGCTAAGAGAAAATCCCACGGGCGAGCCGTTGATCGAAGGGAATCTTAATGAAGCGTCCGCTCAGTTCGCCGAGTACGCACAATATTTTCACGATTCAAGTGGTCTCTACGAATTCCTCACCGTGAGAATCGCCAAAGACAAAGAACTTCTGACTATTGCGGCTCACAGCCAACCTGGGCAACCGATCCCAAACATGCTCTTTGGCGCAGTTCACTACCTCTTAATGAACGGCAAGGCAGACCCCTTGTCGCGATACTATCCGAGCTTGACAATAAACCACGAAAGCCCGGACCATGTGTTTCCGGCATTCAGGAAGTTCGTTCTCACCAACTCGAAACAGATCATCGAAATACTCGAGACTGGGCTGGTCCAGACTAACGAGGTTAGACGGTCGGCATTCCTTTATCCAGCATTCAAAGCCGTAAGCCGACTATTTGACAACAAACCCCTTGGGCTCATTGAAATCGGACCGAGCGCAGGCTTCAACCTACTTTGGGACCACTACCTGTATCAGTATGACGAGGGGGAACCTACTGGGTTAACTGAATCTTCGTTAACCCTCACAAGTACTTTTAGGGGCGATAAACGTCCTGACTTATCAGGTCCGATGCCGATGGTTAGTAGCCGAACGGGAATCGACTTGCACCCGATTGACCTCATGAATCGCGACCAGACTCAGTGGCTCCAAGCGCTGATTTGGCCCGAGCACCACGAACGAAAAATGCGGCTCAATAAAGCCATCCGAATCGCGATGGTGAATCCGGTTGAGATGATCCAAGGCAATGCGCTGGAATTTTTACCAAAAGTGCTGACCAAAGTTCCTGAAACCGACGTTGCGGCTGTCTATCACACCTTTGTTGCCAACCAGTTCACCGAGGAACAGCGACAAAGCTTGCTCAAAATTGTGGAGGAATATGGATCGAAGCGAGACATCATTCACATCCATAACTGCATCGAGCCGCACCTGCACGCTACGATTTACCGAAGTGGCGAGCGCATTGACCTTCCGCTGGCTTATACCGATGCCCACGCACGCTGGATCGAGTGGCTGGTCTAAAAACTCTGACTACCCCTGGATTTGTTCACTAGGTTTGGATTTTCTCCTGTGTTTAGATCGAAAAATGATAAATCCAATGATTGACAGCCCAACGCACGGGCAGAGGAAAAATCCAAAGTTACACACGGTATCCGGATACCAATTGCCACTGCCTTCGCCGATGAACGAAGATTTGGAGACCTTTATATGCCCGTTGTGTCCCTGGTGATTACCTTTCGGCAAGCCCCCTCCTGTAAATATTTGAGTTCGGACTTCCCCGTTTTGGCGAACCTCCAAAACGATTTTGCTAATCCCCGAAGAGAAATGTGGCAAGGTTTCAACGACTTCATTACTGCCAAAGACTCCCGAATTTGACTCGCGGCCCATGCGAGGATCAATCTGAGCGGAAATCTTGTATTCCAAAGGAGCTGATGTATCGTTGTGCAAGAAGATTATGCTTGGGCTGCTACAGGACAACAAACAAAGACCAAAAGCAAAGAATAGAAATCTCG
The DNA here is from genome assembly GCA_031430115.1 of Armatimonadota bacterium. GTDB lineage: Bacteria > Armatimonadota > Fimbriimonadia > Fimbriimonadales > Fimbriimonadaceae > Fimbriimonas. The sequence continues at coordinate 1,212 of JANPAV010000438.1, read as the reverse complement.
AAAGCCACCTTACAAGGTGCATTCTACGGGATTTCGTCAAAATTCAGGCAAAAAAAAGACTTCCTTTCGGAAGCCTCGTTCTTTTTGTTCTTTAAAAGCGGAGAAGAAATCAGTTTCGACCTAGATATGTCGAACTTTGCAGTGCAAAGTCGAGTGCTTATCTTTTTAGGAGGTGATCCACCCACACCTTCCGGTACGGGTACCTTGTTACGACTTAGTCCCCCTTACTCCCCTCACCTTCGGCCGCTCCCTCCTTTCGGTTAGGCCACGGACTTCGGGTGAAGACAATTCAGGTGACTTGACGGGCGGTGTGTACAAGACCCGGGAACGTATTCAACGCAGTATAGCTGACCTGCGTTTACTAGCGATTCCGACTTTATGTAGTCGAGTTGCAGACTACAATCTGAACTGAGGGCGTATTTTTGGGATTGGCTCCACCTCGCGGTATTGCTGCCCTTTGTTGCGCCCATTGTAGCATGTGTGTAGCCCCAGGCGTAAGAGCCATGCTGACTTGACGTCATCCACACCTTCCTCCGGCTTACACCGGCGGTCTCCTGTGAGTGCCCGACTTTACTCGCTGGTAACACAGAACGTGGGTTGCGCTCGTTGGCGGACTTAACCGTACACCTCACGGCACGAGCTGACGACAGCCATGCAACATCTGTCTTCACGTCCCCTTGTGGGGGAGGAGCGCCTTTCAACGCTTTGCGATCGATGTCAAACCTGGGTAAGGTTCTTCGGTTAGTATCGAATTAAACCACATGCTCCACCGCTTGTGCGGGTCCCCGTCAATTCATTTGAGTTTCAACCTTGCGGCCGTAGTCCCCAGGCGGGATACTTAACGCGTTAGCTACGGTCACGAGAGGGGTCGATACCTCTCACGACTAGTATCCATCGTTTAGGGCGTGGACTACCAGGGTATCTAATCCTGTTTGCTACCCACGCTTTCGCGCCTCAGCGTCAGATAAAGCCCAGCAACCTGCCTTCGCCATGGGTGTTCCTCCTGATATCAACGCATTTCACCGCTACACCAGGAATTCCAGTTGCCTCTGCTTTCCTCAAGCTCGCCAGTATGTAAAGCAGTTTCCGTGTTGAGCACTGGAGATTTCACTTCACACTTAACGAGCCGCCTACGCGCTCTTTACGCCCAGTAAATCCGGACAACGCTTGCTCCCTACGTCTTACCGCGGCTGCTGGCACGTAGTTAGCCGG
>JANPAV010000437.1:0-3489 GCA_031430115.1 Armatimonadota bacterium | reverse complement strand
GTGAAGCAACCATATCAAGATTCTTCATATATGGCTGGATCTGGTTCCACCAACGATTTTCACGAGAAACTCCAAATGGCACCAAAGGCTGAGTTCGGCTCGGGTCTATTGCATGGGCAAAGAAAAATACTTTGTCGTCTGCATCAGCCATGTATTGCTGAAGGGCGATTCCTACTTGGCGTTGATGCATTAAGCAAGCCGACTTTTTGGCTGCAACCTTCGCCTGAGCAAAAACAGGAAAGAGGATTGCCGCCAGAATCGCGATGATTGCGATCACGACCAGCAACTCAATGAGCGTAAATCCTCTTTTCATGACCTAAGTATTATCTCACTCTCAATGTTAAGAGAGAATCAACACGACGAAAACAAGCTGCAATTCGGCAAACAAAGACGTAGAATTCAGTGATTCGCCCGGCCCATTTTGCGAGGAATAGCATTTGTTGTTGGGTCAACAAATGGACTTTGCTGACTAACTCAAGGATGACTCGTACTTAACTCTCTGTTCTCGAATTGGTACGAAGTGCCTGGAAGGTTTTGAAGTGACGGATTTTGGTTTCGTTGAGTTCGACCGCCGGCCATAACAACCACATAGAACAAAATCCAAGCTATCCCAACGCCAAATCCCCAATTTGCCCAATTTCGGGACTTTTCAGCCGCATCTTCGGCACCGGCACGATCTCCCGATCGTGCAAACCCGTCAACCTGAGAGGCGTAAACGATGGAGACAATGCCGAATGGCAAACAACAGCACATGGTAACCAGGATCGCTTGAACCAAATTGTTCTCGACTTCTACGAAGGCTGGTTTCGATGGCTGAGGCTGAAAAGTAGTGCTTGACGCTGGCTTAGGCGGCGCAATTTGGAATCCCGGGACCTTGGTTATCGGAATCACTTCCTCGGTATCCATGGCAGCCACCATAGAGTTGATATCTACGCGACCATCTTTTCATTCATTGAGGTCTTGGACGGTTGCTGGTCCAAATCTATCTCCGGTCTTGCTGTAGACCAAGTACGGCATTTTCTCTTCAGAATAGGCTTAAGGCTCGCGAGATTGGGTTATCGAACTTGACTTCCAATAATGCTAAAAATAATAACAACAGCAATATAGGCCAGGCCGAGACCAATTGCCCAGTTTGCCCAGAGGCTTGCCTTTCTTGCGGCATCCTCGGCACCGAAAGCGTCTCCTGATCGAGAGAGGGTATCAACCTTGGCGGCATAAACAATCGCGACGATTCCTGCCGGCAAGCAACAGAACAGTGTGGCTAAGATCGCCTTTACTAAATTATTGGCTACGTAAGTCGTTGCTACTCCTTGGCGTGGGTACTGAAAATTGTTCATCGGGGGAACCGCCACTGATTCGAGCCGGAAGCCAGGAACATTGCTAATCGGCATCATGTCAGTTAGCCCTTCGGCAACAACCATGGTCGTAGTATTCACCCTACCTTCGGTTGCCCACTTATTAAGTTCGTCCACAGATGCGGGGCCAAACCGCTCGCCATTCGCACTGACAACGAAATAGTTCATTGGTGGCAGTATACAAACTCCCTAAGTCAAAGTCAACGATAGCGGGCAATCGAACTATTGGTACAATCCCAGTATTAAAGTTATGGGAGATAAGGTCCCTTTTGATTCCACAGTATTAGTCAAAACAACGAGGGATGGTGAACAGTTCACCGAAACTCTGCGTGCCCAATCACTCGGTCGAAACCAGTATCAATTGCTGAGTAGTCCTTTTTACGCCCTCGACATTTCTATTGGAGATATCGTCCGCGCAACTAAAGTTTCTGGTCAGTGCGAGTTTAAGAAGGTCATCACGAAATCGGGAACGTGCACCGTTCGACTTCGCTTTCTCGAAGAAATCTTGCCCGATGATGAAAATGACAAGATCATCAAAGCTCTGAAGAGCTTTGGGTGCCAAGTTGACTCTTTGACGCCGCGGTTCTATTCGGTCAATATCCCGATCACGATTCGGTTGGAAGCGATTACCAGCTTTCTGAAAGATTGTGATGTTCCTTGGGAGTATGGGGACCCGAGCTTGAAGGCGGACGGGTTTCAAACTGGGCTAAAGAAGATGATCGCTAGTCGGTTTAAGTGGCGACCTTAGTTGGTTGGCTCGATCCTGGCAATAACCCGGATTTCAGGCTAAAGATTGCTCCACGGACGGCCTTTCGGTTTGCCACAGCACTTGGGAAAGGGCTTCCCACTACCGCACGGGCATCGCTCCCAATTTCGGACGTCTCGCGTCAAAATCCGTTGGCATGCCCTATTGACCTTCTCTAGCTCTTCTTCAGGAATGTCACCTTCAGCAGCACCAAACTCTTTGCGGAGTTTGTCCTTCCACTCACCCGACAAGAACGCCATTCGCGCCATTGGGTTGTCACTCATGCATTGTCGCTTGTTATTGACCGGACCGCCGTCGGCCCAGATACCTGGCTGAGCCACAAACATGATTTGGGGATACTCATGGTCTCGCGGCGTGATTTCAATCAATTCACCTTTTGGAGATTGCCACACGATGCAAGCTTCTCCTTCGACCAAGATTTCGTCTTCGTACCAAATTGCCCAACCTTCGACCGCACTTCCTCCGTCTTTCTTTACTTTGGCGTCAACGTTAGACTTCCACTGCTTAACCCCAGCACCATCGCCAGCTTTGACATCAATAATTGCGGAATCAACTTCGGGGTTTAGTCGCTTGCAGAATTCTTGCACGATCTCTTCGTTGGTTTTGCTCATGCGTAATATGGTGACAGAAGTTCGGGGTCAACGGCGAGGCAAGGAACCTAAATCCGGTCATTTTCTCTTAAACCGGTACACTGGGGGTAGGATCACATGCATAAAAACGATAGAGAGAACATTAAAAAGCGACTTGAGGCTCTGAAGGGTCCTAAAGATTATGAAGAGAAAGGCGCCGTTTCAGGCGGAAAGAAGCAGGCCGCCAAAGTAATGTGGGGCGTTGTTTGTGGCAAAGCCTACAAGCAGAAGATGTAGTCTCACTAACAATTGTGGGCGACACATTTTAGGTACGAATCAAGTTCAAGAAACGTACAATAACTATGTCCATGCCTGAACTCGACCCACGAAAGCAGCGCCTCTTGCGTGCCATCGTCATCGAATATGTGACCGGCGGTGAGCCAGTCGCTTCGGACATGCTTGTTCAGAAGTACGACCTTGGGGTCAAGTCAGCGACCGTTCGTAACGAACTCGCCGAAATGTCTGAACTTGGACTACTCGAGCAACCACACACGTCGGCTGGACGAATCCCCAGCGATTTGGGTTACCGGTTCTATGTGGATCGACTCATTCTTGAGAAGGCGATCGATCAGAGTCAGCAAAAGGCGCTGAAGGATGCCAGCGAGGACACAGAGGCGTTGCAAGACCTCTTGCGTGACACGATCAAAGTCCTCAGCCGAGCCACTAACCAATTAGGCGTGGCGACAACAACCAAGGACTCCAGCATCACGGTTCGAACCGCGCTTGTTTCTGCGATCGG
>JANPAV010000436.1:0-11356 GCA_031430115.1 Armatimonadota bacterium | reverse complement strand
TCTTGGGGAAACGAGGCTCCCAATAACAAGAAACCGCAAGCGAACATTTGGCAAGGTAACTTTCCGGCTAAAAATGACAATACCGACGGGTTTAGGGCGACCTCACCAGTCGGAACTTTTAAGCCAAATGGCTATGGTTTGTTCGATATTGGTGGCAACGTGTGGGAGTGGTGTCTTGATTGGTATCGACCAGACTCCTATGCACACTCTGAAAAGGTGAATCCAAAGGGACCAAAGAACTCATATGACCCAGACGAACCGAACATGCCTAAGCACGTTGTTCGGGGAGGGTCCTTCCTCTGCGCCGACTGCTATTGCAAGGGCTATCGGATCACTGCACGCATGAAATCCTCAGCTGATACGGGGCTTTGCCATACCGGCTTTCGATGCGTGAGTAATTCTAAGTGAGGTTATGACTGAGTTCAAGCCCTAACGAACAGCGGGCTGACGGAAGTCTCGCTCAACCATGTCGTTCGGATCGGTTGACACCGGCCCATCTCTCCAAAGCCAGCGCATCATGTCAGGCAGAATTGCTCCACCAAACCGTTGACCATGATTGTTCATTCCCCAGGTGAACGTCATGTCGTACCCCTTCTTTTGAAGGGCCTCTTTCATGCGTACGTTTTGATAGAACCAGTCCCATCGTTGGTCATACTTGCCGTTACGCATTCCGCGTAGATCATTACGCCCGTCACACAAATAGATTCGAATTGGTTTCTTTGCGCTCTTGAGAATCCGTTCGGGATAGATGTCTCCACCGCGGATATTGGTAAAGCTCCCGACATTGCTCAGAACCTTTCTGAACGCGTTGGGTCGCTCCCAAGCCACCATAAAAGCAGCAATTGCGCCTGAGCTTGAGCCGCCAATTCCGCGATGCTCAGGATCCTTCGAAATGTTGTATTCCTTGTTGAGTTCCGGCATTAACTCTTCGGTGATGACCCGAGCGTATTTGTCGTCCGGAGTGTTGTATTCAACTCCTCGGTTGGTAAATCCATCTCCCCAGCCCCGTTGCGGTGACGGTTCATCCTGCTCGGGAGTACGTCCTGGATTGATGAAAACGCCAATCATAACCGGAATTTCGCGTCGATAGATGAGATTGTCCATGACATTTTGAGCCCGCATGTCAGCGTTCAAATCCTTGAATGCTTGTCCGTCTTGGAAGACCATCAAAGATGCGGGAATTTTTGGGTCGTACTGAGTCGGAACATACACCCAGTAAGTGTGCTGAGTCCCCGGATACACGTTACTTTTGACAACAAATGGGCCATTAATTTCGCCCTTCGGAACTCCTGGCTGAGCCATTGAGTCAGGTCCCAAACGATATTGGGAATCTGGGTTTGCTTTTTGCTGGGATTGGGATATTGCAAGAACAGTTGTGGCCGACACGAAGGCGGTCAACAAGTAAGGCACGAGTTTCCTCATGTGAATCACATTACTCGGTTTTTGACGATTTTTGGGCAGCTGAATTGATCCGCCGACTATACTCCGATTACAGAAATGAGTGAGTCTTTTATTCGATTGGCGGACGAGCTGGGGCAGAAGGGCATTGATGTCGAAGGCGTAATTGCATCTTTGCAAAAGCAGCACATTGAGACACCAAGTTGGGGATACGGAAATAGTGGGACTCGCTTTCGGGTTTTTCCTAACGCGGCAGCCGCTCGCAACGTCCATGAAAAGATTGATGATGCGGCTCTGATTCACAAGTTATCTGGCATAGCTCCTAGCATCGCCCTTCACATTCCTTGGGACTACGTTTCTGATTGGAAAGCGTTGGGTATTTATGCGGTAGATGCGGGAATCAAGATTGGCGCGATTAATCCTAATGTTTTTCAGGACGAAGCCTACATGCTTGGTAGCCTTTGCAACGCTAGATCTGAAGTGCGATCCAAAGCAATCGACCACATGGTGGAGTGTTGCGAGATTATGTCTGCGACGGGTAGCGATTTGCTCTCGATTTGGTTAGCGGACGGCACCAATTATGCTGGTCAGGATTCGATTCGTGGTCGAAAGGCATTGTTACTGGAATCGCTAAAAGCAATTTATGCGAAGCTCCCAATTGGATCTCGAATGCTGCTTGAGTACAAGTTCTTTGAACCTGCTTTCTATCATACTGACATAGCGGATTGGGGTACTTCTTTCGCTTTATGTCGCCGACTTGGTCCGCAAGCCCAGGTGCTGGTTGACACGGGACACCACGCTCCTGGAACGAACATCGCATACATCGTGGCCCAATTGCTGGATGAAGGTTGTCTGGGCGGATTCCATTTCAACTCGCGCAACTATGCTGATGACGACCTGATTGTGGGGAGTACGAATCCCTTTGAGCTGTTTACGATTTTCACAGAGCTGGTTTCTGCCGGAAACTTGGCGGGCGATGTCGCCTATATGATCGATCAAAGTCACAATATCGAACCGAAACTGGAAGCGATGCTACTGAGCGTGCTGAACTGTCAGACGGCTTTGTCAAAGGCATTGATCGTTGATTACAAAGGACTGTCGGTGTTGCAATCGAGTGGCGATGTATTGGGCGCCCATAGGTTGATGATGGATGCATTCGAGACCGATGTTCGACCGCTTCTTGGCGAGGTTCGAAAGCGGATGGGCGTTCCAACTGATCCGATAATGGAACTTCGTTCAAGCGGAATTGAGCAAAAGCTGGCAGCACAGCGCGGTTAGAGGCTGTGGGCAACACAGACAAAAGGAGCTTCGTCGCGGAGTTTTGCTTCCGCCTTTTTTGCATCATCTTCAGTTCGAAACCGACCAAAAACTGCGGAACCTGAACCGGTTAGACCAGCGTCGTTTGCCTTGTGGACCAGGAGCCGTTCGATGAGGTCAAGTGAGCCGCATGGCGCAACCCGTTCAAAGTCATTGTAGAGGATGTCATTGGCGGGGAAATCCTGCCAATGATAGTCCATCTCGTCCAACCGATCATAAGCAGATTTGGTATTGCAACGATCCTCAGGCTGAGCAACTACATACCATTCGGCAGGATTTGGAGAAGGGATTGGAGTCAACTTTTCGCCATAGCCTTCTGCCTTTGCTCGACCAACCACCAAGAAGAAAGAAACATCTGCACCAATCGACTTGGCAATGGCTTTCTTTTCGTAGTCAGGCAGCATTGCCGACATCAAGGACTTTGCCGCTCGGATGATTCCGGCAGCGTCGCTACTGCCTCCCCCAAGCCCAGCTTCACTAGGTATCCGCTTGATTAGCTTCACCGCAACCGGTGGAAAATCGGCGACTTCCATCATCATTCTTGCTGCCCGGATCACGGTGTTGTCTTCCGGTACCCCCGGGTCGTCACAACTAAAGCTCAGTTCGGTTGCTCGCTCGATATGAAGTTCATCGTACAAACTAATTGCCTGAAAGATACTTCGAAGAGGGTGGTAACCTCGATGATCCTTCTTTCCAACGCTCAGAAACAGGTTCAATTTTGCTGGGCATTGGATTACCAGACTCAATGACTGCCTTCCTTTTCACTGACAACTTCGACTTCGGCACCCAACTCTGGTTCAAAGTGCCGTTCCAGAGCTTGATTGAAGTCTTGCTCAGTCGTAACGGGAGGAATAACCGATACTGTCTTCGGATAGTGCGATAGGTCGAGTTCATCCAAAGCACGATCAATGGCACTTAACTGTGCCCTAGCTTCAGCGAGAACCGAAAGAAACTCTTCCGAACTCAGCGACGGATTTTTGCCAATCAACCGGTAACCAAGCATTTTGACCCTCAGGTTATCCAAGGTCGTCATGAAGACGGTTGCTTGGGCTTCCGTCCGTTGAATTCCAGCCATTAATTCGTTGTAGTGGCCACGATACTCGCCGAGATTCTTTTCCGCAATTCGATACAATTCTTGTGCCTGAGGATCGGTTGGTTTGAACATCGGAACTCCCGGGCGAATTCGGTCAACGCCTTCAGACTGGAGAACTTCTTCAAACAAGATATCGGCACGACGCAGGGCGTTGTAAATCGTCATGGCCAGGTCACGAACCGTGTCGGGCAACTCTTGAAATTGAGCGATGTCAGCTCGTTTGAGCTTCTTGATTCCGTCTTCGAAGCTTTCGAAACGCTCCCGGCAACCGTTCCATAGGCTCATGAACCGTGAGTTGATGAAGCGCTTTCGCTTGGCCGCTGCATCCGCACGATTAAAATGAACGATCGAGCTAAAGAGAAAACCAATAATCAGGGGAAATGGGCTACCTGACGATGAACCAATCGCACCGCAAACAAGCAAAAACAAAAGGTGCAAAACGATGCGATTTGGACGCAAGAAGGCTCGCCAAAAAATCCGTTGATCGGCTTTTCGAATCTCCTCGCTCAGCATCACTTAACTTTACGGGATTGGAGGGCGCATTCGTTGTGTTTCGAATGCGCTTTCTACAGCAAATGCAGTTTGAAACAGTATTTCATCACTCATTTGAGGTCCCATGAGTTGCAATCCAACTGGAAGTCCGTGAGCAAATCCGACTTGAAGGGAAATGGCAGGGAAGCCACCCATATTGGCTGGAATCGTACAGTAGTCCAGCAACTTCAGCTGCATGGGATCCTGACTCATTGCGCCAAGCGGGAAGGCAACAACGGGTGCAGTCGGAGAAACAACAAGGTCAAACTCTTTGAACGCATCGTTGAACTGCTGAGTCATCATGGCTCTGACTTGCTGGGCTCGAAGGTAGAAAGCGTCATAGTATCCAGCGCTGAGAGCGTACGTACCAATCATGATCCTAGCCTTAACTTCATGTCCGAATCCTTCGGCTCGAGTTTTGGCGACAACGTCAATGTGACCTTGCCCTTCGGACCGCGGACCATATCGAACTCCATCAAACCGACCCAGGTTTGAACTTGCTTCTGCAGGTGCAATGATGTAATACGTTGTGACTCCAAGCGGGATCGAAGGAATGGATATCTCCGTGACCACTACACCTTCCTTCCTCAGTTCATCTAGTGCTTTTTCAGTAGCTGCCCTGACCTCTGGGTCCGTGCCGTCGCCGTACATTTCCTTTGGAAAAGCGAGTTTGAGTCCCTTTAGCGAGCCCTTCTTCAGATCCTTTATTGATATCTGTGAATCAGGAATTGATGTGGAGTCTCGATCGCAGTGCCCCGTGATAACGTTCGAAATGATCGCCGCATCTTCTACGGTTTTTGCAAGTGGTCCAATTTGGTCCAGACTCGATGAAAAGGCAACTAGTCCGTAACGACTGCATCGACCGTAAGTTGGCTTGAATCCAACTATTCCGCAGAAAGACGCGGGCAATCGAATTGACCCTCCGGTATCGGAACCAAGTGCAATCGGTGCCATATCGGCGGCAACAGCGACGGTTGAGCCACCCGATGATCCACCAGGAGTACGCGTCAAATCCCAAGGATTTTTGGACAATTTGTAAGCAGACGTCTCAGTTGATGACCCCATCGCGAATTCGTCAAGGTTTGCTTTGCCAATGGTCACTGCACCCGCCGATTTTAGGCGCTGGATCACGGTTGCATCAAAGGGAGGAACATAACCTTTTAGGATTTTTGAGGCGCACGTCGTCTCAATTCCTTCCGTTGAAATATTGTCTTTAATGGCGACGGGGATCCCGGTCATTGGTCCAGCATTGCCGGAATCAATCATGGTTTGCGCAATTGATGCTTGGGCAAGCGCTTTTTCATGATCTACCGCAAGAAAAGCACCATAAACATGATCTTGCGACTCGATTCGATCCAAAAAGGCTTGAGTTACCTCGGTTGCCGAGATTTCTTTTGATTGAAGTTTTGTTGCGAGCTGGGTCGCTGTTAGATGAGTAATCATCGAGCCTTAATCCTCAATGATCATTGGGACAAGGAACAACCCGGCTTTGCTGATTGGGGCATTCTTAAGGGCTGATTCTCGCCTTAACGACGGCAGTGAAATGTCTTCTGCCCAAACGTTTGTTAGGTTTGAAGCGTGCAAAATAGGTTCTAATTCTTGCAAGCTAAGCGATTGTATGTCGCCGAAGTGACCCAACAGAGCATTCAGTTCTGTCTGGAGAGACATAACTTCGGATTCCTGTAGATCCAAGCGCGCAAGTTTTGCAACGTGCCGGACTTCTTCGAGCGAGATCGCCATTAGACCAAAAGTTTAGCACAACCGTTTCAAGGTTCTTGAACCTTGCGGGCGGAATAAGCTCATAATTCAATTGGGATGAGAAAACCAACGTTTGGGGTCACAGCACTTGCCGTCGTAACCCTCAGCATGCTTGGCGTATTCAGGGTTGCCTACGAACCCCTTCTACCTCCCTCACCAACAGAATATCTTGTTACGGTGCCTTCTTCTGAGCCCCAGCCCGCTCCGATTGTTGAAATCAATTGGAAGAAAACAATTGAGCAAGGCAGGTTAGAGGCGAAGAGGCGAAAATTGGGGCTTCTCATTCTCCTGGTCGAACCTGCGAATTCTTACGCAAGGCAAGTGGAACTCAGTGTATTCCGTGATCCCGAAATGGCTCGATTTGTCAATCGAGCTTTTGTACCAGTCAAGATTAATCTTGACCAATATCCTGACATGCGGCAGGTTACTCTTCCTAAGCAACGACTTGTGAGGAATATCGAATCTGGAATTGAGTTATTGGTAACGGATTTTGAAGGTGCCCTAGTGGGGCACTATCTCATTGATAACCCATTTCAATATTTCGGACCCGAATCCATCTTGCCGTTCCTCATTGAGTCCAAGACTAATTTGAATAAGGGCCCATCATTCATTCAGTCGGTTCAAAGTCTTCAATCGTCGCAAGACTCTGATTTTCGAACAATTATTTCGTCGCCAGCGGAACCACTTCCCACATTTTCGGATTTCACTGCAAACCTCTTACAAGCAATGAAAGCCGGAGAAAATGGACTACTAAAGCCTGGTTCAACCAAGGTCAATCCAATGGGTTTAAGGCTTTTAAGCAAACTGGGAAGCATCGACTTTTCATCAACGACACTGAAGCAATTGGCTTGTACACCACTTTACGATGCTATCGATAGTGGCTTCTTTCGGGAGGCAAGAATCACTCCCAACTCCTCTTACATTGACACCTCTAAGTCGAATAGCCAGAATGCATTAATTGCCCAAGTTGCGGCGCAACTTGCTTGTGCAACTAATGATCAAGACCTAATGCAACTTGCAATCGATATTGGAAATGAAACAATTACTGATTATCTGGATGGAGACAGCATTGCTACCTCCAGGATGAATGATCAAACGGTTGACAATCGCAGCCGGAGGTCGAGCCTCACCGAAAAGAAGCTGGATTCAATACTTTCGCGAGATCAAAGGAACTCCTTAATGGGCTTCGTTAGCAAGTCTCAAAGTCCAGAGCAAGACCTCGTGTCCCTCAAAAACCTTTCAGTTCTTTCAAACTCGGACTTTAGAAAATTACGACAATCATTAAGAGAAAACCTTCGATCCGTACCTGGCCTATCAGAGTCAGAACACATTGCGATTACGGGGTACCTTGCTGCGCGCCTCTTTGAACTTCATCGCTATACTGGAGACCCACGATTCATGGCAAAGGCCGAGGAATTGGGCGAAGAGTCATTTTCGTCTTTAAGTCCTAACTCAGTTGCAAAAATCTACGGAAGTCGCGAGCTTGGACCTGGTTGGCTCGGTAGTTATTTGTCCATCGCCGATTGTGGCCTTTCCCGTTATGCGGTGACCGGCGATATCTACTCGCTACGAAAAGGTGAAATGGCACTCAAGCTTGCGATCAGTAAGTTCAGAGACCATGAAACCGGATTGCTTAACAACGTCGCTAAGCTCAATTCCGGTGGGTTCGCAAACTTGTCGTCAACTCCCGATTTGGCTGACCTCGGTCGCGAGTCGCTCAATTCTCAAGCAATTCGCTTGGCTTTTCATTACTCGGTCACTTCGGAAAGTGAAGACTCCCGAGCAGCGTTCCTGGCATTTGCACAAAGCATGATGGTTAGGCTAAATTCAATCATGCGCACCGCAAATAGTTCAGCTTCGGGCTACTACGATGCAGTCCATGATGTTACGCAAAATACTTCAATCATGGTGACTGGACCAAACAGGGTTCAGATTTCGAACAAGTTGGCAATGAGGCTCCCGTTCAAAATGATCTATCCGATGACCACAGTTAATGCTCCATTGACCGATTTGCTCTACATCAGGCATGGAGATTCACTTGAAGGACCATATTCTGTTGACGAAATCCAGAAAAAGATGAGTGAGCATAGTGGTTCATAACCTGACTGATCCTTTTTGCGTCATAATTTCTCTCGGATAGGTCGCATAGTGGTCTAGTGCGCCGCACTCGAAATGCGGTGAGGTGAAAGCCTCCGAGGGTTCGAATCCCTCCCTGTCCGCCATTTTGACTAACTTGCGTGACCAACAAGCTCTGGCCAAAACTCGAGAAAATCCTCTTCAAAACTTCTATATTCTTGTTCAAGGATTTTGACCGAAGAAACTAAATCGACAGCCCTACCGGACCTTGATTCAATCCTAAGTTCCATCCGACCTAAGTTCGTTTTGAGACCATCCATGGTTCCGTAGTTATTCATCCAATCTTGTTCAATCATCCGGCTTGCAATTGCTAAGCAATTCTTGGGTAGCAACTCTTGATGCGATTGAATTGATCGGTATAGACGATCTGTAAACTCGAAAACCGAGAGTTCGTGGCTCCAACCTGTGGCTAAAAAGTGATCGTAAAAGACATCCACCAACGCATTTCCGTACCTCTGAAATCCTACAAGCCTAGATTTGGATCGGTCAACAGCCGCATGGTGATCCGTGAAATGATCAATTCGCCGGTGGAGTGCAACTCCAAACTGAATTTCTGGGTCTAGCGACTCATATTCGTTCCGGCCAATGAAATCTGCCAAGACATTTCCGAGAAGTATCTTCTCGTTGGGAGGGCTTAATACTGCGTGGGCGAGAAGGTTCAACCGTTTGATTCAGCGAGAGGATAGCTTCCAAGAACCGTTGTTTCCAATGCTTGCCCCTTTAATCGATTGATCGCTGCAACAAGATTGTCATCTGTTCGATGGCCCGCGCAGTCAGTATAGAAAATGTACTCAAATGACGCCCGGGGTGCCGGACGACTCTCGATCATCATCAAATTCACGCCGTGCTCGTAAAGTGCTTCCAGGGCTCGATACAATTCACCCGGACGGTTGCGAAGATTAAACATGATACTGGTCTTATCTCGTCCAGTCTTTACTGGCTCGTTGTATCCAATAACCAAGAACCTGGTTCGGTTTTGCGGGTTGTCGGCAATATGCTCTTGGAGAATTGGTATTCCAACCATTTCTGCGCCAAGAATATTGGCAATTGCCGCTCCAGTCGGGTCATCAAGTGCGGCTCGAGCTGCTTTTGCGGTTGGCACAACTTCGATAATTTCTGCAGCCGGGATGTTCATTTTCAGCCATCGTTTGCACTGGGCACTTGGTTGTGGCCCGGCGTAAACCGTTTTGATTTTGTCAAGATCGGTAAGGGTACTGACCAAATGGTGGTCAATTGCCACATAAGTCTCCGCACATATCTTGACGTTTGTTTGAGGAAACATATCTAATGTCTCCGGAACTACACCAGCGACCGAATTCTCGACCGGAACAACTCCGTAATCAACTTTGTTGTTTTCAACCGCCTTAAAAACGTCGGAGATAGAATCCTGTGGGACAAATTCGGTGCTTCCCCCAAATGTTTGAAGCGCCGCCATATTGGTAAAAGTCCCCTGAGGTCCCCAATATGCCACCGTCAACGGTTTTTCGGCTGCAATAGCGGCAGAAATTATCTCGCGGTAGATCGACTTTAGTTGTTTTGGTAGCAAAGGGCCGGGATTTATTGCTGCAAGGCGTTCGTAGATTGCCCTCTCTCGCTCAGGAGTGAAAAAGGGTTTTCCGTCGCGGCCCTTTATCTTTCCTACCTCTATGGCAAGGTCGGTTCTGCGAGAAAGTAGCGTCACTAATTCTTGATCAATGAGGTCAATATCCTTCCGAATTTCATCGAGAGGGCGCAGTATTTCGGAGTCGGAGTTGTCGCCGCGTAACATGGACACCTAGATTATAGAAATGTCTGATGCCTTTTGGGTTCAAATACAGATAGAATTGTACTATTCCTTGTTAGAATCTCCTGTATTCCGTGTATTCAAAGACCTTGAACCGCTAAAGCTAGCGGCGGCAGCTTTGGATATCTTGATTGTGGGGTTCATCATTTACCGTCTTTTGATGTTGGTGCGAGGCACTCGAGGATGGCGGATACTTCTCGGACTACTCGTTTTCGGCGCTCTCCTTTTCCTGAGCGACGTATTCGGCTTAACGACCGTTAACTGGATATTAAGACAAGCGACATTGCTTGGACCAGTTGCATTAGCGATCTTGTTTCTCCCTGAACTTCGACAAGCTCTGGAAGGCCTGACCAAACTGAGTTGGTTTCCAGAAAGCGTAACCGAAGTGGGTCACGAGAAGAATCTTGATCGTGGCTCAGTCGAAGAAATTGTCGGCGCGGTGGCCGAAATGGCACGAGATCGTATTGGGGCAATCATTGTCATTGAAACTGGCGGGCACCTTGACGAAATTGCGTCTAACGGCGTCATGCTCAACGCAAAAGTTACAACCTCACTACTTGGGTCTATTTTTTATGGGCAAAACCCATTGCATGACGGTGCCGTTATCATCCGAGGAAACTCCATTCTTGCTGCCGCATGCAGACTGCCGCTAAGTGAATCAAAAATTGAACGTAACTTGCATATGCGACATCGAGCTGCTCTCGGGGTCACGGAGCAAAACGATGTCATAGCCCTCGTTGTCAGCGAAGAAAGAGGCAGTATACGAGTCTCATCCGGCGGAAGTCTTTACACAATTGCAAGCAGCGTTGAATTACGGGAATTCCTTATCAAGAACACCACTCAAAACGATGCTGAATCTTCGCCGCCCCGTCGAGTCTGGAAGAAGGAAAAGAAGGAACTTGTGAGTAAATGAGCAAGATCAATGTGCCATTTGCCATTCTCTCGCTGGCGACTTCGGTGCTTTTATGGGCCAGCGTCTATAACGACCGAAATGACAAACCGACTCAGAAAGTATTTTCGGCCTCGCTAACCGCAAAGGGCCTTAACGAAAAATTAGTCATCACGAGAATTCCAGACAGCGTTTCCTTACAACTGTCCGGCTACACCCGCGACTTTCGAGCGGTAAGCCAATTAGCCCCGACAGCAATAGTCGACCTCGAACGGGCAACAGTCGGTGAAAAGGACTATCCAATCGTCATTTTCCCCGCTTCAATCAGAGAGCTTCTTGGTGGCGCGGTCACGATGGCAAAAATCAAAATTGATAAGCTGGTTACAAAACGGGTGGATGTTGTTGCTAAGCCAATGGGAGCTTTGAGACCAGGATTCCAACAAGAACCAAT
>JANPAV010000435.1:0-1677 GCA_031430115.1 Armatimonadota bacterium | reverse complement strand
AAATTGTCCACCGCACCCCGCAAGCCAGCCATTCCTGTTCCGATGACCGTTGCTCGCTTCATTGCGTCAAATCCAACCGCAATGCCTTCACCCATACTTCCGGTCCAGCGACCAACCAAAACAACGAGCTTTGCTTTGATGGGCAATTTTAGTCTCGGAGAAGCATATTCGACCCAATCACGAACCGTTTTCGTTTCACGCTCAACAACTCGATGTCGTTGGTAGGGAAGTTTTTTGGATATGAATAATCCCATCATTCCCCGTGCGACCGAACTAGTCCCACCACTTCCCGTATTCCGAAGATCAATCACAATCCCTTTTGCTTTCCGTAGTTCAGGTACCAAGGCATCAAATTCCTTAATCAGGTTATCCTGACCTAGTGAGTCCTCTGGTCGAAGATAGGCTATGCCATTGGGCCGCTTTTCATAAGTCAAAACCTTCGGTGACCGTGGTGTAGGGGCAGTGTCAAGTTCAATCGTCTTCACCGAACCACCGTGCTTGACAGTCAAAGCCCGTTTCATATTCCAAATTCCAGCCAACGCCGAATTCAACGCCCAATCCCATCCACGGACGTCAGGCTTTCGTTCCTTTAACCAACTCAGCGACGCTTGCCGAACCGGCAAACCTTGAATCTGCACGATCTCGACGCCCGGCATTAAGCCTGATTTCATCGCAAGCGAACCAATCCGAACTTGTTCAACAACCGCCTTGGTGCCGCTCCATCGGGCAATGATGTCCGTCCCGCTCGGGACCAATCGAGGTGATGAATCATTGTTGGTGCCAAGCGAGGCGTGAAAATCGTGTAACTCTCCAACCAAGCTCTCAAGATGAACCAACAACTGATCTCGATCCTTCACCAGGAGGAATTTAGATGAATATCGGGACTCTAACTCCTTCAGGTTGATGCCATCCGAATGAACGTAAGCTCCGTATTGATCAAAAGCCGAAATCAGTTCATGAAGGTCTTTCGTATAGTCGCCCGGGAAGGAAGATTGAATTGCCAAGGCGGCCAAAATACTCGTCATTGAGACCGAGATTTTACCTTCCGATTCTTCGCCCCCAGCTATCTGATTCTTGAGGACAACTGAACAATCCTTATTTAGAACATTTCGAAACGTATAAATGGCTTCGAAATCTACAAGCTAGGACTTTAGCCCCAAAAAAAATTCTAAGATAAATCAAATTACAACTTGATTTTGAACCTATACCTTAAAATGTTCAAGGGTTCTCAAGAAAATCAACTAATATCCAAATGATATCCCATATAATTGCTTTATGGAGCGACTAAGCTACAGATCAATTTCTAGCACTAAAGCAACTTTGGTATTGCTTAGTTTTTCATTTATCATAGTGGTCGCTTTTCAAATTGTGTCAAAGCGAATCGCTCATTGCGATAATGATGCTTGTCGAACTTCTCAAAATTCGGTCGGAAATGTGACTTCAATTGTCGGCAAGAAGCTTAATCTAAACGACGACCTTATCACAATTGCTAATGGTCGAGGAATGGCGATTGTCTTTTCGACAAACTGCAGTGCGTGTAAGAAAGTAAATTATACGCATCTTACAGCCTTGGCCAAAACTGAAAATCTAGCCTTGGTTTGGGTTACCTCTATTGATCCATCCCCCCCCCCCGAAAGCTTTGGCTTCTTGAAATGTAAGATTGATATCGTGAAGTTC
>JANPAV010000434.1:0-5303 GCA_031430115.1 Armatimonadota bacterium | reverse complement strand
GGTAAACTAGCCGTTCCCCATGCTAAGAGCCGGTAATGTTGGTCTGCCAAACGTAGGTAAATCTACGCTATTTAACGCTGTTGTCGCGAATGCGCAAGCACAAGCAGCTAACTTCCCATTCTGCACAATTGAGCCGAATGTCGGCATGGTTAGTGTGCCTGATGAACGCCTTGAGGTACTTGCGAAGATCAGCGGATCGGAGGCTATTTTGCCTGCGCGAGTCGAGTTCGTAGACATTGCTGGACTGGTCAAGGGCGCCAGCACAGGCGAAGGATTGGGCAACCAGTTTCTTGCCAATATCCGTGAAGTTGACGCCATCGTCCACGTCGTTCGATGCTTCGAAAACGATGACATCATCCACGTTGCGGGATCGGTTGATCCGATGCGGGACATCGAAATCATCAATATTGAATTGACGCTTGCCGATATGGCCCAAGCCGAAAAGCGATTGGACAGAGCGCGAAAGGATGCCAAGTTTAAGAAAGAGGCTCAACTTGAGGTCGATGCGCTCGAAAAAATCGTTCCTGTACTTCAAGCCGGTGGTGCCGCTCGAACAGTCAAGCTAACCGAAGACGAAGCTCAGTCGATCAAAGCTCTCGGATTGATGACGGCAAAGCCGGTGATCTATGCCGCTAACGTGAGCGAAACCGACCTCTCGACTGGCAACAAATGGGTCGAAGAGATTCGAGCATTTGCTAAAAAAGAAGGTTCCGAAGTTGTGGTTATTTCCGCCCAAGTCGAATCTGAGCTTGCCGAACTGCCAGAAGAGGATCGCCAAGAATTTCTTGAATCGCTCGGTGCCAAAGAAGGAGGACTTAAGTCGCTCATTCGGGCAACTTATGACCTGCTGGGACTTCAAACTTACTTTACAACTGGACCTAAGGAAACCAGAGCTTGGACCATCCATAAGGGCATGACGGCACCTCAAGCCGCGGGAGTCATTCATAGCGACTTCGAAAAGGGATTCATTCGAGCCCAGACGGTTGCCTATAAGGATCTGGTTGAATATGGATCAGAAAAAGCAGCGAAGGAAAAGGGACTTGTGCGAAGCGAAGGCAAGGAATATGTCGTGCAAGAAGGCGATGTCATGTTGTTCCTGTTCAATGTATAGATAGAATTTGTGCAGGGCCAATTCCAAGCTTAAGCACCCCTTCCGTCGCATCGGTCACGCTCGATTAAGATGTGAGGAATGACCGATGCGCCACCTTCCCCGAGGAAGGAGCGTTGTCTAGTTTCTTATTGCAAGTCATTGCTAAATTCAATAGCCCATAGATTCGGAATGAAACGATTTTAACAACGCTACGCCCCCGGGGGAGTCGGTGAGGAACGAACCGGCGGGGGTGTCTTACGGAAGAACCTTCTGAGCCCAATTTTCAGCGTGTTCAACGTCTAAGTTGGGAGTCTTGGTCAAAGTCGTACCGGTAAATGGGTTCTAGCGTCTCCGTAGAATCCATTTTGACTAGCTCGTCGATTAACCCAGTGCCAAGGTCGTAAACCCACCCATGGATCATCGGCCCCCCAGTCTCGGCCCAACTCTGTTGAATGATGGTGGTCTCGCCCAGATTTGTGACTTGCTCCAGGATATTGACCTCCACCATTCGCCTAAACCGCGCCTCTTGATCTTCAATCGCGTCGAGTTCGGCTTTATGGATTCGATAGACATCTTTGATGTGTCGGAGCCATTTATTGATTAAGCCGAGGTTCTGGTTCGTCAATGCATTCATAACGCCTCCGCAACCGTAGTGACCGCAGACAATCACATGCTTAACTTTGAGGACTTCGACCGCATACTGCAACACGCTCAGCATGTTGAAGTCGGTATGGATAACCATATTGGCAACGTTGCGGTGGACAAAGAGTTGACCGGGGCTTGTGCCAGTGATTTCTTCGGCTGGTACTCGACTGTCGGCGCAGCCAATCCAGAGGTACTCGGGTTGTTGGGCATGCACCAATCGCTCAAAAAATTCAGGATCCCCACTAAGTTTCTCGGCAACCCAAGCTTTGTTCGCACTTAACAGATTTTCGTATACGTCCATTTTTCCCGACCGGTACACTTACAGTATGAACTTTGGGACATTCAGCTATGCAATGCCAATCAACGAACCGATCCTTTCTTACGCACCAGGATCAAAAGAAAAGCAGACTTTAAAGGCAGTTTTGGCTGAATTGAAGGGGCAACAAGCCGATGTTCCGATGACAATCAACGGTCAAGACGTTCGAACTGGCAAACTGGTCGAGATGCGACCGCCGCACGAAAGAGCCCATTTGCTCGGCCATTTCCACGCCGGAGATGCTTCGCACGTTCAACAGGCAATTGATGCTGCGCTTGCCGCCAGGGAAGAGTGGTCCAACACTTCTTGGGAGGGTCGAGCGGCGATCTTCCTGAAGGCCGCGGATCTTATGGCGACAAAGTATCGCCCCTATATGAATGGGACCACGATGCTTGCGCAAAGTAAGAATGCTTATCAGGCCGAAATTGATAGCGCGTGCGAAATCATCGACTTCTTACGATTTAATGTCCACTTCCTTGACCAAATCTATCGGCAACAGCCGATCAGCGGTCCTGGAATGCACAACCGACTTGAATACCGCCCGCTCGAAGGGTTTGTTTTGGCGGTCACTCCGTTTAACTTTACGGCGATAGCCGGCAATCTCCCGACTTCGGCTGCCATGTGCGGAAATGTTGTTGTCTGGAAGCCTGCGAACACTCAGGTTTATTCCGCCCAGATGATCATGAAGGTGCTAAAAGAAGCTGGATTACCAGATGGAGTCATTAACTTGGTATTTGTGGATGGCCCAACCATTGGCGAAATTTGCTTTAATCACCGAGATTTTGCCGGAGTTCACTTTACTGGTTCGACCGGAGTTTTCAATCGAATGTGGCAACAGATCGGAGCATCCCTAGCCGCCAATAAGTATAAATCGTATCCTCGCATTGTTGGAGAAACGGGCGGAAAAGACTTTGTCGTTGCTCATCCATCGGCCGATGCTCAAGTAGTCGCAACTGCGCTTCTTCGTGGTGCGTTTGAGTATCAAGGGCAAAAGTGTTCTGCCGCGTCTCGATGTTATATTCCTTCAAACATTGCCGATGACGTTCGATCGAAATTGGTCGAAGGGATGAAGTCATTTAAGATGGGAACAGTTGAAGACTTCACTAACTTCGTTAACGCGGTCATTGACGAAAAGAGCTTCGACAGCATCGCAAAGTACCTCGATCAGGCTAAGGCCGACGGACAGACAATTCTTGCGGGTGGAAATTACGATAAGAGTAATGGCTTCTTTATTGAACCAACGGTCATAGAAGTGAACGATCCGAAGTACACCACGATGTGCGAAGAAATTTTTGGACCAGTTTTAACGATGTACGTGTACGACGAATCGAAGTGGGAAGAAACATTGAAGCTGGTTGATGAAACTTCGCCATATGCCTTGACTGGGGCAATTATTTCCAACGATCGTGCTTCGATCGAACATGCCACGAAAGTGCTCAGGAACTGCGCCGGTAATTTCTATATCAATGATAAGCCGACTGGAGCGGTTGTTGGACAGCAGCCATTTGGTGGAGCCCGGGCCAGCGGAACAAACGACAAGGCGGGGTCATCGCTTAACTTGCTTCGTTGGTTGTCGGCGCGGACGATCAAAGAGACATTGGTTCCACCAACAGACTACCGATATCCGTTTATGCAAGAGAGCTAAGCGACGGCGCGAGTTTGGCTAAGTTCTTGTGGGCTAGTTGACAGGAACTTAACGCTCTTTCAAACGTATTTACTGGTTATGATCACCGTTGCCATTGGTCTTTTGCTTTCTTCGGCTCCAAAGTTTGAGACGTTGATCTTCGTGACTAGTGATTGCCCGATTGCGAGGCGATTCACACCAGAGATCAAACGAATCATGCGAGACTACCAAGGTGTTTCAACATTCATGGTCGTGTACGAGGATGAAAATGCTTCTCTGCCCAAAATGAAAGCGCATCACCGGGAGTTTGGGCTAGGATGCCCTTTGATCCTCGACCCGAGCCGGAGATTGGCAAAGCAGTACGAGGTGAAAGGCGTTCCTAGTGCTCTCGTTCGGAATGGGCAAGGGAAAGCCCTTTATTTTGGTCGGATTGATGACTCGTACGGGTCTGACTTTAAGTGGCGCCAGGCCAAGCACCAAGACTTACGAAATGCCCTAACCGATTTGCGAAAAGGAAAGTCCGTTAGAGTCAAATCAACGAAAGTGATTGGTTGCGCACTCAATAATTAGTCGCTAGGAGCCATTGTCACGCTCAGAAGGTATTCAAATTTGTATCCCGCACCTTTAGACGTCCTGACTTGAATGACTCTTGTAATTCCTTGCTTGAGCCGAATACGCGTTGAAAGGCGGGGAATATCGCGTCCGGAATCCTTGGTAAATTCGGACACTGATAGATCGACAATGGTCGAGCCGTCTTTTTGAACTTCGGGGTGAAGGGTAACGCGACGGTAGGTGCCGGGTTTGTATTCGCCGGCCGTTAACTTGCCGTCGACTAGTCCAACCTGAACTTAAGTTCATTAAGGCTTGCCTGTTGGTTTGTCGGTGGCAGGACCTGCTGTTGACCGATGGCCGATAAAGAAAAGGAGCTTAAGGGGCATGTCAGTCCAATGAAAGAATGGATCGATGATTTCATGCCCCATCATATCAAATTGCTAGTCCAAATCTTCGGCCCTTTTGAAATTCCTATGCATGGTTTGAATCTTTCTGATCGTGCCAGTTTTGGATCGCATCAGAATTGACTCTGTGATCGCGCATTCTCGAGTGTAACGAACGCCTTTTAGCATGTCGCCACTCGTAATGCCGGTGGCGCAAAACTGAACGTGCCCGGAAGCCAAATCGGTGGTGTGAAGGACTCGATCAACGTCTCCGGCAAACATGCCTTGGGCTCTTTCTCTCTCGGCTTCGTTGGACCAAACAAATCTTGCCTGCATCTCTCCGCCATAGCAGAGGGCTGCCGCTGCGGATATGACGCCCTCTGGAGCCCCTCCGGAGCCCATGAGGGCATCTACGCCAGATTCTATATCTAGCGCGGCTAGGGCGATACTGAGGTCTCCGTCTGAGATCAGGTGAACTCGAGCGCCAATTTCCCGAATCTCTTTGATCATGTCATGGTGTCTTGGTCGATCAAGAATCCCAATCGTTAGTTCATCAATCTTCTTGCCGAGGCATTTGCTCATGATGGTTACATTGATTCGTGGCGGAAGAGTTATGTCCAAAGCTCCCTTACACTCAGATCCGACCACTAGCTTTTCCATGTAGCAATCTGGAGCATGGAGAAGATGTCCTTC
>JANPAV010000433.1:0-4895 GCA_031430115.1 Armatimonadota bacterium | reverse complement strand
GCGCTCGATATATTGAGAGAGGATCAGTTACTGGTTCAGCTTGGAACCGCAGGGAAGGGACCATTTGCTGACCATCTCCTTGCCGAAGGTACTCCTTCATGGTTCGAACATTGCCTTCAAATTGATCTTGAGTTTGATTTGCCGACATTTTGGGCGGTTGAATTCCCCCTTTTGGCAATGGTGGCAGAGGCTGGGAAAGCCTTCCAATAACCCATTGAATTTCATTGACTGCGTCATCGTAACTTTCGCGGCTACCGTCTGCAATAACAACTACACGAATGATGTTTTTGACATGATCAAAAACCACAACATGGTTGGTAATCATCATTGCCATATCATCGACCTTTAGGTCATCTTTGCAGGTATCCGGCAGTTTTTCGAAATACCGGACAATGTCATAGGCCATCATTCCTACGGCGCCGCCCATAAAGTGCTTCAAGCCTGGCAAAGGAATCGGGCAGAGTTTGCTCAACTCTTCTTTGAGGATATCAAGTGGATCTTGTTCTGGCGTCAAGTGGAAGGGTTTATCTGTCCCTCTAGAGACAATTCGACCTTTACCATTTTTGCAACGAATTACCTTTTTAGGGGTGACGCCAAGAATGGAATAGCGGGCCAGTTGTTCGCCACCGGTAACGCTTTCGAGTAAGAAGCTGTACGTTTGGTCATGAGCGAGCTTCCAATAGGCACTTACCGGTGTCTCGATATCTGCCCGGATATCTTCGTAAATCGCAACTGCTTGACCCTCCGATGACAGGCTAAGATACTCGTCGAACGTTGGCGTAACCATTCAGAGAGAATTATGAACTGAAATTCATAGAAGATGTGACAAACTTAACTTGTGTCCGGCTTTACTACTCACACAGGCAAGATCGCGGTCCTTAACGAGGACCAAGTTGATACTGATCGAATCATCCCAGCACGCTTCCTTTCCAAGGTAGAAAAGAGTGGATACGGAGATTTGCTATTCAGCGACGTTCGAGGCGATTCCTTTGTCCTTGACTTGCCCGAAGCAAAGGATGCATCTATTTTGGTAGTAGGCACAAACTTTGGATGCGGTTCGTCCCGTGAGCATGCAGTTTGGGCAATCCAACAAGCAGGCTTCCAATGCGTCATTTCTCGAAAAGAGGGTACTTCTCCGGGTTTCTCGGACATCTTTCGCGGTAACTCTGCCAACTGCGGTTTGTTGTTAATCGAGTTGGAAACGAGCGATCATGCCTTATTGGCAGCACTACCAACGGGATCAACAGTAACCGTTGATTTACCAAATCAAACTGTTATGTTTGACGGGCATTCGTGCAAGTTCCAAATTAATGAGGCGACCAAGCTCGCGTTAATTGAGGGCCTGGATTTGATCGGCACAACTTTGCTGCTAGGTTCACAAATTGACGTATTTGAGTCAAAATTAACTACTTACGTTCCGGCAATGGCCTAGTTTGAAATGCAAAAACACTTAATTCTTATCATCGTCCTAGTCGCCTCGTTGTCCGGCTGTAATCCAGAGTCATCGTCAAACAATGCCGGAACCAATACGACTTCGGTTACCGCGAACAATGAAACGAACTCCGGCGAAAACAATTCTCCGGTCGTCGCCGGAGTTAAAAATCTAGATCGAATTTTTCAGACAGATAGTTTAGAAACAACAACCATCAAAACTCCTGGTGGTGACCTTAAGTTATGGATCATGGACGATGAGGATAAGCGCAGGGAAGGAATGATGTTCCTAAAGGACCATGAAGTTGAAGACAACGAAGGCATGATCTTCGTCTTTCCGGAAGTACAAAAAATGACCGGAAACTATGCCTTTTGGATGCACAATACGCTGTTGCCCTTGGACATCGATTACATTTCAAAAGACAAGAAGGTTTTGAATGTTGGAAAAGGCGAGCCGATGAACGATTCTCCCGTCAAACCTACCGGAGACTATTTCTATGTCATCGAAGTCAAACAAGGTCTGTCGGCAAAGTTTGGACTGACCCCTGGAGCAAAAATAGACATTTCTGATGCATTAAAAGGCAAACCATAGTCAAATTCTTGATATGATGGTTTTTAATGATGGTCTTGAAGCGTGTTGCGGTGCTAGTTGGAATTCTGGCGAGTGTATTTGTTAATGGTCAGGAAGTCTTTGGAAACGAAAAAAGTGCCTATTTACTTTTGCCAGCCGAAGTCATTTCGAGCGGGATCGTTAGCCTGGCTGAATTCTCGCAATCTGGGCGGTATATTACGTACCGCAGGCTCGAAATTTCCACCTTTGAAACTGAGATACTTGGCAAAGAGAGCCAAAGGAATTACACGTGGTATCGCTATGATCGCACTACAAAGACCAATCTACGGCTAGCAGTTCCGCCGTCCACAACTCAAGTTAGGACTCTTGGCGATAACCAAACGGTTTACTTCACGGGCGACAAAAGTGAAGACCATCAAGGGTTTCTCAATGTCAAGACGGGACTGATTGTCAGGACAAATTTCGCTTTATATTCCATTACCTATGCTGGAGAATTGGAAAGCGCGCCATATTTCGTAGTAAAACTTGATGATCGAACGATTTCGATCATTCATCCAAGCGGCAATTCTGTTTCTGTATCGATGCCGACTAACCTCGTTGTTATGCAACCCGTTAGTTCAAACGCGAATTCGATAACTTTCGTGGCGATGCAACAGACGACCCCGCCGAAATTTGGTCATCTTCTGTATCAGAAAAATAAACCGATGGCTACGTTTGCCGAGGTTCCGTCGGCGACCATCAATCAAGAAATGTACCCACAGGGAAATTCACGGCTATTTTGGTCGGAATCCATAGGCGAGCTTTTGTACGTTCATTTTGCCAATACTTTGAGACCTGTCGATACGGATATTCCCGCCAAAGCGAAATTGACGACGGCTAAGTCGATTTCCAGCTTTGGACCCGGAAATGACTGTGTTATCTATGAAGTGGCGGGAGCCCTGCTTATTCGCGACATAAAGCCAAATCGATCTTGCCTTAGCAAGAACATTGACGTTGCAGGCAGCAAAGCAAAAAGCGATTAGTGATTCCAAAGAGGCGGTACTGAGTCTTATCATGTTTGCATCGGATAGTGATGACGTCTTACCGGGTCAAGAGGGATGGGAGGCCAGGGTAGGGCCGTATTGCAGTGACAAAGATTTACTTCGGCGGTTTAACTACACGTTCAAAGGTGGGAATATGGCAAACATTGAAAATCCGGCTTCGACAGAGTTGGGATACATTCTCGGTCCTGGTGGTCGAGCAGTAGCCTATTGTGACGGACACGTCAAATGGGTGCCAAACCCATGAAATCAATTGTCGCATCGGTTTTGACTGTTCTCGCGGCAGGAATTTCTTGCGGGCAGGGTCTTTTTGGCAACGACACCCAAGCATTTGTATTGATGCCCGCACAAACGATTGCAAGTGCCAATACATTGAATATAGATGTAGCTCCGTTTGGTAGGCATATTCTCTACCAACAGCTCACAGTTGGTACCCCAGAGTCACTTTTTGCCAATCCAAAGGATGCAACGGGCAAATGGTTTGTCTATGATCGGATTGCAAAAGCGAGCAAACAGGTCAATCTTCCGCAAAAACCTTCTGCCTTGAGTCTATTAGCGGATGATCAAAGTATTTACTTTGAAACCCACGATCCAGAACCTGTGAAGGGATTTCTGAATTTGTCAAATGGTTTGATTACCACCATCAATACGAAAGATGCCGAGATGATCTATTGGGGAGCATCTGAATACGCTAAGTGCCTCATTGGGATCGCGGGGGATACTTTGGTCGCGTTTTTCCCGAATGGAACAGTTAAGACCGCAACACTTGATCCAAAGCTTCGGATCATGTGGCTCATGGCTGGAGACGTAAACAGCCTTATTTTTATGGCTAGACCGGCTGACAAATCTCGGAGACAAATCAAGGCAAACTTAAATCGCGCAAATTTCACCATGACGTACGGAGAATTCAAAGATGGGGAGATGGACAATTTTAGGTCTATGTCAAACCAGAAACGGCCAATATTTCAAGCATCGCCCAGTGGCGAAATGGATTATGTTTCGATTTTTGAAGAGAAACACGTGCCGTCAGCAACAATTTCTGGGATCGGGGCTACAGCTAAGCCTCAAAAGAAGGAAGAGTCAAAGTCGCTGGTTCCAACATCCACCAGATTGGGGCCGGTTGGAGGCGAAGTTATTTTTTCATTGAGAAATGATTTCGTGGTTTACCAAGACGCTGGCGCTCTATTAATCCGCGAGATCAAACCGATTGACCGTCTCCTCGCTGAAAAGCTTTCATTTGATGACCTCAAAAAGAAACTGCTCAACAAAGCGAAGCAGTGCGGACTTGGCTTTATAATTTACGGTTCCGACAATGACGATATCTTGCCCGGCGCCGAAGGCTGGGAGAACAAACTCCTGCCATACATGAAAAATAGGGATATGATGAAGGACTTTAACTACTCCTTTCGGGGCGGAGACGTCGGCAAAGTTGTGGATCCAGCCAATACTGAGTTGGGATTCGTCGTTGGTCCCGGTGGTCGAGCCGTCGTTTATGTAGATGGTCATGCAAAATGGGTTCCTAACCCATGAAAGCAATCGTTTGTCTGTTTACCGTGGTTCTGGCTGAGCTTTCTCTGTCGCAGAACGTCTTTGGTTTTTTTGTAGCGTCAGGTGGTCGGGTTGTAGTCTATGCCGACACTCATGTTAATTTCGTTCCGAACCCTTAAGCCACAGTCCAATTGCTTCATCAAGCATTGGCTCAGTAAGGCGTCCGGTAAATGTGTTTTGCTGGCTCGGGTGGTAACTGGCGACAACTTTGGTCGAGTTGACGTTCGAAGCAACACGGTGTCCGAATTTTGGCGACTTGACACCGAGGGTACGGTGAACCTCGTTCCATGCAATTCCGCCCAGGC
>JANPAV010000432.1:0-3396 GCA_031430115.1 Armatimonadota bacterium | reverse complement strand
TGATGTTCAACTTGGTTTTCGATGTACTTTCTTACCTTGGGAATCCGCTCTGGACTGACCGAAAAGGCACCATATCCTTCTTGCCAAGAAAAGTTGGATTGTTTGTTCTTCATCCAATTCGTCGATGCCTTTTTGAGTTCTCGAACGAGGTCCGCAACACATTGATTAGTTTTCTGCCCGATGAGAAGATGGAGATGGTCTTCGACTCCTCCAACAATCAGAGGTTGGTATCCCAATCCTTTGATCGTTCCCCCAATGTAGCCATGAACTTCGTTAATGATTTCCGGTTGGAAATATGGATGTCGATTCTTGGTACTGAAAATGATGTGGCTATGAAGGCTGTAGTAAGTCGAAGGCACAATTCCCGAATCATATCATAGTTTCTGCGACCCTCCGGGTCGGGGTTAGGGATGTGTCATCCCAGGGGTCCCGAAGACGGGACACCCTGGCTACCTTTTGTGATCCTCCGGATCAAGACCTTGTAGCCGCAAGTAGAAACCCCACTAGAATGGTTGAGTAGGTTGAAAGCTTAGGTTCAGATCTATGAACCTGTATTAAGTTAAAGGTGAGACATCCAGGGGTCCCGAAGACGGGTTGGTTGCTTCGCAACTCCCCTGGCCTCAGAAAAGACTGACATTAAGTCAGTCTTTTCCAAGGACTCTTCATATGTGATCCTCCGGATCAGAGCATTGACATTTGTAGGTAGACCCCTGAATCCGCAGCAAGAGGTTTAGCAAGACGAAGGCATAATTCCCGAATCATATCATAGTTTCGGCGACCCTACGGGTCGGGTTTTTGGGATGTACCAACCAGGGGTCCCGAAGACGGGTTGGTTGCTTCGCAACTCCCCTGGCCTCAGAAAAGACTGAC
Source organism: Armatimonadota bacterium (assembly GCA_031430115.1). Lineage (GTDB taxonomy): Bacteria > Armatimonadota > Fimbriimonadia > Fimbriimonadales > Fimbriimonadaceae > Fimbriimonas. Next base: position 2,526 of record JANPAV010000432.1, on the reverse strand, counting down.
ACTAAGTCAGTCTCTTCCAAGGACTCTTCATATGTGATCCTCCGGATCAGGGCATTGAGTCTTGTTGGTAGAAAGCCGGAGCCGTAGCAATAGGTTAAGTAAGTCGAAGGCCCTGTTCCGGAGCCCAGAAAAGACTGACATTAATCCAGTCTCTTCATTTGTGATCCTCCGGATCAATGCCTTTTAGCTACAAAGTAAGAAACCCACTGAATCGTTTAGTATGCCGAAGGCTGCCCTGATCGATGAACCTGAAAAAAGTTTAGCGTGTCTTGATAAGGGGGTCCTTGAGACTATAGGATTGGTCAAATCCAGGAAACTTTGCTCGGATTACCAAGTTCGATCAATTCTTCGACGGATTTGACGCCATCAACATGGATTCGGATCAACGGCGTTGAGGACCCCACATATATATCCCACGGTGCTTCGCTTGGTTGCCCAAACGACCGATATCCTTCGCTCGTCGCCATTCGCCAAACTTCTTCTGCGGTTAACGGCTTGTTACGCCTTTCACTGACCGCTAGAGCCGACCGCATTTCGGCGAACATGTCAATAACGCCACCGCTTGCGGGTGAATCGAGTCCAAGTCCTACCGTGATTCCGGCATCGAGAAACTCCCGAACTGGTGCTTCGGGGCATTGCAATCGAACATTCGACCGAGGGCAGTGGGCGATAGTTACGCCTCGAGAAGCCATGATGGCAATATCGGCTTCGTCCACATCGCAACAATGAACGCATTGCATACCGGGACGAAGGACGCCGAGGTTGTCCAGGACTTCGACTACCGTTTGATCATAGACTTCAAATGGTACGCCCCGTGCGGTTCGGCGTTCGGCAATTGGTCCCGTTCCGTACTTTGTAAAGTTCGATTCATGTTTGGTTTCTGCAACGTGGATGCTTGAAGGCGTATCTAGCGAACCCAGATACTGAAGCGACTCGTGGTCCACTGTGAAGTAAGCATGGGGATTCAGAGATGCGAATATATTCACTTCGTTCAATCGACTCACCCGGTTCGCAAGCTCACCGACCTCTCTGTCCAAATAGGTATTTCGCTTCGCGAGTGAGCCTGATAGTGACGAGAACTGCTCTGCTGCGAACGATAGAGTTGCCCTGGTCTCTTCTAGGCGTCGTTCGATTTTCGCCAAAGTTGCCGCAATATCTTCAGAGCCAGACGTGATGACTTCTTGAAATATCCAACCACCAAGTCCGTGCTTGATCATGGCTTCGGCAGACCCTGGTCGATCCGAATGTTCTCCGATCCAAGCGACACCAGCGTTTCGGTTTTCGATGGCGGCGATGTTGCATTGTTCGCGAACATATTCTGGCGACTCTAGAGTTTTGAGTCGAGCTAATTCATAAATCCATTCGTAATATTCGGGATGGTCAATTTGGTCCAGCATTCCGCGATATTCGAGATGCGAATGTGCGTTCACAAAAGCCGGGGAAAGAATGAACGACTCACTTGGTTGAGTAGATGCCCGGATTTCTTGGATGGTGCCATTAACAATGGCTAACTCTAAGCCTCGTTCCAGGACTCCATTGATGATGAGTCCGTAAGGGCGGATCCAATCATCGTGGGGCAGGTTCATAGGTGAGAGGTAACCCGAATTTCAAAGGAAGAAGCAGGAATTGATGCCATTAATCGGATCCAAGCAAAATCAAAGCCTTGTCGCCCATAGGCGGTCCAACTGTCCACGACTGAGAGATTTCGCATGAAAATCACCCATAAGAGTGCTGTACCGGTACGTTTGAATCAAATCTAAATAGGTGTTTACGTCGTCTCCAGCTTGCAGAGCTCGACCACTCCCATGCCAATGGCCGGCTCCGTCAAATAAGACATTGACCTCTGCGGGTAACTCAAATCGATCTTGGGAAAGGAACTTGAAGGCTATTTCGGTACGAAAAAGGTAACTGGAACGGTATGTCGCATAGAGTGAAGGCGAAGATACGAACGGATCGGGGTAGTTGTGATCAAGGATGCGAGTGCCGGTATCGGACGGGCAATGGAAAATTTCCTTGCTCTTTGTATAAGGAAAAAGTGCGTCGGGCAGTTCAAGCATGAACGGAATTTGAGCTTGGAAGTCTGGCTGACCAGACCAAATGTTTGGGTCATATTTGTCGCTGGCGTCAACCGCATAGGGAAAGATGTCGTCGTGATCTCCCATGTAAAGGGTCATTGCGGTGCCAATTTGTTTTAAATTGCTGATGCACGCTGATTGTTTTGCCGCCGCTTTTGCGCGGGCAAAGACTGGAAAAAGAATCGCGGCGAGAATGGCTATGATTGTGATTACAACCAAAAGCTCTATCAAAGTAAACCCGCGCTTCATCCACCTCATTGTACGTTGAAACGACGAATTTTGAGGCAGTAGTTCCGGCTAGACGAATATGTCTGGCAAAATGGTTCGCAAATCTGCCAAAATAAATGTTCGCGCTCGTTTATTCGGGCATTAGGAGCGAATCTTTGGCCAAGCCGATTTCCATCAAACCAGAAGAAGCCGTTGCACGTTCATACGCAGACCGACTCATACT
>JANPAV010000431.1:0-4188 GCA_031430115.1 Armatimonadota bacterium | reverse complement strand
GGTAGGGACACCAATGGTAACGGTTACTACTCATTTGACGATTCAAACAACATTACGTCAGCATTTAGGGAGAATGCAGGTGTACTTACCCCTCTTACCGTTGCGGGCGCCACAAGTGTCGGACTATCCCGAACAAGTCCGAATGGTACGGTGGCTGGCTGGGCTAATGGTGGAGGAACAAATGGGTTTTATCTGTTTGCACCTGGATCAGGCGTAGGCACCAAAATTCTTGATGGTGACGGTGTCAACGGAATTTACGCAATCAATGACCTTGGCACGGTCGCCGGAGTCCAAAAAGAAGGAAGCAACTACCTTGGTTTCGTCAAGATGAACGGACAACTGCACGTTCTTCCAAACTTGGGAAGTGACTATTGTGGTGTAAAAGGTCTGAATGCCGGGAATATTGCTGTGGGATATGCGGGTTCCTTGAATGGTGGTCAATATCGAGCCTTCGGATGGACACAAACTGACGGTACGATTGATCTAAACACTCGAATCCCTTCCACTCCAGGCTTCACCGCAACCATTGCACATGGTGTAGACAAATCCGGACGAATCGCCGGAACCGGTCAGCTCAACGGAAAGGAAGTCGGATTCATCCTAACTCCCGTCAATCCTTAATTATTGGCTGAGGATCGCTGATAGCTGATCGGCTGAGATGGACCTTTCCCACGAGGAAAGGTCCATTTTTTTGATGAGCTCATCCAAGTAGACGGATTCCATAATATGGATGTCAGTTTTGTTGGCATCTCGAAATGCCAAAGCATCTGCCAGTAAGTCCCTGGCTTTGTCCAAAAGGTCTTGTTTCCAGCAAATTTCAGCTTTGCATGCCACTGCAAGAATCGCAATCCGATACATTTGGTGAGTAACCGCCGGCGACATTTCACGAACGATCTTCTCGGCTTCGGCTAGTCGATTCTGAGCGATTAACGATCTCGCAAGCGAGACCTTAATTTCTACTTCGTAAAGTTGATTTCCAGTTATGGCACAAATAGCCAGTCCTCGCCGAGTAATCTCCTCAGCCCGAAGAATCTCATCATCCACAAGAGCGACGCGGGCTTCGGCTCTGAGGAAGACAGATTGGCACTGTCGATTTTCGTAGGACTGGAATATTTCTCGCATCGCCAAAATGCGTTCATGAATTTTGTCAATTCTTTGAGCCGCAAAATCAATCGTCAAGAGTGCCACGCCCGCATATACTTGGTTTCCAACGGCACCAAGGCCCTTGCTAGTTTGATAGCAATATTCAAGGTCTTCTGCTGCGGCTGCCCATTCACGTCGCATACTCAAAATTGTTCCTCGCCAGACTCTAATTCCCGGCAGGAGATCGGGGTTACGGTCGGTGGCTAACTCAATAACCTCGTCATAATTTCGCTTTACTTCGTCCCAACTTAACTTGTATCGCTCATGTTCATAGGCGACAGCAAGGGAATATATGGAAAATGTCTCATCGCTAACTTGATCAAAGTGGTCTTTTGATTTCCGAGCGAGAATGGCTGCTTCGTCAAGATTTCCTTCGGCGGAGCGACACCAAGTGCGACAAATCAAAATATGCCCCATGGCATGGTGGTTCAACTTATGGGCGAATTCAAGGTGGTTAGAAATATCATCAAGCTCTGAAATTTGACCAACTGGCAACTCAAAGGTCCAGGTCTTTTGAAAGAGAAAGAGCGCTTTTTCAATGTCAATTTCAACAGCAATTCGAAGGGCCTGTTGATAGTTTTCTCGCTCAGCGAGATAGATGGCGTCCTGAGTGTCGCTGGCGACGTTCCAGCACTCACACAATGGTTCCGCAACTACTACCATTTGGTCAACAAAGTTATGCTTGGCTTCGAGAATGCGATCACCATCCGATTCTTCTTGAATGAATTGTCGAATTGGTTCCAGCAATCGGAATCGAAGCGGGCTGACATCGTCGTCGAGCCAAATTAGGGCTGAGTCAAGTAAGCGTTCGAGAACATCATCTACTTCGGAACCTACCATTCGTCGGACAATAGCCCGTGTGACCCCGCCAGGGAACAATGAGATATAGAGAAGAGTTTTCGCATCCCCTTGGCAGAGCGACGAAATTGCTAACCGCAGCATACGATTCAAATCTCGATGTCGATGTTCTAGGTCAGGAAGTTCTGCTCTCAGTAGAGTCGTAGATTGTTTTAACTCTAATATGAGTTCCTCTGGTTCAAGTAGCCTCAATCGAGCTGCCGCAAGTCGCAATGTGAGGGGAATGCCTCCACACAATTCGGCAATTTCTTTGTACTGGGCCGTTCGACTTGCGTCAATTCTCTTTGAACCGGCCAATTCAGCGAGCATCGGAGTTGCCTCTTGTTCTCCATCCAACGGTGATACTTTGATGGTGTGCTCACCGGCAACTTTCATTGGTTTGCGGGATGTTACGATTAAGCGCAAATCTGAAACCGCAGATAGTACCGAAGCAACAAATCGGCCAGGATCATCAAGGTGTTCAAGATTATCCAATATAAGTACGCTAGCTTTTCCCTGAAGTAGCCGTTTGAGTACATTATGTGGATCTGAGGCATTTTCACCTCGAAGCAAAGCTTGAGCCAAATAGATCTCAGGCGATCCATTGGATGGGCACTCTACAAAACTAACAAATCCGATACAAAGTTCAACGTCCCTCAACGCCTCTATTGCAAGTCTCGTTTTTCCAATTCCTCCGGTACCAACTAAAGTAATTAGTCTGATTTCCGAGTTCCTTTGAAGGATTTCCTTTAAGTCCTTACTGAGCTGCTTTCTGCCAAAAAATTGGTCAATAGGATGAGGCGGTTGGGGCAGTTCAAAAGCATCGAAACTGGGAAGTTCTGCCGAACTTTGAATGGACTGTGTCTCAGATTCTGGCGGTGATTCCGCCTTTTTGTATCGACGATATTCTCCCAACGCATCAGACAGACTGCCCCGTGCATTGTGGGCTTTCATCGTTAAGTCCCTTATCTCTTCATTCAAAGGTGAAATAGGCGTACAAGCTTTCAATACTTGCAAAGCTTTGTCGGGTTCATCATGGTCGATCAGTTCTGACGCTATGCCTATCGCTGCTCGAATTCGTAATTGATCGACTTCGTCGCGCTTAGCCGTGACCCACGCATCATCCCACCCAGGCAAAAAAGGTTCGGTCAATAAGCCAATCAGTTCTTCTGAAGATAAAGAACTTGGTCTTGACAAGCGTTCGAGATCGTTTTCTACCAAAGACCTATCTAAAGAAATGAAATCAATTGTCGTTTCAATGAGGTCGTCGTTCCCACCGAGTCCTCTTCGCAAACGGCTCAATTCCTGACGCAACCGAAGGCGAGTTGAGTCAATAAAGTCCTCAGGCCAAAGTAGGTCAGCAACGTCGTCTCGACGCATCTTTCCCGTTCGAGATAAACCAAGAAGAACTAAGAGTTTTACCGCTCGCTTGGTTTCAAATGCAGCGTAGCTTTCCTGATCTGAGTGAAGACCGACCGTTCCAAACAAAGAAAGTCTCCAAGTTGGTTTCACCTGAAGATTTTAGCATGGTGCAGTTTAGAGTTGGGAACCTTCAAGCATCGTAGAAGAAACGAAACGCATCATTCTAGACCACAAGTCCATCAAATCTTTTTGCTCTTCCGGATTTGCATATTGGGCAATTAGTTCGAGGAAAGCTATTTCGACATAGTCGTAAATTTCTGGAGTGGCTCCATAGCCTATGTGTCGCTGACCAAGCGATTTAAGAATGTGAACGGCTTCATCCGTCCGGTCAAGAGTGTCTAGCAAGGTCGCCAGCGTATCGACCAATTTATCTTGGTGCGATTGCATGTCCGGCTTAAAATGCGGTCGGACCTCGGGATACTTTTCAAACAACCCTGAGTAAAACTCTGTCGAAAGGTCTTCGCTGACGGGGATGAGGTTAAAGAAGGATAACCGCAGTCGGTTGATTTCTTCTTTCGTTAAATTTAGATTCGACATAGCTTGATTCCATAAAGTTTTTTGATGAAAAGCAACTTCAATAATATGTTGCTTCCCCTTCAATACCTTTACTAGTTTCCAGACATGCCGTTACAGCGCAACGGTCCGGGCGTTACAAATCCGTTACAAGTGATTGAGGATCAGGAATTCAGCCTTTTGGCGGAACCCTTGCGATGACAGTTCCGCCTTTGCCGGTGGGCAAAGTTATGCTTTGAATCGTCCAGAAGTCGGTCTTATTGTCCCCGTCAG
>JANPAV010000430.1:0-1905 GCA_031430115.1 Armatimonadota bacterium | reverse complement strand
TTGACGGGTACCCCAATGGCAAGACACGGGAACAACCTATATACCGTGAAGAAACGCTTCGTTCTTTGGACTTCCCTTGTTTTACTTGCTTCGATTGCCACCGCTGGATCATTTCATTTTCCGGTAGGATCTACATGGTCCGATGCTGATAATGCAAAATCGCTAGGAATAAGTGTTCAGGAATACAAGAAAGTCTGGCGGATGGGTTGTCAATTGAGTTCGGATATTTCCAATCATCGACCAATCCGACAAGATGAAGTCGAATACATGTTTGCCACTGCAGAAAAGAACGATAAGCTTGCTACGCATAATATTTGGAGCTTTCGGCCACTAAGAGAAACCGGTTACAAGTCGAGAGTGATTGAGTTGGCGTATGAGTTGAGTCAAACTAAGGACGAGAATCAAGCATTTGCCGCAATTGAGACTCTGAAGCATTTCGGGGATCCTCGCTGGAAAGGACTCGCCGAAGCATTTCCCTGGCAATGCAAAGAATACAGCGAGTTAATCATGGAACAAGGCGATATTGAGTGCTGATGCCGCTTTACGTAGCTATTCTAAACCATTTTAGGCGCAAGTGTGAATAAGTCCAGGTAAACACGTGGAATGGCAAAAACCTTCATCGCTTCAGAACTCCAGACTTACATCGAGTCGGTGACCCTGAAAGAAAGCGACATTCTGAGGCGGCTGCGAGAGGAGACATCCGGAATGCCAGAAGCTGGATACCAAATTAGTCCCGATCAAGGACAGTTCATGGGCTTCTTGGCGAAGGCGGTAGGAGCCAAGCGATATCTGGAAATTGGGGTCTTTACCGGATACAGCACCCTGGTCATGGCTCAAGCGATGGGCAAATATTGTCACGTAACTGCTTGCGACATCAGTGAAGAATTTACAAGTGTGGGGCAACGGTACTGGCTGGAGGCGGGATACGAGCCGAATATTCATCTCAGAATCGGCCCTGCCCTCGACACCCTTGATTTAATGATTGCTTACGAGGAAGAACCTTTCGACATCGCCTTCATCGATCCCGATAAGCCAAACATGCCCAATTACTTCGAGCGATGCCTAAAGCTGGTCCGAAAGGGTGGACTAATCCTCAGCGACAACGTACTTTGGTCAGGAAAAATTATTGACCCTGCCGACCAGGAAGATAGCACCGTCGTTCTCCGCAAATACAACCAGGACCGGTTCATCGATGATCGCGTTGAAGTCGTGATTTTGCCGATCGGTGACGGTATTAGCATGGCAAGGCTCAAATGAGTTCAATTTTGTTTCTCGCCCTATTGGCTCAAAACTCGGTATCAACGAAAGATATTGGTTGGGAGATGTTTGGCAACGACGCTGGCGGCAGCCACTATTCGTCGCTAAGTCAAATCAATTCGGGCAACATCAAAAACCTTCAGGTTGCTTGGACCTATCACACCAAAGAGAAAAGTGGGAATGTTCCGATCCAATGCACTCCGATCGTAGTCGAAGGAACGATGTACTTGGTCACTGCCGGGCATCGGGTGGTTGCCCTTGACCCGAAAAATGCCAATGAAAAGTGGTCATTTGAATCGAAAACCGAACTAGGCAAAGCTGGACATGCCAAAGCAAGCCGAGGAGTGGCGTATTGGAGTGACAACAAGCCAAATGGTCAACGCAGGATCCTCTACGGGACGCCCGACGGACGCATTCTTTCGCTCGATGCACGATCCGGAAATCCGGACCCAGGGTTCCGAGAAGTCGATCTCCACGCAGAGTTGGGATCCAAGTCATACATTGGGGTTTCCGCCGCACCAGTCATCTACCAAGACTTAGTCTATGTCGGAATTGCTGGCGATGAAGGCAAGAGCGCAGCTCCCGGCGACATCATGGCGTTCTCGGTTAGAACAGGGGAACGCAAGTGGACATTCCATGTCATTCCAC
>JANPAV010000429.1:0-1537 GCA_031430115.1 Armatimonadota bacterium | reverse complement strand
TAAGCGAGACGGAGAGTCGATGCGGGTTGCTTTGGAACTCGTTGCCGAAGGGATGATTGATCCCGATCACCTTTGGGGCACGATCAATTGCAGCGGCATTAATTCAAAAGGCGAGATTTGTGGGGTGACCACTACCAGTGGGTTGTCGTTCAAGATTCCGGGCCGAGTGGGTGATTCGCCGATTCTTGGCGCAGGATTATATGTCGATGGGAATGTTGGTGCAGCTGGTTCGACCGGGCGTGGCGAAGCTAACTTGTATAATTTGTGTTCATACCTGGTGGTTGAAGAGCTTAGACGAGGCGCTCATCCGAAGGATGCGGGCTTATTGGCTCTGAAGCGAGTTGCCTCGAATACAGTGGAAAAACGGCTTTTGAATGACAAAGGAAGACCGGCGTTTGGCCTCAATTTCTATGTTCTTGACGCCAAAGGTCGCCATGCAGGAGTGCACTTCTCTGGTGGATCTCGGTATGCGGTTTGTGATGAAAGTGGTCCGCATTTTGCGGACAGTACGCCGCTGTTTAGCTAAACCTTGATAGTTACGTTGATTCGACCCGCTCGTTCGTGGTGGACGGTTACTTCGTAATCGCCCTTTTCGGCGACGACCCATTCGAAGACGGCTACGTCAGTCGTTTCATCCATATGCCAGCCGAAGCCGCCAACTGGCACTCGATCCCAGCCGCTGAGTTGGTCTTTGGTTTCGTGTAAGTCACCGGAAATGAGCCAAGTTGGCTCAGATTTGCCGATTGAATCGTTGGACGTACCGGCTTTCGATATTTCGCCGACAACCCCACGGCAGAGTTTGTTCTTGAGCGCGGTTTTGGTTACGTTTGTTGGCAGCCAACCCGTATTCTGAACGGCAACTCTGATTCGCCACGCGCCACTTCCGCTTTGCGTGACTTGAGTATCTCGAAGTTCGAGTTTAGGAGAAGCCAACGCTTGCCACACGACCCAATCAGCGAAAGGCGCAACCTCCTTTTCTAAATATTGAGGTGGTGGATTTCGGAACGCGTACATCGAATCCCAGCCCCCAATTTCGACTTCACCTAACTGCGGGTGATTGAATGAATACCAATCAATATAGCCTTTACCTTCCAGGGCTCCATCGGACCATGCCAGCATTTTGATGTCGTCCTCAAGCGGATGATCGCGGAACCAATCAATGTATTTGTAGTCGGTGATTCCGGCTTGCCTTTGAGGCGACCAAATCTCGGTCGTCCACGCGTAAACTCCGCGATGCTCGAACATCCAGTCATCGAAAGTACCGGTGATGACTTCCTTGGGATGGTAGCGGAACTCGTGATAGTTACTAATCGCCGGGTAGCCGGTCATTTTCTCGCCTTCGTCACCAATTTTCTTGTACGTCCAGATATCTTCTGGCGGAAGATCATCGTCTGGTGTTCTTGCCGGAGGTCGAAGATGAACTCCCGAGAAAGTATGGAACGTCACGGCTCCGCAGATGTTTGGGCGGGCACAAATGGCGGAAACCGCCGCATGAATTTCTGGCTCACTGGTCGGGAAAAGTCCGGCTCCGTGCTGT
>JANPAV010000428.1:0-2103 GCA_031430115.1 Armatimonadota bacterium | reverse complement strand
GTATTCCAACATTGTTAGTCATCATCACACCAAATATGAAGTTGAGCCACGTACTCCAATTGCATCAAGAATCATCTGTGTATCTGCCGATTACATACGCTACAAGCGTGTTTACGGCGTTAGTCGGGCGATGACGGCGATTGAGAGGCAATCAGGCGTTCAATACGATCCTGCGATCGTTGATTCGTTGAAGGAATTGGTTTCGATTCAATGAAGAGCAAATTACTTTCCAACCCCGTTGTATGGATTTTTCTTGGGGCACTGTTAATCAGACTCATGGGTGTGAGTTGGGGACTTCCCAATGAACTGAGGGCCTTTAGTTTGCATCCCGACGAGCAAGTCAACCTGATGTACGCAAGGGAGATAGTTCCAACTCAACTAAAGTTCACGCCAGGTAACTACAGCTATGGAACCCTTTATCTCACCGTCTTGCGAATAACTTCCGATATTGTTTTGACTTATGGAGGCGGCATGGACTCGGTCGGGAATATTTCTCCGGCCGCGATGGGACAGGTTCATTTGGCTGGCCGGATTTTGAATTGCTTGTTTGGCGCTGGAGTTGCGGCTTTGACATTTGGAATCGGTCGCCGGGTTCTCAGCGTTCACGGGGCATATATCGCAGGAGGGTTGGTCGCGGTTGCTCCTGCTTTGGTTGTTCATTCGCGATTCCAAACTGTCGATATGCTCGCCACGATGCTGGCAATCGCATCTGTATATGCCTGTATTCGCTTGATCGAACCCGAAGCTCCCGCCATGAAGTGGGCTTTGCTGGCTGGCCTGTTTGCAGGAATGTCGGCCGGAACGAAATACGTTGGCTTCGTTGCAATCGTGGCGTTGATCCCGGCTTGTCTTCATGTCAAGAAACCAGTTCTCTTGGTTTATGGGTTGCTTGTCGCTATTGGGGCTTTTGTCGTGACAACTCCAGGATGCATTCTCGATAAGGAACGCTTTGTTAGCGGGTTTCTATTTGAGCTCAATCATTCGAAAGAGGGCCACGGCGTGGTCTTTATGGGAACCTCGCCTGCTCTGATTTATCATATCGCGAATTTGAGTTCCGGTGCGAGCATTTTAACGTTCCTTCTTGGTGTTGGAGGGTTGGGGTATTCGGTCTTTACGAGGAACACCTGGGCGATTATCCTTACGTCTTTCTTCGTCGTTTATTACCTCGCAGTGTCAGGTGGACAGATCAAATTCATGCGGTACATTCTGCCGCTGATTCCTGTTTTGGCTTTGGGCGTTGGTTTCGTTGTTCACAAGGTGGTGGAGTCGGGAAAGGAAAAGCTTGGTCTGGCTTTGGGCTTATTGGTACTGGGAGGAGCTGATACCGGCTCTTTGGTAAGGACGGGTCCGCTGACATATAAAATGTTGAGTACGGATCCTCGCGATATTGCGGGCAAATGGTTGAAGGATAAAGGCGATGTCACCATCGGACTTGCCAGCGATCCGTGGTATTGGAGTCCGTCCATTCACCCTGAAATGGGCGTTACTCGAATTGTCGGACAAAAGAATCTCCTCGAGCTTTGGGCCAGTTGGGATAAGCCAAAAGTTGCGGTCTATATTCCGCCGGATCCGAGAGACCGCTATAGTTGGGACGTCAAGCTTCTAACTGAAATAAAACCGGAGTACGTGGTTGCATCTTCTTTTGAATACGTGCCCTATAATCGACTTTCAAAACTAAAGAGTGGCAACGAAATTGAAACATTGCTCGGATCAAGATATCTTGAATTCAAGGCAATATTGGAACGTGATTATGAAATGGTTCCAAAAAAGGAGTTCCCAGAGAATGATGACAATCACAATGAAATGGTTGAAGACATGGAGTATGTCCAACCCAACGTCATAATATGGCAAAGAAAGAAGATCTCCACGAATCCGTAGAGTGGTTTCTTGACTACCTAAAGATCGAGAAAGGAGCATCCCTCCACACTCTCGAAGCCTATAATCGTGACCTTGCTGAAGTTATTGCTTCAATTGGGGATTCACTTGATCAATGGGAAGACCTATCCCATTCGCATTTACAATCGTTTGATCTATTTTTAGCCAAGGTTCCGTCACGAAGGTCGGCTCAACGGAAGGCAAGTTCATTTCGAAGCTTTCTAAAGT
>JANPAV010000427.1:0-4882 GCA_031430115.1 Armatimonadota bacterium | reverse complement strand
AGCGATGGCCGAACTTGGTCATTAAATGTAGAGCTGAAATTTGGTCAGCATCAGTACAAATTTGTTCGGAATGGAACGGAATGGCTAACAGACCCCAAAGCTGAGAAGAATGAAGATGACGGAAATGGAAACATCAATTCTTTCTTAACTATTGTCCCGCCGGACTTCATCAATTCGGCAAAACGGGGAGACGGGCTTATTGCGAGTTCTGCTATTGAACATCGAGGCACGCTTCCATATTTCAACGTAGATGGCAAAACTTGCTCTATCGGCATTCGTACTCGAAAGAATGATGTGCAATCAGTAACGGCGATTGTAAACGGCAAAAGAATCCAAGCTCCCGTTGATCACACGGACGATCTTTACCAATATAATCGAGCTGAGTTTGAATGGAATCGAAAGGCAGACTTGAACTACAAGTTTGAACTTAAAGATGGAGAATCGGTCAAAACTCTTCCTTTTTCCATGAAGGCTTCCACCTACAGGCCTTTTGAAGTTCCAATCTGGGTGCAAAACAGCGTCATCTACCAAATTTTCCCCGATCGGTTCGAGAATGGCGATCCGCGAAACGATCCGAAAGACCTGGTGCCATGGGAAGGGAAGCCAACTTGGTTCAACCGTTTTGGTGGAGATGTCGCAGGAATCAAGAAGAGGTCTGGTTATCTCAAGGACCTTGGGATCAATGCCGTCTACTACAATCCTATTTTTAAGTCACCTTCCAATCATCGATACGAGGCTGACGATTTCATGAAACTTGATCCAGAGTTTGGGACAAACGAAGAATTTAAGGAACTCACAGGATCGCTCAAGCAAAAGGGAATATCAACAATTCTTGACTTTGCCTTTAACCACACATCTTATCGAACGCCAGAGTTTGCTGACATCGTTAAGAACGGAGCAAATAGTCAGTACAAAGATTGGTACTTCCCGAAGAAGTACCCTGTTGTTCCTGACGATAGTTCGACCTACGAAGCGTGGTTCGGATTTGGGTCAATGCCTAAATTGAATACGGTCAATCCGGCAACCACCAAATATCTCCTTTCCGTTTGTAAGTACTGGTTGAAAGATGTCGGTGTCGACGGCATGAGGCTAGATGTTGCGAATGAAGTTGACTCAAAGTTTTGGCGTATCATGCGCCCGTTCGCCAAGACGGTGAATACGAATTCTTGGATTGTTGGTGAAATTTGGGGAGATGGAAATCCTTGGCTCCAAGGTGACCAATTTGATTCGGTCATGAACTACCAATTTCGAGATGCTGCTCTCAAGTTCATAGCTAAGAGAACTATTGACGCTCGGCAATTTGCAACCAACCTGACCAATGTCAACAAGAGCTATCCGCCCCAAGTCAGTCGGAACATGATGAATCTTTTGAGCAGTCACGACACCCCGAGATTTCTCACTGAATGCGGCGGTGATAAGGAACTAGCAAAACTCGCCGCGGGATTGCAGTTCACTTGGATTGGCGAGCCGAGCATCTATTACGGTGAGGAGATCGGGATGGAGGGAGGAAAGGACCCGGATAACCGATGCGGAATGGAGTGGGGCAAAGTTAATCCAAACAATGAGATGCTCTCCTTCTATAAGAAACTCATTAAGGTCCGTCAAAGTACAAATGCCTTTTCAACAGGAGATGCAATTTTCTTGTCCTCCGATAAAGATGGGGGAATCTTCACTCGAGTTGGAAAGAAAGATGCGGCGATCGTTGTATTCAACCGCTCAAATCAACCAAAACAATTTTCAGTCAGCGTTCCCAAGTCAGTCTCAAAACTGGCAAAACGGGGACTTTTCGACGCATTTACAGGGGTCGGCTATTCGGCACCTGAACGACCCATAAACGTGAATGTGATGCCTAAGTCGTTTTCGATTTTAGTCACCAATTCAATCAGCAATTCTTCGCTCTCGAATTCAGATGGAAACCTCGTTTCCGTTACTGGACGAGGTTCGGTTCAACGCCGAGCGAATCTTACTAATAGGAGCCAACAATAAAAATGAAACTCAACCGAAGAGCCTTTACGCTCATCGAACTACTCGTCGTTATCGCGATTATCGCGATTCTCGCTGCAATCTTATTCCCAGTTTTTGCTCAAGCAAAATTGGCAGCTAAGAAAGCCTCGGATATCTCAAACCTTAAGCAAATTGGTACGTCGACCTACCTTTACGGGGGAGACAATGATGACCAATTAGGTGACGTCCCGGTTTACAACGCAGAAACGGAATCATACATTTTCGCGGCTAGACTTCAGCCATATACAAAGAACCGCCAGATTTGGAAAAATCCAGGCAGTGCTTATACAGCTGGTTCGGTCAACTACGCCATGTTTGATATTCAACAAGCTCTTTGGGGTACTTCTTACGCAAAAGCTCCAAACGACCCTTGTGTGTTCCTCGGTACAAGCATCTACACTGGAACATACCCAGCAAACCAGCGATGGAAGGATATCTATCCTGAGACAGACTATCAAATGAACCCAATCATGTGGGCTTACAAGCAAAATGGTTGTCCAAATGGCGGTGGAACTGGTGGATACTCGCACCCTGGTCCAAATCTCACATCCGGTCCTGGCGGTGGAGATGGACTCAATGGTATTGGTCCTGTTAATGCAGAATTCACAAGCGTTGCGAAAGCAATTATGCTCATCGACGGTCCAACCCATAAGAATTGGATTTTCGGCGACACCCTTGGACCAACTGTATGGGGACAAAACTATAAAGGAATGTTCACTGAAGGTTCTAACGCAATGTTCTTCGACAGCCACGTCAAGCACGTCAAGTGGGGAGCTCTCCATCCAAACGGATTGAGCGAGCAGAATGATTCATGGAAGTGTGCAAATTGTAACAATGCACAGTACGTTTCACCAGCTAGCGACGCAGGTGCTCTCTGGGTCTTCTGGGGAACAAACTTAGCCAACGCTGGAAATCAGTAAGGAAACTTGACGACAATATTCCCTGTCTGCTATTGCAGACAGGGAATTCATTTAACCAGGATAAGGAATTCAATCAATAATGTCATTTAATAGAATAAAGTTACTTTCGGCGGTCGTGATAGGGTGCTCACTAATTGGGTGCAACGCTGGAATGGCACCAACTGGAGGTTCTCCGGAAGATGTCAAAGTCGCATTTGACAAGTTACCCCTTGAAGAAAGAGTGAAGCTCACAAATGGTTCCAGCATGCCTGCTGCAGATAAAAAGAAAAAAATTGCAGAAATGTACCAAAAGGAAGGGAAGGCACCACCAGAAGAAGGCGGAACTCCTGCTGGTTCTGCACCAACTGGTCCCCCAGAAGGAATGGGGATGCCGTCTCAAGGCGGGCGTTAATAATTATTGGGTTCATCATGCGTTGCTTGAGGCATGATGAGCCAAACAATGTTTCCAATCTCTAATTTGGAAACTTCATAACACAATTTGCTACTTTCCCAAGGATAACTTCTAATCAAGAAAATATTCTCTGATCCATCATAAGTTATTTGATTTGTCAGCCCATAATATCTATAAATGTTCTCCTTCTTTGATGCTGACGTCGCAAGTCCTTTAGGATGCCCCCAGAGTCCGTGGGATGTTATCATCACCTCGCTTCTGTTTGCATTCTTTGGAGTCATGATGTTCATTGGTGCAGTCCGGTACGAAATGACTTACGACAAAATTGCGACCTGGTGGAAGTGGTCGTTTGTGCCGTTGGCAATTGCTGCGATTCTCGGTCTTCAGAGAGTAGCCTTCCTCTCCAACTTTGGATATGCCAATACAGTTAGTACCCGAAAGCTGCTGTATTGTCACTGGTTAGCCCTCATCATTCCTCTCCTGTGCATTGGCTCAATCATTCTTTATAAATGGCTCAAACATCGGAATCAAGAGCGCAGAGTCTACTAGTTTGCTAGAATAGGATATGAGTACGACGGCGAACAAAGGAGTTCGAGGTCTCACGACCTCAGAAGCACCATTTATTGAAGATGCCAGGGCAGACGGGCAGCTATACATTCACCAGCCCTACGAAGAGTATTCGGAATCAAATCATGAAGCTTGGAAGCAACTGTTTTCAAGAATGTTGCCCAAGTGGGAGACTTACGCCAATGAGCACTTTCTCAAGGGAATTGAGTCTCTTTGTCTTGACCCAAATCGAGTTCCGCGAATCGAGGATGTCAATAATTTCCTCAACCCCTTAACTGGATTCAAAGCCAAGCCAGTTGCAGGTTACGTGCCAGCTTATGCATTTTTTGATTCCCTTCGCAATCGAGATTTCCCGACAACCATCACTATTCGGCGAGCCGACAAACTAGACTATTTGCCCGAGCCAGACATTTTCCATGACATCGCGGGTCATGTCCCCATGCACACTGACCGCGCTTTTGCCGACACTCTGGTCCGTTTTGGAGAACTTGCCTCTTTGGCCGCTGAAATTGGATCGGAAATCAAGGATGAGCACGAGAAGCTCCAAAGACTCGAAAGCATTATCAAAGCGATGGCGCGGTTCTTTTGGTTTACGATTGAATTTGGCCTCATGAAAGGAAACGATGGAATGAAAGTTTACGGTAGCGGACTACTTAGTTCCTTCGGGGAAATCTCACATAGTATCGAATCACCAAACGTTCAGCGGTATCCCATTCAGCTTGAGTGGGTCATAAACCAATACTTTGAAATTGATCACTATCAGCCGCTATTATTTTGGGTTGATTCGTTCGATCACTTGTTTTCTTTAGTTGACGAACTTGAAATTTGGATGAAAGATGGACGACTAAATAACGTTTCTCCTGGAGAACCAGCCGTGAACGAAGACGATCTGAGAAGTTTCTTGATCGCGGGGTCGGTAAACTAGAACCATGCGCGTAGAGATCTTGATGCCTGAGCTTGGTGAGTCCATTCATGAAGGAACAATAAGCAAATGGTTGAA
>JANPAV010000426.1:0-4421 GCA_031430115.1 Armatimonadota bacterium | reverse complement strand
GGTTCAGGCGATGGGAGATGCGAAGCTGAGAGTCATTGCCGCAGAGCTGATCACGAAAGTCAAGGCAAGTGTGTCCATCGACTGGACATTGCGCGAGAGTGCGAATATCCACCAAATATACAACCAAGAAAGAATGCACTCGTCACTAGGCTACATAAGCCCACAACAATTCGAGTCGCGTCAAAACGGAGAGATGCGATGAGGGTGTCCGAACTTTTCACCGCATTTCAGAAATCCGTTGCTTCCCGCGAAAAGGGGAAGGGTTCTTAAATCCGGAAGTCGTTGAGGCGTTTTTGAAGGTTGAGCGGATGATTCAGCCAATTGGAAGCGATTAGGTTGGTTCCCAGCGCATTCTTAGATAGATATCCGTTTCTTGATAAGTTTGGAACCCAAGGCGCTGATAAAGTCGCAAAGCTGGGTTAAATTTTTCAACGGTCAAGGTAAGGGCTTTATCCAATGCCTTGGCCCGGGTTTGAATATCGATCATCTGCTTGGTTCCGATTCCCTTGCTACGGAAGTCACTGGTGATTGCGATGTCGATGAGGTGCAAGGTGTCGATATCGATGGTTGCTTGATATCCAATAGGCTGACCGTTGACCTCCAATATCTCGTACAATGCTTCCGCGTACACTTGGTCGTAATACGTCCTCATGGCATTATATTGTTGGTTCAGAAGTTGGTCAAGCGGTTCTCCAACAAGGCCAGCCATTAAAAAAACTGGGGCGCGGATTTCAAAAAAGAGTCCGCGCAAAAATTCGGCATCATCCGCAGTTGCGTCTCGAACAATGACATCCATGAGCTTAATTAAAAATGGCTTGGTATTGTCGATTTGTACCGTCATCGGAGATTGGCACTACAAATATGTCCTGATCAGCTAAATTGGCATTGCTTAACCGATAAGAACCTTGGCTCAACGGGCTTGAGCTTGGACCTTCAAAAATCAGCGAAAACGGCTCCGCCCGACCGGAGTGTCCCTTGCCTGAAGATTCAGCCGAGCATAGGTTGAGAAGTACAAATGGCTCCCCATCGATGTCTGAAGGCACGGCAAACTGTTCGCCAACTAGTGGTTGTATGTCCTTTAACTCCATTTGCAACTAGTTCCTAGACGGGAAAATACCTTGGAGGGCGATGCAATAGTTAAGAACTGTACTTGGTTGATGGTTATCGTGCGGCTGACTCCCTCCACTGTTCGCAAGAACCAGAGCTGAAGAATCTGGACCGGAAACCGAGTAAATGAGTTCTCCCTTGGTACCGGTTACACTTAATCCTGCAGAAAATGCGTTCGCAGGATTGTCCAAGGAAGCTATGGCACTTGATGCCAGAGCGGCGTGAATATGAGCCGGAATCTCGCTGTTGGTTAGGGTGTGAGTGCCTTCCCCGCCAACTGTTCCTTGAGGAATCTGCGGACTAAAACCAAGTAACACTCGATCCCTTGCGTCTGGCAAGGAAAAATTGGTCTGACCGTTGCCACCGTACGTTGTGCCAAGCAGTGAGAATAAAGCTTGGTTTTGATTAATTGGTAGCAATTGCCCGTTGCACATGGCATAGCCTCTTGGTGCGAATGGGAATGAAAAAAGTTTAATTTCAGCGATGAATGGTTCAGCCATGATTTCCTCCTTACGGCCTTGGTGGGAATATTCCCTGTAGTGCAATTATGTAGTTGATCGTCACAAATGGTTGCATGTTGTTGTGAGCCTGATCTCCACCGTCAGGGATTACGGCATCTGGGCTCAAATTTCCAGTTGAACTTGGGGCATAACAAAGCTTAGCCGCCTTCGCTGGAAACTTTCCGGTTGGGGTTAACGAATTCGCTGCAGCAGAAGATGCGACCACCGAGTGGGAATGCACGGGCAGCTGGGACGTTTGTAGGGTCACAGCTTGCAATCCTTCTTGCTGTCCCAAATCGTAAAAACCGAGCCCCGGACCTTGTCCTTGACCAATCGCGACTCTGCCTTGAAGATTTGGCAGGGCAAAATTTGTTTGACCATTACCCCCAAAGGTTGTACCTAGCAATGAGAACAACGCCGTATTTTGAGCAATGTTGATTAATTGGCCCGAACAAAACGCCCAACCACGAGGGTCAAAGTTAAATGCTACGGGTCTGATTTCTCCTACAAATGGGTCCATTGTGTATTCTTCCTTAGCCCTGGGAAGGGAAAATTCCTTCCAATGCGATGATGTAATTGATGGTTGTAAAAGGTTGTCGGTTTTCGTGAGGCTGACCACCGCCAGTAAGACTACTTGTGTTCATCGTCACGTCTCCAGAACTGCCGTAAAGGTTTGATGTCCTTGCCGAACTAAGATAATTTCCGATTGGACCAGAGGCATTGCTTCTTGCCGAAGAAACATGCATTTGGTGCCCATGCATCGGCATCTGAGAACTCGTCAAAGTTGAACTCTCCGTCCCGAACACAGAACCAATTGGATTGATATTGGATTGGTGAATGGGAACTCTGCCGCGGAGATCTGGAAGTCCAAAAACAGTTTGACCATCCCCACCATAGATCGTTCCAATGAGGGCGAACAAAGTATCAAATTGAGCTATTGGCAACAGCGAACCATCACATAAAGCCCACCCAACCGGAGCAAAATTAAAGCCTGCAAGTCTTATTTCACCAATGAATGGAGTCGCCATATATTTCCCCAACAATGATCATCCCGGATATAAGGTTGCATTTCAATGGCAAGCCACATGGGTTGATCTATTTCCGTTAGTATAAAGACTCTCGTCAAACATAGCAATGGCAAATTGTCTTTGTGGAAAATTATTTGGTGCACATTTGAAAAGATTGGTAATTTTGCGGGGTCAATAGCGCTGGGATAATTGTCTTGTTTGGGAGACAATTCGCCGACCATTCTCTGAATCCTCCGGCTAGTAATTCTCGTATAATCTGGTTATGGACGCGGATGCGTTGTATCAAGATGTTTTCGAAAAGTATTCGAAATACATCAACCCCAATCTTGCTCGACTGATGGGCTTCGCTGGTTTCGGAGTGGAGACGTTCGGCGAAGGCTGCTACATCTATGATCATGAAGGGCGGAAGTTCCTTGACTGTTTGGGTGGCTACGGCACATTTGCCCTTGGTCATCGCAACCCACGCGTTATAGCGGCGGTAAAGGATCAGCTTGATCATTTGGGTTTGAGTGCGAAGGCATTTTTCACCAAAAATGCGGCTGACCTTGCTGAGAAGTTAGCTGAATTGACTCCGGGAGATTTGCAAGTTTCGTTCTTTAGCAATAGTGGCACCGAGGCGGTCGAAGCAGCGCTGAAGTTCGCAAAGGCGACCATTAAGCGCAGCAAGATTGTTTCAACCAACGGAAGTTATCACGGCAAGACAATTGGCGCGCTTTCGACCACGGGTCGGGAGAAGTACCGAAAGAAGTTTGAGCCATTGATGCCAGGCGTATCATTTGTTGATTACGGGGATATTGAAGCTCTCAACTTGGCAATTGATGGTGAAACAGCTTGCTTTATTGTTGAACCGATTCAGGGTGAGGGTGGAATTATTGTTGCTCCAGACGGGTACCTCAAAGCCGCACGGGAAGCATGTGATCGGCACGGGGCATTATTGATTTTCGACGAAGTACAGAGCGGACTTGGTCGAGCCGGGTACATGTTTGCTTGTAACTATGAAGATGTTGCACCCGACATTATGACGCTGGCAAAGTCGCTCGGTGGTGGCATTATGCCACTTGGTGTAACAATTGTAACGATGCCGATTTACGAGGCTGTGTTTGGTGATAACCCGATGGCGCACACGAGTACGTTTGGCGGAAATCCGCTTGCTTGTCGAGCAGGACTTGAGACGCTTGCGATCTTGGAGGAAGGCGACTTAATCGAGAATTCAAGGGTTCTTGGACGGCGGATGTTGGACGGCTTCTTGGCCATTCAGGCAAAGTACCCAGACCTTTTGAAGGAAGCTCGTGGGCGTGGACTTATGATTGGCGTCGAGTTTACGATGGACGAAGTCGGTGAAGTGATGGTTGGCTTGCTGATGAAGCTGGGGGTTTGTGTGGCTTACGCCCTGAACAATCCTCGGGTCTTGCGGTTTGAGCCACCGCTGATGATCACAGCGGAGCAGGTTGACTTTGCGTTGTCCTCATTCGAGGATGCGATGCAGGAAACTGCGGAGTTGTTATCGGTTTTAGCGTAGGATTCAAGGCACTGTTTTAGTTCGCCGGAAAGATGTGGGCAAAATGCGCCATAATTAAATCCGACGAAGTAGAGCGATGTCCGAGTGGTCGAAGGAGCACGGTTGGAAACCGTGTAGGCGGAAACGTCTCGAGGGTTCGAATCCCTCTCGCTCTGCCACTTTTTGCACATGAATCGCTGGACACCTTTTTTCATTGGTCTTTGCGACGTATAATTCGGCGATGCTTTCGCCAAAAGCCATTTACTTCCTGTCAGGGGCCCTAGCCAT
>JANPAV010000425.1:0-1566 GCA_031430115.1 Armatimonadota bacterium | reverse complement strand
TCACGTTGATCGACATCGAAGCTTTGCCTTATGTATCAGTCCTTACGCTAAGAAAGGCTATGTCTCACACGTGCATACCAGCATCATGAGCATCATCAAGTCAATCTACGGAATCTTTGGTCTCGGACCAAACAACATGTTCGATGCCGTCGTGTCTCCACTGGACGATATGTTTACTTCGAAGCCCGACTTTACGCCGTACAAGCATGTTGCCGCCGATCGGCGAGTATTTCGTCCCGAAGAGACTTTTGATCCAACCGATCCCTTGTTCAAGAAGAGGCGAGCTATGGCAAGTGAGAAAATGGATAGCAAGGAGTGGTTTGAAAGGCTCGAGAAACAACGCTCTGGTGGACAGAAATAGGCAGAAGGTAAGCGAATCCAGAATCAAGTTCCTTGTTGTCAGACGAGGATCACGTAGCGAGGTCGAAAGATAGGGATTCTAATTTGAAATCAAAAAGCCCAGCTCCAATGAGTTGGGCTTTTCAGTTTTCGGCTTTGGTTAAGTAAACGCCTGCCTGACTTCCGAACGATTAAGAACGATCAAGGCGAGAATTCCGAGAATAAGGCCTAACGGCTGGAGCGAGAGAAAGAAAATGGATACTCCAATGCAAAGTCCCCAGTTCTCCTTGCGCTCCATGGATCGCGCAGCCTTAAAGCATAACCAGATGCTTAAAAAACCTGCTAGAACAAAGACACTGATGACCAAAATGCCGACTGGAAAAATCTGAGCAGAAGGCATCGCTTGAGCATCCTGTGGGCCGGTCGTAGCATTTTGGCTGGCCACCATGAGGTACTGGACTAAGCCGAAAATGATTGGTACTACAATTAAGCCCAGTCCGTAGAGAACGCCAATGATTCGAAAGGCGATGGCAAGTGATTTCAGATTTGCCGAGTCAGTGCTGTTCATGTGTTGTCCTTACATGCATGATACTGCTCCAGCCGCGAAAAGGATTCAAAGTATCGGGCTTGCGCAAAATTCCAAAGGGCGGAGCCTAGTTAAAATTCCCATACTGATGAATCAAGCTCCAGGATTGTATATGACTCGGTTAACGCCAAAATCATAATTCTGGCCTAACCGTCGCTCACTTATCATCAGTGTTGGAGCAACTCCTGACTGTCAATGGCCAGGGCAAAAATGGATTGCAGAGTTTGGTTTGAATGGCTTGAAACGCAAAGAGCAAGTGCACGCAATTAGCCCCCATTTAAAACGTTGTTTCTGAATCTGTGTCACAATATCCAGGTTAAAATGTCCAGCGACGCAACCGGAATATTCATTAACGAGACTCATACTTCTGCCGCAATTTGGCAGTACCGCGTAGAGCGCATGATCCTCGAAGGCAAAACTGAGTACCAAACGTATCAGATTTGCGACATCCCAAGGTTTGGGAAATCACTCTTCCTTGATTACAACATCCAAACTTCAATCTTGGACGAGTACGTTTTTCACGAATGCATGAGTCAGCCCGCAATGACGCTTCACCCGAATCCAAAATCGGTTGTTGTTTGTGGTGGCGGAGAAGGGGCAACCTTGCGCGAAGCTCTCAAGCACAACACGGTTGAGCGAGC
>JANPAV010000424.1:0-1767 GCA_031430115.1 Armatimonadota bacterium | reverse complement strand
GCTTTCCGGCTCAAGTTACCCAGCAACACTTTTCATCCGTATGGTTGGATCGGGTTCAAAACCAGACATAATTGACTTGTCTAAGACCCAGTTATGAGCGATACCTACAAAGCAATTGCCGACTTGTTTGGCGCCCTTCAGACGAATGAAAGACCGGAAACTCCGGAGATACGAATAGGAAAGAGTCCCGATGAAAGCGATCAGTTAGGACGACTGAGTTTAGATGCCGGAAAGTTTTCTGAAGCAATTGAGCACTTCAAGCACGCCGTAAATCAAAGAGATCCGAGAGATGTATCATCCCGATTAGATCTAGCGGGAGCATTGGAAACTGCGGATCTGTTTCCTCAAGCGTATCGACAATATGAAAAGGCGCTTTCCCTGAAGCCAGATGCGGTAGATGCCCACGCAGGAATCGCCGATCTCATGAAGCGATACGGTAAGTACCGAGAGTCTATTGAGCATCTACGCCGAGCGATTGATCAAGATCCAACCAACGCCTTTCTTAATTTCAAAATGGCCGAGACTTTGCGTGAGGCAGGAGCTCCCAAGCAATCCATGGAATACGCCGTTAATGCAATTATTGCTAAACCTGACGATGCCTATTTTCACTTTTGGACTGGTGATTTGAATATTCAGCTTGGAAACTACGAAGAGGCATTACAGTCACTTCGCGCTGCGGTCGAGCTTTCCCCCGGCGACGATTTCTATTATCTTCGTTGCGTGGTCCCTTTTTGGCTTCTCGGCAAAAAAGCGGAAGCAATTAAATCGGTCAGGCTTGCCAGTGACCTTGACCCTTCTAAAAATCTCTATTACGGATTGCTAGAAGAACTTTTGCGAGCTAACGAGCAATTTGAGGAAGCTGACCTGGAAGTTGCTAGAGCCAGCAAAATGGACGCGTACGACGAGGACGTTTTAGCCCGACTCCTTGATGAACTCAAAATCGGTGCCGACTAGATACCCTGATTTGCCACTTCTATTGCCTTTAAACAAGCTTTCGCTTTGTTTTGGGCTTCGATGTATTCCGACGATGGGTCGGAGTCATAGACAACGCCACAACCAGCCTGAACGTAGGCTCGGCTTCCACGCTTAAAGATCGTTCTAAGAGCAATGCAAGTGTCCATGTTGCCATCGTATCCAATCACTCCAACCGTGCCAGCATAGGCACCACGACGAGTTGGTTCCAATTGATCGATAATCTCCATCGCGTGGACTTTTGGTGAGCCACTGGTGGTTCCGGCTGGAACGGTGGCTCGAATCAGGTCGTAAGCGTCAAATTCGTCTCGAAGTTCGCCAGTTACATCGCTGACGATGTGCATCACATGACTATATTTTTCAATAACCATGAGGTCGTTAACCTTCACGGAGCCATACTTTGCGACTCGACCGATATCATTGCGGCCAAGGTCTACTAACATGATGTGTTCAGCTCGTTCTTTCTCATCAGCTAACAATTCTTTCGCTAATCGGTCATCTTCCTCTTCAGATTGACCTCTCCATCGGGTTCCCGCAATTGGACGAACTCGGGCACTGCCGTCGTGAAGGGAAACCATGATTTCCGGTGATGCTCCAATCAATTCAAAGTCTCCAAATTGAAGCAAAAACATGTAAGGAGAAGGGTTAATACTTCTTAGCGCTCGATATATTGAGAGAGGATCAGTTACTGGTTCAGCTTGGAACCGCAGGGAAGGGACCATTTGCTGACCATCTCCTTGCCGAAGGTACTCCTTCATGGTTCGAACATTGCCTTCAAATTGATCTTGAGTTTGA
>JANPAV010000423.1:0-4219 GCA_031430115.1 Armatimonadota bacterium | reverse complement strand
CAAAAGGGTCGAAACATCCAAGAAAGACAGTTTAGAAACTTTGCCATGGCGAAGCCAGAAGGCTACCGAAAAGCTATCCGGCTCTTTGAAATGGCACAGCGATACAATATGCCGGTCATCAGCTTTGTGGACACTCCTGCTGCTGATCCTGGGGTTGAAAGCGAATCGCGGGGTATTTCTGAGGCGATTGCTGCTTCGACGATGAAGATGTTTGAGATTTCTTCTCCTACGATTACGGTTATCATTGGCGAAGGTGGTTCTGGTGGAGCCATCGGGATTGCCGCTTCGTCAAGGGTACTCATGCTTCAGTATTCGGTCTATAGCGTTATTCCACCCGAAGGCTGCGCTGCAATATTATGGCGAATGCCAGAGCGAGGAGCTGAAGCTGCTCGTGCGCTGAAGTTGACCGCAGAGAGTGCGCTATCATTTGGCCTGATTGACGAGATTCTTCCGGAGCCGGTTGGTGGGGCCCATCGAACGCCTTTGGAAGCCTTTGCGACGGTCAAGGCAGCCATTGCCAAGCACCTTGCTGATCTGGATAAGGTTACGCCTGAACAAGTCAGAGCTGACCGCTACGCTAAGTTCCGCAAAATGGGACAATTCGATACTGCTTTGTTCTAGTCTCAATGTGGAGTGCGCGAATTTATTCACGCTTTGAACTGCGCAATTTATTGCGCTAAAGGTCTTATAAGAACCTGCGAAACATTTCAACTAGACCAGTCTCGAAGGACAAAGCGCCGATAAATCGGCTCACTCCCTATGAAGAAGTGTTGCTATAACCGCCCTCACACGCTCAAGATTGCCTTAAAAGTTGTCAAATAGATTACGAATTCACTCCCAAGGCAACCTACCAGCGAGCTATCTCTTCGGACGGAGAGGTCGGTGAATCCAATCCAAATGGTGAATCGAAATTGTTGGATGAACCGGGTGAGGCGAATACACCTTCGGTTCAAGGGTGAATAAATCAACACCGTAACGGTTGCTATAACCGCTCTCGCACGCTCAAAATGAGTCTATCTATGTCCAAACGTGTTCTCAACATCGGTCTCATCGGTTATCAATTCATGGGTAAGGCCCACAGTAACGCCTACCGCCAGGCGAACCACTTCTTCGATCTGCCCGCCGAGATCAACATGCATACGATCTGCGGACGCAGCGAAGCAGCCGTTACCAAAGCTGCCGAGACTCTTGGTTGGAAAAATGTTGAGACCGACTGGCGCAAAGTGATTGCAAATCCTGAAATCGACGTCATTGATATCTCGACTCCAGGAAACCTCCACGCCGAGATCGCAATTGCCGCTGCCAAGGCCGGCAAAGCCGTCTGGTGCGAAAAGCCAATTGGTAACACCCTGAGTGAAGCCAAAGCGATGATGGACGCCGTGCTCGAAGCTAAGGTTGCCCACGCTGTATTCCACAACTACCGCAAGGCTCCTGCAGTTGCCCTTGCCAAGAAGATGATAATGGAAGGGAAGTTAGGCACGATTTATCACTTCAGAGCGGTGTATTTGCAGGACTGGATCGCTGATCCTAATTTCCCGCTAGTGTGGAGGCTCCAAAAGAAAGTTGCCGGTTCAGGAACCCACGGCGACATCAATGCTCATATCATTGACCTCGGAAGGCACCTCGTCGGCGAGTTCGACGAAGTCTGCGGACTGCTTCACACATTCATCAAGCAGCGACCGCTCGCTGGAGAAATTGACGCTAACCTAGGCGCAAAAGCTAGCCAAGAGATGGGCGAAGTTACCGTTGACGACGCGGCGATGTTTTTAGCTAAGTTTAAAAATGGTGCATTGGGCACTTTCGAGGCAACCCGCTTCGCGGTCGGTCGCAAAAACAAGAACTCTTTCGAAATTAACGGCTCCAAGGGCTCCATTGTGTTCAACCTCGAAAAAATGAACGAGTTGGAGTATTACAACAACGACGACCCCGCCGACCTCCAAGGCTTCCGCCTGATCCAAGCTACCGATGGCAACCATCCCTATGCCGGTCACTATTGGCCAGTTGGGCACATCATTGGGTACGAACACACGTTTGTTAATCTTGTCGCTGACGCGGTCACCAACATGGTTGAAGGCAAGCCAATCAGCCCCGATATGGTCGATGGATACGAGAACCAGCGAGTCCTTGACGCAGTTGAACGAAGTCACGATTCGAGAACTTGGGTCAAGCTGTAAATTCAACTTAGGGAGAGTAATGTGATCCTTCCTGTCCCTTTATTTATTGCCGAACTGTTTCCGCCCTCGCACAATCGCCTATTTCATAGCTTGTGTGACCAGATGACCGACGACATGTTGGTCGAAATCGCCAATTGCGACAATCCCGGTCACGTCCAGGAATACCTCGCCGCTCTGAGAAAGATTAAGGAAACGTACGAGCTCGAGAGCCGGCTAACATGGGTGCCGAAAGAAGTCTTGTCGCTTACTCGGTGGTCCGAGCCAGATGAGTTGCGGCCCTACTATAGTCACGGCCAAAGAGGGCATATGCTCAGGGCGTTCTGTTGCGTAACTTTGCTGGTGGCGGGCGCGGACCCGGCGAACGACGACTACATCGATGGTGAGAACGAAACGTTAGCTCAAGCGATCGAATCATGCTTGTATCTTGGTGCCGAGCACTGTCAGGAATTGGGAGAGTTGCTGACTTGGCGTTACCCGACCTTTCATGACTATGATACTTTTCCGATGTTCGCGATCTTCGCCCTCATGGTCTTGGCATTGAACATCCATACCGATAAGATTTCGCCGGACCAAACCGCGAGCATGGTTGACCAACTAGCGACCGAGCAAGAGAGGCTGAAAGGGACCGACGACGACCCATGGATCTTATGGAATCATAAGTACCGATCCTCATTCCTCGAAATGGCGACGTTCGACCAAAAGCACCGCAAATGGCTGTACTTTGCCTCTCAAATTAAAAGCGATTACCCAAAGCATCTTGCGGTTTCAGAACTTGCGACCGACATGCTAAAGGATCGGTAAGGTGGAACCCTGAATCGAATTGGGAAGCCATCCGTCTGAAATGGTATCAGAAACGGAAGTCTTCCCATGAATCTCAAATCCAAATCCTTTATCCTTCTTACTTTTGCCACCGTTGCAATTGCGGGACCACAAAACGCAGCAAGTACCAAAGATTGGAAGTCCTTCGTGACGAAGGATGGCAAGTTCACGATTAAGACTCCTAAGTCCTGGCAAAACTCGGATCCTAATGATCCGGCCAGTAAAGCGGCGATGGAAACGATCAAGAAGAATAATCCGAACATGGCAAAGCTTTTTGAAAATCAAGACAACCAATTTGAGCTTTATTTGCTCGATCTTGGCGGGGATTCCGTCAACGGACTCAATAACGTGAACTTGAAGGTATTGAGGGACTCTGGCCTGACGACGGCAATGTATCCGGATGTTGCGGCAGGAATTCTCAAACAGACCGGTATGAAGAACTCGGGTTGGAAACTGTTGACGCTTCCTGCCGGAAAGTCCATGACTTATTGGGGGGATTTGGCGGTCTCTCTAGGTGAAGGAAAAACCATGAATCTTAAAGTGTATGGCTATCTGATCACTAAGGCAAATATGACCTATATCTGCACCATGACAACGATGCCCGATCGTGACAAAGTTCAGAAGCCAATCTTTGATGCGATGTCAAAGTCAATTACTTTGAAGTAGCCACTAAGGTTCCAGGTAAAAATACCTAAGATTAGAGTGTGGTACAGCAATCACTCGACGTTGTAAAGCTAAATCTTGGCTGTGGTAGCGATGTTCGCTCCGGATGGACGAATGTGGACAAATTCCCGGCAGACCAATCCGTTGTCCAGGCCGACTTTCCTATTCTGCCGTTTAACAACGATACAGCTGATGAAGTGTTATTAAGCCACGTGCTTGAACACTTTGGATTTAAAGATGGCGAAACACTTTGCCGTGAGATCCAACGAGTTCTTAAGCCAGGCGGACTAGCCTATATCGAAGTCCCCGACATTGCATGGTGTGCCGCCCAGTTCCTTGGCGCGCCCGAGCCAAATATGTATACGGAAGTAACTAACGAATACCATACGAATCATCGCTGGGGTCTTTATTCAATGGCGCTCTGGGGCGACCAACACAATGACGGTTTATATCATAAGTGGGGCTATACCGCTCATCGCCTTTGCTATTTGCTGCAGCATGTTGGATTTGCGAAAGTAGACGTGAACTATGGCTTCTCGCACGGCGTCCAAGTCCTCTGCGCA
>JANPAV010000422.1:0-1861 GCA_031430115.1 Armatimonadota bacterium | reverse complement strand
TTCCTTGTTTGCCTACTGCTCGAGTCGGGACACTTCTACTCTGGGTAAAAAGCAGGTCTATACCAGCGAATTGCACGTCGGGGATTGGAAGAAGGGCAGCAATACAACTATTTTAAAAGGGATCGTTTGGGTTCCGAGTGTGAGCATTAGACCATGATTATTCCTTTGGCAATCGTTCTTGGAATGCAGGTTAAATCGCCGGCGATGCAAGATTTTGAAGAATTACGTAGGCACTATCGAGATCTTTTAGAAAAGGGTGATCGGTATTTACTGTCAAAACCACCTCCTGATTTTCGAGTAGACGATACTTCTTCAAAGGCATTCGAGTCTATAGCCCAAAAGGAAAAGAAGACCCCAAAGGCATTAAAGTCCTGGGTGCTCGCCCTTGTTACAGCAAAACCAAACTTTGATCGTGAAAGCAAATTGATCGACAAAATCTTAGGCATGAAGGTTACAACCGCAGACGAGGAAGAATTTGGATTGTACTGGGGAAGGCTAATCGCTGAATTTGCAGATACGTTTGAGGCGCGAGATAAGCTACCGAAAGTTTTTGACCCCTTCTTGGCCGGAAGCAAGTCCAAGGTGACAACCGCTTCGCTCCTCTTGATGAAAGCCAACACGATGTCGGACATTCTCGATATCAAATGGGATGTTTACAATCGTCTGGTCGAACAATATCCCGGAACACTTGCAGCAAAGGGAGCTCGAGAAATTATCTTACGAAAGAAGCACTTGCAGCCCGGCGATGTGTTTCCTGATTTTGTTTCCAAGGATAGCAAGGGCGAAAAATTCCAACTAACCAAACTTCGAGGAAAGGTAGTGGTTCTAGAATTCTGGGCGAACTGGTGCCCGTCTTGTCAGCGAACGATTCCGATCATGCAAGGCGTCGAAAAGACTTTTGACGGACAAAACGTCGAGTTCATCGGAATCAATAGTGATGGCGATGCTTCCGTTGTCCGAGAGCTTGAGGCAAAGTATAACATTACCCACCGGAATTTGGTCGATGGGTCGCCCGCTGGTCCAATTTCAATCTCGTACAACATCATGGCTTGGCCAAGTTTTATTGTTATTGGCAAAGACGGCAAGGTTGTTTTTCGCTCTGCAGGAATTGATGCTGATGGAATGACGAAGGCCATTGCCGAAGCACTAAAGTAAAGACATCCTGTCAAGACATTTGCGTACAACTTGGCGAGATCTTTGCCAAACTGCGTAGAATAGTAAGGACAAATGGCAGCACAACGGACAGTCGTCGTGGTAGGCGGCGGGTTAGCCGGACTAATGGCAGCAATGAAGCTGGCAGAAGCGGGAAACAAGGTTAAGATTTTTAGCATTGTTCCTGTGAAGCGCTCACACTCAGTGTGTGCCCAAGGCGGTATCAACGGGGCGGTAAACCTCCGAGGTGAAGGCGATTCGCCTTATCTTCACTTCGAGGACACGATTACAGGTGGCGACTTCCTCAACCATCAGCCTCCGGTCATGCGAATGGCTGAGCGGGCTCCAGCGATCATTTACTTGTTGGATCGAATGGGTGTACCGTTTAATCGAACCGATGAGGGGTTGCTTTCCTTCCGACGATTTGGCGGAACTCTCAAGCACAGGACGGCTTATGCGGGTGCGACAACTGGTCAACAATTGTTGTACGCGCTCGACGAGCAAGTCCGCCGATGGGAAGCCGATAACCTCGTTGAAAAGTACGAGGGTTACGAATTTTTAGGAGTTATCAAGGACTCTGAAGGTCGTTGCCGAGGCATTACGGCTCAAAATCTCCGAACGATGGAGATTGAGTCTTATGCGGCTGACGCGGTTGTGATGGCCACCGGCGGCAACGGATTGATCTTTGGTAAATCCACCAACTCAATTA
>JANPAV010000421.1:0-1526 GCA_031430115.1 Armatimonadota bacterium | reverse complement strand
GTCGGATTCTTGCCACCGCTCGCTGGATCGCCTCATCATCATGTAACGTTCATTGGCGGGTTCGAAGCCTAGCTTCGCGTACAGGCTATGCGCATCTTTAGTGGCGAGGGTCCAATGTCCAACCGTTTTGACATCGTCATGGTCCATCAAGGCTTGAATCATCCATTGCGCAATCCCTTTACCTTGATAGTCGTTGAGTACAAAGACATCGCACAAGTAGGCAAATCTGCTGTAGTCGGTTACGAGGCGGGCAAAGCCGATTTGGTCTCCGGTGCTTTCTTCATAAGCCCCAATGCAGAGACTATTTTCGATGGCCTTTTGTACAAGATCGCGGCGGATGTTTGGTGACCAATAGCTGTTTGATAGATAGTCAAAGATGTGATCAAACTGGAGTTGTGACTTGTCGAAACTGGAGCGGTACCCTTGCATTGCTAGAATAATTGGTCTTCGGCTTCATGATCCAGTAGCCATCGCTTCTTCTCAATTCCGCCGCCGTAGCCCGTCAAATGCCCGTTTGCGCCGATCACTCGATGGCAAGGAATGATGATTGAAATGGGATTTGCACCGTTAGCTGTTCCCACCGCTCTTGTCAATAATGGGTCCCCGAGTCGCTTCGCAAGTTCCCCGTAGCTGATCGTAGTTCCGAAAGGAATGTTCATCAGCTCGGCCCAAACAGTCTGCTGGAACTTGGTTCCGGCGAGCAAAAGCGGAACTGAGAATTCGCGTCGATTTCCGTCGAAATACTCTTTTAGTTCGGAGATTGTCTGGTCAAGTACTTTGTTGGGACCAGGAACGCCACATGGGAGTTGGTCCCGATGGGTGTTCATATACAAGGCACATAACCCTTCTTCATTTGCGAACAAATGAATCGTGCCAATCGGCGAATCCATTTCTGCAAGAGTCAGGGTTTGCGTGATCATGATAGATATTCTCGCGGGTCAGCGAATTTGCCTTTCAATGCCGTTGCCGCAGCCGTAATTGGAGAAACCAAGTGGGTTCGAGATCCGGGTCCTTGTCGCCCTTCGTATGGACGGTTTGAGGTCGAAGCACTGCGCTGTCCTGGACGAAGGATATCCCCGTTCATTCCAAGACACATTGAGCACCCCGATCGGTGCCACTCAAAACCGGCAGCTGTAAAGATATCCTGCAATCCTTCTTGCTCGGCAAGTTCTTTAACCGCTTCACTACCAGGTACGACTAAGGCTCGAACTCCAGAAGCTACATGTTTACCTTTGATAATGGATGCTGCTTCGCGTAAATCTTCGATGCGACCGTTGGTACAGCTACCAATGAAAACGGTATTTACGGCTTGGTCAGTCATTCTGTCTCCGACCCTGAGCCCCATGTATTTCAAAGCTCTTTCTTCCGATGCATCACGTGGTTCAGGAATTTCTCCAGTAAGGTCGATCGTCATTCCCGGGTTGGTTCCCCAGGAAACCTGGGGAACTAAGTCCTTGGCTTTGAGAACCTCGTGACGATCAAATAGTCCAAAGTCATCGGTTTTTAGTAACTTTGAACTGGCAACC
>JANPAV010000420.1:0-2531 GCA_031430115.1 Armatimonadota bacterium | reverse complement strand
TCTGAAAGTTTTTCAAGTATGAGTCGGTCTGCGTATGAACGTGCAACGGCTTCTTCTGGTTTGATGGAAATCGGCTTGGCCAAAGATTCGCTCCTAATGCCCGAATAAACGAGCGCGAACATTTATTTTGGCAGATTTGCGCACCATTTTGCCAGACATATTCGTCTAGCCGGAACTACTGCTTCAAAATTCGTCGTTTCAACGTACAATGAAGTGGATGAAGCGCGGGTTTACATTGATAGAGCTTTTGGTTGTTATTACAATCATAGCCATTCTCGCTGCGATTCTCTTTCCCGTTTTTGCCCGCGCAAAAGCAGCGGCAAAACAATCAGCGTGCATCAGCAATTTAAAGCAAATTGGCACCGCAATGACCCTCTACATGGGAGATCACGACGACATCTTTCCCTATGCGGTTGACGCCAGCGACAAATATGACCCAAACATTTGGTCTGGTCAGCCAGACTTCCAGGCTCAAATTCCGTTCATGCTTGAACTACCAGACGCTCTCCAGCCCTATACCAAGAGCCGGGAAATTTTCCATTGCCCGTCCGATACTGGCACCCGCATACTTGACCACAATTATCCAGATACGTTCGTATCTTCGCCTTCACTCTATGCGACCTATCGTTCGAGTTACCTTTTTCGCACCGAGATAGCCTTTAAGTTCCTTTCCCAAGATCGGTTTGAGCTGCCCGCCGAAGTCAATGTACTTTTTGATGGAGCTGGACACTGGCACGGCAGTGGCAGGGGACTGCAAGCTGGAGACGACGTAAACACCTATTTAGATTTGATTCAAACGTACCGGTACAGCACTCTTATGGGTGATTTCCACGCGAAATCTCTCAGTCGTGGACAATTGGACAAATTGTGGGCGACCAAGCTTTAAGTGGATTGGATTCGACCGCACGGTCTAATTTTTAACGGAGTTTTGGAGCGCGGGTTAGAATTAGCTATTGTTGACGGTGTCATCCAAGAAATCCGGGCGTCTTCCCACCCAAGTGAATCGTTCGTTGTTTCTCCGGCTTTTGTGAACGCACATTCGCATCTCGAATATCGCGGGATGCTGAATCAGATAGGGCATCCAGAGTATTACGAATGGATTTATGAGTTGGCAAGACTCAAGACCCTAGAATCGCCGGAATATGTTCGCGAACAATGCAACATTGCCGCCACCGAAAACCGAAACGCAGGAGTCGCCTGGATCGGAGAACATTCAGATCGACCTGGTTCTGCCGAAGCCATGATCAAGCACGGTCTTGGTGGTTGGATATTTCAAGAAGTAATCACGTTATCGGAGTCCATGACTCCGGCAGAACGCCTTACTTTTGTATCAAATCGCTTGCGAGAGACTCAAATGATCTTTCCAAACGCATCTCTGAATCCCCACGCCTACTTCACGGTAAACCACGAGTCGCTTCAGTATCTGGGTTCGCTAGATACGCCTTCAAGCATCCACGTTGCCGAAACCAAACATGAATCGAACTTTACAAAGTATGGAAAAGGGCCAATTGCCGAACGCCGAACCGCCCGGGCTGTACCGTTTGAAGTCTACAACCAATCGGTAGTCGAAGTGCTGGATAACCTAGGCGTCCTTCGTCCAGGTATGCAATGCGTTCATTGTTGCGATGTGGACGAAGCCGACATTGCCATCATGGCTTCTCAAGGCGTAACCGTCGCCCACTGCCCTCGGTCGAATGTTCGATTGCAATGCCCCGAAGCACCAGTTCGGGAGTTTCTCGATGCCGGAATCACGGTAGGACTTGGACTCGATTCACCCGCAAGTGGTGGCGTTATTGACATGTTCGCTGAAATGCGGTCGGCTCTAGCGGTCAGTGAAAGGCGTAACAAGCCGTTAACCGCAGAAGAAGTTTGGCGAATGGCGACTAGCGAAGGATATCGGTCGTTTGGGAAACCCGGTCCTGACGCATGGGATCTTTATGCAGAGTCTTCAACGCCGTTGATCCGAATCCATGTTGATGGCGTCAAATCGGTCGAAGAATTGATCGAACTTGGTAATCCGAGCAAAGTTTCCTGGATTTGACCAATCCTAAGTCCCAATGGGACGCCTTAGCAAGACACGCTAAACTTTCTTCAGGTTCATCGATCAGGACAGCCTTCGGCATACTAGACGATTCTGTGGGTTTTTTTACTTTGTAGCTAAAAGGCATTGATCCGGAGGATCGCAACTGAAGAGCCCATGGAAAAGACTGAATCAATGTCAGTCTCTTCTGGGCTCAGGAACAGGGCCTTCGACTTACTTAACCTATTGCTACGGCTCCGGCTTTCTACCTACAAAATTCAATGCTCTGATCCAGAGGATCACATATGAAGAGTCCTTGGAAAAGACTGACTTAATGTCAGTCTTTTCTGAGGCCAGGGTATCCCGTCTTCGGGACCCCTGGTGGGTACATCCCAAAAACCCGACCCGTAGGGTCGCCGAAACTATGATATGATTCGGGAATTATGCCTTCGTCTTGCTAAACCTCTTGCTGCGGATTCAGGGGTCTACCTACACATTTCACTGCTCTGAT
>JANPAV010000419.1:0-7775 GCA_031430115.1 Armatimonadota bacterium | reverse complement strand
TCTATGAGCCTTATTGCGTTGCTCTCGGAGAAGGACTTCTCATGGACCTCCCAAAGTGGCGAAACGCAATACGTCAACGCGACAACTGGGAAGTTGCGGCTTGGGACGGCGCCCAACATATCGATGAGTCATAGGCCTATTTGAGCAGTGGCATGAGCACTAGGGCCGCGACCAGAGTCGCTCCGTTATGCAATGCATGCAGCATGATGTTAGAAACCAATGATTTAGTCTGATAGCTCACTGCACAAAGCATGAGAGCAACAACCATGAGAACAGGAATTCCCAAGAGTCCTTGCGGATGAATCGAGGCGAAGATGAAACTTGAAAGCAAAGCCCCATAGAGCGGCTTTTTGAACATACGCGTGAATGCTGGGAACAGTAGTCCTCGGAAGAAAATTTCCTCCCAAATTGGTGCGATGACGCAAGCCAGAATCCCAATCTTGATGAGATCCATCGGCTTTGGATTGTTCATCAGCTCTTCTGAAACCGGATGACCGCCACCGGGAAGGACTTTTTGCAATCCCGCGGTTATCACGATAAACACAAGAAGGATGGGGATGTTCGCAAAGAATGCGGCGACGGCCCAACCAAGCTTCTCGGGAAACTTCTCAAAAGAAATTCCGATCGACTTTGGTGTGATGCGCCATCCAAAAATTGGAATGCTAAGACAAACCACAATCGCGACAAAGACCGGAAGGAAAACAAACAACTCGATACCAAAATTCAACTTCTTAACAAAATACGCGACTGCCGTTCCACTCAGAAAATAGGTTGAAATAATGACAAGGGCTACGAACATCAGTCGATCCGCCCTTCCTAAGTCAATCTTGGCTAGAGGCAAACCCTTTGGTAAAAAGCGGCTGGTCTGCCGTTGAAAAGCGTAAACATACCAAAGTGCCATCCCAATGCCTAGGCCAGCGACTCCAAAGATTCCAAGAAGACTGAGGCCAATGGCTTTTGATGGATCAAATGTCTTTGCCCGAATCGATTTGTCACCGAGTAATTCCTTCGTTTGGACAAGCGCAAGTCGTTCTGATAGTTCACTCCCATCAATTTGTTTGAGGAGCGCAAGAGTCTCGTCCTTGTTGGGCTTGGGCTCGGTATAAAGTTTTGCAAACGCCTGATCTTCTGGCTTCGAAGACTTCGCCAAGTTTCTCATGTCTTCCTTAAAAGGCATATCTTTGTCTTCGACCCGAAGTACAATCCTCAACTTTTGAGCACTCGAGTCCTTCTTTGACCCTTCGAGAAGATCTTCTATCTCTTGCTCAAACGCTTTCGGCCCCCGATTGCTACCGCTTTCTGCGGTCATGCTTTTTAGGCAAAGCTTTAACTCAAGCGTCTTTTCCTTTACCTTTGCCGGATTTTCTTCAATCGCAGACTTTTTGTCGTGAGTGAGCAGTGAATTTACAATGATGACGGAAAACAAAAGGGTGAATAGGACCCATACCCACCGCAAACGAGGAAGTGGCGGATCCACTTTTTCGGCGGAAAGGTCGAATTGTACGGGAGGAACTTGCATCGATTTGTTTTCTACGTCCAGAGTACCGCCGGTACACTCCAAGTAATGCGTCTTACGCACATGGTTACTTGCGCTGGTTGAGCGGCTAAACTGGGTCCAACCCAGCTGACGGAGGTTCTCCGTCAAATTCCGCCAAGCCAAAACCCGAATCTGCTCGTCGGTCTGGAAACACGCGACGACGCAGGGGTTTTTCGTATCTCGGATTCCTTAGCGTTGGTGCAGACATTGGACTTTTTTACTCCGGTCGTTGACGACCCATATGCGTTTGGTCAAATAGCGGCGGCGAACTCATTAAGCGACATATACGCGATGGGCGGCACGCCGCTAACCATCTTGAATATCGCGTGCTTTGACCCGGAAGCGGCTCCACCGGAAGTATGGGCAGCAATCTTGCAGGGCGGGGCGGACAAGTGTATCGAAGCCGGTGCAACCATTCTTGGTGGACACAGTGTTGTCGACAAAGAGCCCAAGTTTGGTATGGCGGTGACGGGAACAATTGACCCAAGCCGAATGTTCGCCAATACGGAAGCTAAGCCAGGAGACAAGATTTATTTAACCAAGCCGCTGGGAACCGGGATTGTGACGACAGCAGCAAAGTTTGATGACTGCCCGACAGAAACATTGGAAGAGGCAACCGCGAGCATGTCTCGATTAAACGCTGAAGCTGCCCTGTTAGGGCATAAACACAACGTAAAGTGTGCGACCGACATCACCGGCTTCGGTTTAGGCGGACACCTATTCAACATTGCCCGAAGCTCTGATGTAGCAATCGAGATCTTCGCGAACGCTTTGCCGATTTTTACCGGACTGCGTGAGTTAGTTGACCGAGGTCATACGACTGGTGGTGCAGGACGAAATCGAGCGTTCATCGGTGAGATGTGCCACATAGAAGACACTGTTGAACCGTGGTTAATTCAGGTCGTGTTTGACCCTCAGACGAGCGGTGGCCTTGCATTATTCACTAAGGAAGATATTCCTGGAATGACGCCAATAGGAATTGTCCGTGACGGGCCAATAGGAGTTCATCTTGTCAAGTAGGTAGATACACCACATTGAGTGAATTACTGTAGATTCCGAATGCCACGTCTTTCGATCTATCGGCCTAACGTTCAAGAAGCCACTGGTTACCAGTCTTTCTGTCAACAAGCCACCCATAGCGCCCGTTGGCACTTGCTGCAACTAAAAAATAAGGATCCGTATGGCGAAGAACCTTTCCATCCCAGACAACTCCAACCATCTCGGAACCATATTTCGTATGGGAGAGGAAGTATGACTTCGATGCCCAGCGGGTGCCCGCGAAAAGGCTGATGTTAGGCGTTTTCTTTTTGATTGTTTGTGCGTCTTTACCAATGCTTGTCCAACTTGGAGCTTTTACCCATTGAGTCTTGAGGGTTTCTGGGTTAACTGCAAGAAAACGGCTTCCTTTTTTGGTAGGAATATTGAGAACATATTTCCCATTTGAGAACCCGACCGCCGAAATCCCTGCAGAATTGACGGGCTCTCCAAAGTCTATTGCTCGAACTATGTTAGGACGTGAGCCACGTTGGCGGTCGTCGACTAAAGCCAAAAATATCTTTTTGTCTGGAATTTTCGGATCATTCGGCATTCGTAGGGAGACTGAACCATTAATGCAAAGAGTCCGATACCGGTCAAGAATCACAATTGGTTTGAGGTTAACTTCAACCGCGCCTTTGTAGCTTTTACGAATTCCTGTCTCTTGACTGACATTAAACGCCGTCATTTTTCCATCCCTAATCTCTAACCGAAATTGGTCACTTTCGGTGATAGCGGCGCCTGTCTTTGCATCAAGCATCTCGAAAGTGCCTATCAACATCGCGACCGCGCTCCCATCATCGGCAACAAATGCGGTTAGTCCATGTTCCCTTTGAGCAAGACCAGCCAA
Source organism: Armatimonadota bacterium (assembly GCA_031430115.1). Classification (GTDB taxonomy): domain Bacteria; phylum Armatimonadota; class Fimbriimonadia; order Fimbriimonadales; family Fimbriimonadaceae; genus Fimbriimonas. The sequence continues at coordinate 4,353 of JANPAV010000419.1, read as the reverse complement.
TCGTTCCGCCAATGATCCCTTTTTTGGGGCAGTCAGAATTGGAGTGGCTTGTCGATAGTCAAATAAAGACTTAGTTTGAATAGGAATTGCTTCTTCCTGAATCAAGGCAGTTAGCGATATAAAAGTTAGTATTCCCATGGTGATTCTTATTGAGCTGGTTCGGTTAGCTGGTATGCGATGCCACTCAACGCAATATTAAACGGCGCACTTGCAGCTCCGGCTACTGCTGCACCGATTCTGTATGTAAAGGACTGACCATTGGGGATGTTTACCGGCGTTTCAGTGGTCCCATCGGAAGTTGTTAGCCTCACATAGTCGCCTGGTAAAGGCGAAGTACCATCGCAACGCAATTGGGTTACTCCGCGCTTAGTGAAATTACCCGGACTCAAAATGCTCAGCGGACCGAAATAACCAAAAGCATTACTTGGATTCGAGACGTTTCGCGATTGACCATACACAAACAACGGATAGCCTTGTTCGCCAGAGTTCGTAACCGAAAAGTCGTACAGGAGATTTGCACCATAACATCCCCTATTACCTCTTGGTGTTCCGTGTTCATCGCCAGTTGTTCTGGCAAAAGCAGCCAACTCTGGTCCTCCAGTGGCAACCGCCTCGATAATCCTCCTGGTGGGAGGACCTTGTACTGCCTTTACGTCGACAGAGCCACCGTCCATTGTCAATTCGCTAAAAGGCCAGTAGCCGCGGACATGTACGGTCGGATCGAAAGCTGGCTCTTGGTTCCAGGCACCAGGTGCACCTGTACCCGTGCTAACTGTTGTTCGGAGGCAGAGTGTGCCTGCGCTAGCCAATTCGACGTTAAACTCCATAATGCCGCCAATAAGCATGTTGTTTCCTACGCTCCCCTTCTGCCAAATGGCCGCTTCGGTCTGACTAAGCGGTACATTTGCAAGGGCTGCATCTCACTCGCCCCACAAATGGACTTTGGCTAAGCACAATCCAAGGGGTGGATAATTGTTAGTGACTTGGGCTGTGACTCGCTTATCACTTACTGTGCCAGATCCACTTACGAGTCGACCAAAGAGAGAAAAGACTCGATTGCCACCCATGTTATTTAGATGCCAAATGAAAACGCGAATGCGAGTTGTTCCCGCAGGTAGTGCCAATTCCGCACGATAAAGAGTGTTTGTCGCTACTCCATCTACTACTTTGGTGAAGAGAGCAGCCGCATTTACTGTCTCAGGACAATTGCTGACGATAAGGTGAGGACCAGCCAATGAAGGTGTTCCAGGTGCACTTGCAGTAGTACCGCAAGCACCATTCAAAATTCCATAATTGTTTCCCGAACATGCCATGATTCACATTAACACTTCTAGCAATTTTGCGGTTCCAAAAACTGGATAATTATTCTGAAAACATTGATTTCTGGTTCATTCTTCTTCTATTTTTTCAATAGAGACGTATATTGATTCTAATCCAACTAAAGAACGTCCCTTAACCGACGCCGTTGGGCGATAACTCTTAGTTTCCTAATGGCTTGAACTTCAATTTGTCGAACCCTTTCTTTGGAAATCTGAAGTGCGTCGGCAATTTCATCGGTTTGGAGACCGCTACCGTTCATGCGAAATCTCAGTGACATCACTTTTTGTTCTTTCTCATTAAGTTCATTGAGAATCTGCTTTAACTCACCAATTACTGCCTCTTTAACCGCTTTACCTTCAGGATCATGTTCACCGTCATCCCGAATGAGACCGGCAAGTGTTGTACCGGAACCATCGCCAATCGGGTTGTCGAGCGAAAGAATATCTTGAGCCGCTCCTATAACATTGATGAGCTTCCGCTCGGTCATTCCCATCGCTTCTGCAAGTTGCTCGATGGTTGGTTCGGATCCAGTGTTTCGAAGGTAGAGCTCTTTCTCCTTTTCAATTTTTCGAATTGATTGTGAGATGTGGGCGGGCAGACGGATGGATTTGCCCTTGTTGTCTATCGCCCGACCAATCGCTTGTCGAATCCAGTGGGTTGCGTAAGTTGAAAATCGAAAGCCTTTGTCGGGATCAAATCGTTCGGTGGCCTGCATGAGACCAATTGCTCCTTCCTGGATCAGGTCCTCAAGGGGAATATATCGACAGTTGTATCCCTTTGCGATGTTGATGACCAATCGCATGTTAGCCTCAATAAGTCGCTTTCTGGCTTGCCCATCGCCTAAGCGGGCGGCTCTGGCTAACTCGGTTTCGGATTCGACCGAAAGCAATGGTTCTAGCGTTAGTCTGCTCAGATAACTTGGAAAGGAATCTTCGCTCTCAAATTGTGATTGTCTCTGGGCTGACATTATTGCTCTTTATCGAGGGTGGCAGACATTTGTCTGAACTTATGACGCATGGCTTTGCTTGCATGTTCTGTGCCAAGACGAAATAATTTGCTTCTTTAGTTGTTTTTGACGCCTTGAACACCAAAGAAGTTTCATTGGCAATTCATTTCAATTGTGGATGGGTTCCATCAAATTGACCATCTATCACCAGCAATTTTGAACTATTTTGACCAATTTCAATTCTATAATTCAATCGGAGACGCATGAACGAAGAAGCACTAGTTAACCGCCGAATTGCTGATTGGAAGCGTCTTGAGGAACTTTGTGTCCGTTCGGATGTTCGGATGCAGGCTCTTGGCAACCACGAAATTCTTGAATTCGTTCGCCTGTATCGACGGGCTTCTACTGATCTTTCGCTCATTCGAACGAGAAGTGCCAATGAACCGCTGACCATGTACCTCAACAATCTGGTTGGTCGGGCACACGGAATCCTTTATAAGCGAATTCCAAAGCCAATCGGAAACGTTATCGGTGACATGATTCACGAAACGGCCAGGACTTTTCGCCGGAACAAAGTCTATTTTTGGGTTTCGTTTTTGATTTTCTTTGGATCGACCCTCTTTGCCTACTTCTTGGTAACGAAAGACCACTCCTACTTGACCTATTTCACGGGAGGAATGGACGGCGTTTTTGATGACTGGAAGAAGGGTACTCATGAACAACGAGACGTAGGCACTAGTGGTTTCATGACGTTCTTTTATGCAGGCAACAACCCGAAAGTCTCGATTATTGCGGGTGCAGTAGGAGCTGGAACGATGGGCTTCTATTCGATTGCCATGTTGTTTCAAAATGGCGCAATCCTTGGTGCCCTTGCCAGCGAAATGCAATCGGTTCACAAGTTGCCATTCTTGATTAGTTCAATTGCTCCTCACGGCGTCCCAGAACTCAGCGGAGTGATCTTTGCTGGAGCAGCCGGCCTAAGATTCGGATGGGCGATTCTGGTGCCGGGCATCTACTCTCGCGGTGAATCGTTAAGAAGATCGGCGAAAGACGGAGTGACGATGATCGTCACCGGAGTTTTCCTTTGCTTTATTGCCGCTCCGATCGAAGGGTTCTTTAGCTTTAGCCCCGCAATTCGTCAGGAAATCAAATTTGCCTTTGCCTGCGTTACGCTCGTCGGATGGATTTTCTTTTGGTCATTTTTTGGAAAGGAAACAAATCCAGAACTCGTTCAGTCAGAAACAACCTAAATGCCTCACATCAAACTTCAAACAACCAGCGATGTTGTTGAAAACCAAGATCTCGTTGAAATCTTGGAGCGGCTGGTGGCAAAACTAGCTTCCTTTGAAACGATTCATTCGCACGCCATCAAGGCCTATCATAACCTCCAACACACGTGGCTTATTGGCGAGGGCGGTCCTCACGGATTCATTCATTGTGAGGTAGCAATATTCGATGGTCGACCTCAAGATTTAAAGAATGCGATTGCTGACGGGATGTACGCCGAGCTGTTAGAGTGTTTTGCCGCATCACGCGACAGCAAGGAAGCCAAGATCACCCTTGAATTAAGGGAAATGGATCATTTGACGTATCGGAAGTAGCGAAGAAGCGAAGAAGCGAAGAAGCGTGGGAAGCTGGGAAGTAGAAGAAGTGCAAAATGCGCATGACAACCTTGCTAGCGAGTATTGCCATCTCAAGGGCACAGCTAGGTTAGCTTAGGGGAGCCGGGTTATCTTCCGTTGCACTAAAGATAATCCGCGAAGCGGCGAGTGCCAGTGCTTGGTTTCTAACAAAGCCCTAACACCCATTCCTAGGCATTAAACAGTTCCCAAACAAATTTCAAACATATACGGCTAATAATCCCACCAGCGAGTTCGGACTCGCTTTAGGAGAAAAAGCTAATGATCAATCGCAAAAAACTTATTGCAATGGGCTGTGGCTTGTCGTTCACTGTGTTCCTACTTGGAGCTTGTGGAGGATCAAGTTTCGATTCGCCCTTTGCGATCATTACTTTGCCCGATGACCCAGGGGCACCAAAGTACAAACTTGGTGACCGCTTGGAAAGTCTTTCGGGCACAGACCAGGTA
>JANPAV010000418.1:0-1615 GCA_031430115.1 Armatimonadota bacterium | reverse complement strand
GTCGGGTAAAGAACTCGAAGATCGATATAAGGGTTTGAAGTCGAAGTTAGGAACCTATAAGTTCAAAGACGAGGAAGAAATAGAACTTGGACCATCCTGGGCAGAGGGAGCCAGAGCACTCGATAAGGCGGAAGCTAAGCGACTTGAAACGATCAAGGTTCTCGGCTTCGGCTAGCCTTCTCTCATTGTGCAACGTAAAGTGGCATGGGGGCGTCTCAAATGATATGCGGTTGATTGCAGTCGCAATTATTGGAGCTCGGGCTGTTTCGGTTCTGGCTGCCGACGCAAAGAGCGAATGTATCAAGGCTCTTGTCGAGGCGAAGAAGGCGGGATTGCCGATGTCTATCGCAGACATGGGTCCACGTCCGTCAGAGAAGGGGCACCAAGAACTAGCCAAGGAGCTTGAAGTCGCGAGACGCATATGGACGACTAATGAGAAACGCCGCATGCAATTAGCAACCGATTATTCGGACACCAAGGTTCTCAAGAGAATTAAGTCTTTTGGTGACGTGGCTCGAAGTGATACTTTGATCCAATCCTCAGATCGACAGTTGCTGGAGTCGGCAAATAGGATTATCCGGCATGGGTGGAGACCTAAATACGATCCTACAGACGATAAAATGAAGCATCCTGAAGCGGTTGTGCGGGCAATGATTCGAGTCAAAATGGATGATGCGAATAGGGCGGCAGCCTCGGGGAATCTGTTAGAAGTCATCAAAGGTCTTCATGAGACTCGCAAGTTACCAACCCTTGCTCTGACTAACTCGAAATTCATGACCGCTCTTATGGCAGCTTCACTGGAAAAGTCCTATTACCAATATCTACTCAAGCTTGTGGACAAATATCCCGCTATCGGAAGGCAGCTTCCATACAATGTTCTGGCGCCATTGCCTATGCCCAGTGTGAAAGCAATTCTAAGGGAAGAGTTCTTCTACGGAATTCGCAACGGGGTTTATCCTTCACAGCCGAATGTTGTCGCACCTGGATTTTCTGAGATAAAGATTCCGAAAGACCGAGACGAACAAGAACTTTTCGCAAAAGTAGTAAAAAACTTTACCGCGGTGTACAAGAAATGCGGAGATGCCAAAGATTACGGTGAAGCAAATTCAAGCTATCAATCAATCAAAAAGGATCTAGACTTCGTGATCAGCGAAATGTTTAGCAAGGGCGAGAAAAACATTGTCGGACCCTACTGGGTGGAATGGTTTGGCGACTTCGACCGAATCCTCCAGGACCGTGTAACGATCATCAAGAAAATGGGAATTAAGAAGTCAGTAAAGAGTTAGCCCTCTGAACTCTCGTACTTGTCCTTCAGAGAACTGACAACGGTTGGATCGGCCAAAGTTGTCGTATCACCCAACGCTCTTCCTTCGGCGACATCGCGCAAAAGCCGCCGCATGATCTTGCCACTTCGCGTCTTGGGTAGCTCGGCACAGATGAATAGATCATCCGGTCGAGCGATGGCTCCGATCTTGTGCGCAACATGAGCTTTTAGTTCTTTGATGAAAGCATCTGAGCCTTCATATCCAGAACGCAAGATGACAAAAGCAGCGATAGCTTGCCCCTTCACGTCGTGAGTCTTGCCAATTACGGCTGCCTCAGCGACGGCTGGATG
>JANPAV010000417.1:0-1599 GCA_031430115.1 Armatimonadota bacterium | reverse complement strand
CGGCAGATTTTATGAGACTCAAGGCGGTAGCGGAGCAGACACTGGCCTACGGCAATCCGGCAATGACTCGAGCCGTCAGTGGTTCCGCCCTAACCCGCCCTTTCCAAGTGTTCGGTGGTCGATCCGAAACAATACAAATCTAAGCCAATCTGCCCTTTTGATGGGAATGCATAATGTGGCTTTGAACAAAGAGAAGTTTCTCCATAACTACTATCTCAAATCAAAGAGAAGCGTAATGAAGCCGTGGGCGGAAGGACCAGCTGCATACGTGCTTTCAGCCAAACCGGGCAGAGATTGGAATCTCGGCGAGCTTAAGACCTTGATGAATCGGCAAGGAGTTGAAGTCACGACCTTGAATCAAGATGTTATTCAGAATGGCGAGGTTCTGGCCAAGGGTTCACTTGTCGTACGAATGGATCAGCCGTATTGCCGCATGGCAGATATGCTTCTGGACAAGCAATATTATCGAGCCGACGATCCGTCTCCATACGATGATACTGGGTGGACGCTTGGTCCTCTTTTTGACGTAAATTCCACCAGAGTCACCAACAAAGTTGTTCTCAATCGAACATCTTCACCAGAGAATGCCATTTGGGAAAAGGCAAAACCATTCCCGGTTGACAAGTCAAAAATGGGCAGGATTGCATTGGTTCACACTTGGCAAAATACCCAAAACGAAGGCTGGTTCCGCATGGCATTTGATGCGGCTGGAATTCCCTATACTTATATTTCCACTCACGATTTGAGAGACACCGCAGACCTTAAAAGTAAGTTCGATGTAATTATTCTTTCCCCGGCGGGTGGTTCAGCCCAAAGTATTGTGAATGGGGTTAGCAAAGAAGGCGAACCGATCCCATGGAAACCGTTGCCCGGCTTTCCACACTTGGGAGGAGTAGCTCAATCCGACAATATCCGAGGCGGAATCGAACTCCAAGGAATGATGAACATTCAAAAGTTCCTGAATGAAGGTGGACTATTTATGTGCATCGGAAGTAACTGCTCGGTGCCCATTCAGTACGGATTAGTTAACGGAGTTTCCATAACTGAACCAAAGGATCTCTTTGCACCAGGTAGTGTCTTTCTCGCTGAAAACCTGGAGAAGAAGAATCCGATCACGGCAAGTTACGATGAGACCGTTGGTGTCTACTTTAGCCGAACGCCACTGTTGAGTGTCGGCGGTGGCGGGTTCGGTGGGCGTGGAGGAAGTGTGGCTAGCGGTCGACCTACTGGTCGAGGAGATTTGAATGATCCTGATGTCGTCCAAGGGAGACCGCCGTACACGGTCCGACCTCAGCCTGCCGATACTCCACCAGTCATCCCCGTGCAAGACTCGGTCGCATCCCGTCCAAAGGTCTTACTTAGGTTTGCCTCGGTTGATAAACTTCTCATAAGCGGAGCGCTGGACAAAGGGGAAGAACTCGCTGGTAAAGCCGCATTGATTCAATGTCCAGTCGGAAAAGGCAATGTCCTACTCTTCGCCATCAATCCAATGTGGCGCCAATCAACCCAAGGGTCTTGGGCGATGGTGTTCAATGCAGCCGCGAATTGGCAAAATTTGAGGTCAGACAAATGAGTGAAACTGAAGTTCCGAACGCAAGT
>JANPAV010000416.1:0-30400 GCA_031430115.1 Armatimonadota bacterium | reverse complement strand
ACCATTTTCGTAAGGTCGATTGGCGGATTACTGGCGAAGTAGCCGGAGCCGACAAGTCCCATTTCCTCCCCGTAGAAAGCCATAAAAATGACCGTTCGCTTAGGCTTGATTGGGTTTGAAGTTAATGCTTTTGCAACGTGGAGTAGAGCGGTAGAACCAGATCCGTCGTCATCGGCACCAGGATAGACCACATCGCCGTTCTTTCCAAGGTGATCGAGGTGCGCGCCTACTCCGATAAACTCATCTTTTAGGATGGGATCAGAGCCTTCGAGCTTAGCGACGACGTTACCCACTCTGGCTTTGTCGACCATGGTCTTTGCAGCAGCCGTAATTGATGAAGTGAGCGGTGAGACCACCAAAGAATCCTTTTCTAATGGAGCAGACATCATTTTCACTTCATCGGCAGAAAACATCTTCTTAGCCGTCTCCATTGTCATGGCGAGTCGAGCGACCGCAGTTGAAGCGTCAGGCTTTGTTCGACGACCTTGCCAAGAAGGCGCAGAGACTTTATCAACGATTGAGATCACCGCAGATGCTCCGGCAGTTACAAACATGCCTTCCATTCTTCGACGACTACTCTTGTTGAGCAGGACTACTATCTTGTCTTTGACCTGACTCTCTTGCTCAGCCGACAAAGCTCCAATTGCTCCGTTTGCCGAGACAAAGACAACATTTCCGGTGATGTTCAAGTCTCCGGCGAGGGAAACACCAATTTCGTTGGTCTTTGCTGCGTATCGATCTGTCTTGAGGACCAAAGAATTGACGTCCGTACCTACTTTCCAAAAATCTACGAGTTGGAAAAAGCTACCGTCTGGCATGATGGACTTGAGTCCAAACTTCTTGAAGTTATCGGCCATAAAGTCCATCGCCTTTTCAAAACCGGGTTGACCAGTTCCTCGGCCCTCACATATTGGACCGGCCAAATAGCCAAGGTATTTTTTGCCGTCGTTAGTATTGATCGAATTGAATCCTTTCTGGAGGTCCTTGGGGATTTCTCGCAATCCAGTTGCAAATTGGGCGTTCGCAAGAACCGCTGATCCCGCTAATAAAATTGATATCGAAGAACGAAGCCTCATGACCGTACTTTACCGGAAATTCTTGCCTACAAGTTCCCGGTAAACTTGAACCTATGACCCAAGAAGAGCAGCTTCAAATAATTCGCCGAGGCACGATAGAAATAATTGGTGAATCGGAGATTTTGGAGCGCATCAAGGCTGGAAGGATTTTGCGGGTCAAACTGGGCGTTGATCCAACGGCAAAAGACGTAACGCTCGGTTGGGCGGTCGTTCTTCGCAAGCTGAGAGACTTCCAGAAAATGGGGCATATCGCCTGCTTAATTATTGGTGACTTTACCGCTTTGATTGGCGACCCAACCGGCAAAAGCAAAACCCGCAAGCAACTCACGCGAGAAGAAGTTCAGGCAAATGTAGAGGCGGTCAGCAAGCAGTTCTTCCGCATACTTGATCCATCAAAGACCGAGATTTACTACAACAAGGATTGGCTGGGAAAGATGGGCTTTGAAGACGTTATCCGGCTTTGTTCCCGCTACACCGTTGCCCGAATCATGGAGCGAGACGATTTTACGAAGCGTTTCACTAATCACGAGCCAATTGCAATGCACGAGATTCTGTACCCTTTGTGTCAGGGCATGGACTCGGTTGAGATCAAGAGTGACATTGAGATTGGCGGGAACGATCAAAAGTTCAATAACCTGGTCGGGCGAACCCTTATGGAGCAATATGGTCTAGAACCTCAAGCGGTTGTATTGTGTCCTTTGCTGGTCGGAACCGATGGCAAAGAGAAAATGTCTCAGTCGTTGGGTAACTACATTTCAATTACCGATGATCCGAACACGATGTTTGGTAAGACCATGTCGATCCCCGACGAGACGATTGCCAACTGGTTCGAGCTATGTACTGACGTGCCAATGGCCGAAGTAGCTGAGATGATGTCGGAAGGGAAGAACCCGCGAGATGCGAAAATGCGCCTTGGTCGAGAAATCGTTGCTTTGTACCACTCCGAAGTGGAAGCAGACGCCGCAGTTCAGTTCTTTATCGATACATTTAGTCAGCGCAAAGTTGTTACCGAAGCGGATGACGCCGCTATTCCTGAGAGCGTGGTCTTTGATGGCTTGGTTTCGATTCCGAGCTTAGTTGTTGCCCTTGGTCTTGCGGCATCCAATGGAAAGGTTAAAGACCTCATCAGCGCGGGAGCAATCGCCTTGGATGGTGAGAAGGTAACCAGCCTTTCGATTCCACAAGCAGAGCTAGTAGGGAAGATTTTGAAAGTCGGAAAGCATCAATTCAGAAAGCTGGTCTAATCATCAAACAGACCAGCAGCAAACTCGTCGGGTTTAAAATCGATCAAGTCGGTGACCTTCTCGCCGGTGCCAATAAATTTGATTGGCACTTTGAGGCGGTCATAGACTCCGATCAATGCTCCGCCGCGGGCAGTGCCATCGATCTTCGTGAGAATGAGTCCGGTCACCCCGGCAGACTTCGTAAACTCTTCGGCTTGTCGAATCGCGTTTTGCCCAGTATTAGCATCAATTACTAAGAGAACTTCATCCGGGTCACGTCCAAGGGCTTTGTTCGTAACTTTGCGGACCTTCTCAAGCTCCAACATGAGGTTGGCTTTTGAATGTTGACGTCCGGCAGTGTCGCACAAGACGAACTGGGTTCCCCGTGCCTTGGCGGCAGTAATTGCGTCAAACAAAACCGTCGCCGAATCCGCGCCAGGTTGTGACTTGACGATGTCAGTTCCAATTCGTTTCGCCCATGTATCAAGTTGTTCGATAGCCGCGGCACGAAAGGTGTCCCCCGCCGCCAGCAAAACGCTGACTTTAAACTTGTTAACGAGAAGGTGACCAAGTTTGGCGATGGAAGTTGTCTTCCCAACGCCGTTCACACCAACGAACATGTATACGGTTGGCCCTTCTTCGGCAACCGCCAATCCAACTGGCTCTAACGACCGGAAACGGTCCCCAATCGCCTTTTGCAACCTGGCTCGCATTCCAACGGCGTCGGTAATTTTTTCTTCTCGAACCGCAAGCCGCAGTTCCTCCAGTATTTCGTGGGCAACCTGGATATTGGTGTCTGCCTGAAGGAGGGCTTCTTCGAGTTCTTCATAAAACTCTTCGTCAATGACACCCCGACCCATCATTCGGTCGACGCGCTCCATCAGTTTGCGAAACATATTTGTCTAGGGTACCTAGACGGGGAGATGTGGCAACACGTGATCACACCACGTTCGCCAAGTTTCACTTTGTTCAATCTTACTGCCGAGGCTTGGCGGGTGGTTTGGAACTCGAAAAAGTGTGTGCTTCTGCAGTCGCATGACCTCTCGACTCGACAAATATGAACGTCGGCATTGCAGGGCTTGCCAAATCTCAAACCAAAGCAAGACGCTCCAGATATTTTGGCTGACAAACATCTTCGCAACTTGTCTCTTTAGCTTGGCTTCTTCGGTTGTTAGTCGGATTGCCGATTGTCCAGTTGGGTCCGAAAATGAATTGATCTGCTGTAGTTTCGTCGCGTAGGAATGATAAAAGGGAATCTCAAGTACGTCCCCATCGAAAACTGTGTTAACCAGCACATTCGTGGTGTCATGATCAGGATGCCCCTGCTCAAATGCTCCACAGGCAATAACATCTGGTCGGACGCTACTAATCATGTCCCGGAATGCGGGAAGCAGTTCCTTAAACTCTGCGCCAACCTTTCCATCGCTGGCACCATGAAAGAATAAATGAGTCTGAGGGACGCCGAGGAATTCAGCAACCTTTCGGCTTTCTGCCTCACGAATAGGGTTTGAATGGGTCCAAGATATATAAACTTCATTCCCGTTTTCAGTTAAACGTCGAATCCACGCACAGATCGAGATTTCATCGTCAGGATGAGTCATGCAAAAGAGCCATCGCCGTTTGCTAAGGTCAAAGTGGCTCATTCTTGATTCATTCGGTCGATGATTCGTGTTGAGGATCGTCCATCCAATAGCGGCAAAATGACAACTTTTCCACCGTAAGCATGAACTATTTTTGACTCAGGTAGCGATTCTAGCGTATAGTCTCCACCCTTTACATGAATGTCTGGCTTAATCTCGGAAATCGTTCGTTCAGGTGTATCTTCTCCGAATGAAACTACACAGTCCACACATCGAAGTGCAGCTATCACTGCCATTCTGTCACCAAGATTATTTACTGGTCTCGTAGGTCCTTTTAGTCGTGAAACACTATCATCAGTATTGAGAGCTACTATTAAAAAGTCACCCAAATGTTGAGCTTTTGTTAGGTATTCGACATGACCAGCATGAAGAATATCGAACACACCGTTCGTGAAAACAACTGTCTTATTGGTTCGCAATGCTAATAGTTCTTCGATGGTCAAGTGATAGCCTCCCAGCAAGTCTTATAAACGTCGGCTGGCAAAATGTCATGAAGTCCCACTTCCGAATAGTGGCATCGGTGGATTTGACCGTATGGACATGACCTTGCCGGCTTGGTGATTGAGTATAGTCCAATGGCGGGAACACTTAAGGCGGCGGCTATATGCGTACTTCCAGTATCACCACCGACATGGGCGTTGCTAAGCGAAATTAATGCGACCAGTTCACGAACTGACGTCTTTCCAAGCAAATTAGAAATTGGTGTTAGGCTGGCATTAATGACTTGGGCTGCTGCTTCGATGTCACCGGGAGCTTTTCCACCAATCAGAACGCTTTGAATTCCCCTGGTGGCAAGCATTTCGGCAAGCACGGCAAAGTGTTCGGGGTTCCATCGCTTCGAAGCCCAGCCTGCCCCAGCATTCATGACGACAAAAGGACCAACTACCCCAATTGACTGAAGCAGAGCTTTGACGGTTTCACGATCTGCGTCTTGCGGAACTAAGCCAAATTCTGCCGTCTCTGTTTCGGCTCCAGCGGCCCGGGCAACATCGAGGTATTGATCAACCACATGAAGACTAGAAGGATCAGGTAGCACCGGGGTGGAAAAGAAGGGTGCAATTTCGCGTTGCCAATGGTAGCCCAATTTTACGTTTGCTTTGGCGCGGCCAACAATGAGTGCACTTTTCGATAGTCCTTGCATATCAAGAGCCAAATCAAATGGGGAGTCAAATCGAGGCAAGGAAGCCAATGAAAAACTCGGCTTGCAAGTCAAAATCGTATCAACCGCCGAACAGCATTCGACGATGCCCGCAAATCGAGGATCAACTGCCCATGTTATCGTGCTCACGGGGAATTGCCTTTTGAGGGCCGTTGCAACTGGCATCGTACAAACGCAATCACCGAGAGCTGAGAGTCGCGAAATGAGAATGTTCATCCTACTCTCCTTATCGTCGCTTCCACAATTTCCGATGCCGAAACTGCCGATGGTTTACCGCCATGGTTGAGAATGGTCACACTTTCGGTAAATGGTCGAAATCGATCAAGCGGCATATTTCCCCAAATTGTAACTAATGGCGTGCCTACAACGGCCGCAATGTGCCCGGTTCCTGTATCCCCCGCAATATGGGCAGCACTTTTCCTGATCCAATCAACGGATTCTTGAATCGAAGTCTTGCCAACTAAACTGGTTGTTTCTGGAGGAGTCTCGAACGAATCATCCTTCCCACCCAAGTAAACAACTTTGAATGAATTTTGTCTAAGACTGACTCCGACTGCATGTAAAGTTGCTGGAGGAATAATCTTTGAAGGATGCCCGGCACCTACGCAAATCGTAACTAATTTTCGATCCCGATCAACTGCATTGCCGGGAAGAAAGTCAGAGCTAACAGGCTCCATCGGCAAAACACTACGGATTAGCTCGCGACTCCGCTCTACGGAATGCCTGTCATCAAAGCCAGTTGATGTGTAAACCGGATTTAACCTCTTTGCCAAAGCATCTGTTCCCTCGATCGATAACCGTTTTGATGCTCCAGATAGTCGCAAGCACCAGGCTGTCTTGCTATGCCCCTGCAAATCAAATCCGTAATCAAAACCATACTTTCGTAAGCTCGTCAACCAACGGTATTGCGCGAAGAGAGTCCTAAAATCCCCCTTTGCACGCCATTCGCGACGGGGTAAATCCAGCCGCCGATTGACCAGTTTGGGCGAAGCAACGATATCCGCACATCTATCTTCGACCACCCAAGTGATCTCAGCATCTGGATATTGCAGTCGCAAGTCGCTCACAGCATGTCCCGCCATCACGCAGTCACCGATCGCTGAGAATCGAACAATCAATATTTTCACAAGAGGCCTTTCTTTCGGGCGTTGCGCCAACGGTCATGCATCCATAGATATTGCTCTGGCGCAAGTCGAATCATTGCTTCAATTTCCGCATTTACCCTGGTCATAAGTTCTTCGGCAGTTTCGCCTTCGTGGGTGACCAATGGTTCTCTATACACAACTTTGTACTTCCCTGGTGAGGTTCTCAAAATGCACATTGGCAAGATTGGAGCTCCAGTTTTAAGGTGAATTCTCGCCGGACCTATGACCGTTCCCGCGATCTTCCCGAAAAACGGAATATATGCTTCGTCATTGTTTTGATCGGGAAGGATTGCAATAATTTCACCGCCTTTGAGCCGAGTTAGGATATCTCGAGCCGCGCTGCCACTCGGAAGAATATTGAGTCCTCTTGTTCCGCGTATCTTTGTTACTTCTTGAGTTATTTGGTCGTCATTCGCCTTCCGTGCCACACCCGAGACACGTACTCCATGAACCGGCGCCCAGGCCCCAAGTCTTTCCCAATTTCCGAGATGAGCGGTGATGAGAAGGACTCCCTTCTTTTCTGCAAGGAGCCTCTTGATATGCTCCGATCCTTCTTCCGGCATCGCAATTTCCTCGTCGCTAAATGCGGGCGAACCCATGAAGTCGGCCACCAGGCAACCAATATGCCGATAGTTCGCTCGGGCCAACTTGTATCGCTCAGCTTCGGATAATTCGGGAAATGCAATCGCAAGGTTAGCGTGGGTTTGCTTACGATGCTTCTTGTCCACGTAATAAAGAATGTTTGCCAGGCGAATGCCTCGACGTTCAGCTCTTTCAACATCCTTGATCTGAAACCAGGATTTTGAAAGGGTTAACAGGCCAAGCCCAAGCTTGTTGATAAGGGGCTTGAAATTCATCCTAACTTTATTTTGAGCCATTTCTTGAACTCATCGACTGGTTCGATGCTGGCTGTTCTGTTGGCAATGATAATTGGGACTTTGTTCGGATCACAATGTTGACCCAATTTAACCCAATCTTTTCGAGTGACGATCCACGGTAGGTCTCCTTCCTTTTCCTCGAGATTGACGTCGAGTTTGTCATGATCGGGCAAGGCGATGAACTCTGCTACGTTGACTCCAACCGCTTCCATCGCAGCTCGAAAAAGTTCTGGTCTCCCAATGGCGGTAATGACTCTCGCACTAACCGGAGCGGCTACCGAAATACCACTTGAATCAGAAAAAGAAAGTCTGGAAAACTGGTGAGTGAATAGGGATGAAGGAATAACCAAGTCGGCTCGCTTTGCGCCACTTTTTCGCGGCTCACGAAATGGTCCTGCCGGAAAAGCAAAGGAATTTGGCGTCTCAGGATCTAATATGATCGAAACATCTTTGAACAATGGCATATGTTGAAATCCATCATCCATCAGTAATAATGAGCCGGGAAATTTTTCAACGCACAGTTTTGCCGCCGCAACCCGGGCTCGACCAACGATAAGAGGAACCTCAGGAAGCAGTTCTCGAATTTCGCTGGGCTCGTCGCCCCACTCAGATGCGTTCAAGTTGCCGCGAGGAGTGACTGATGCCCCGACAGAATGAGGTGCTCCATATCCACTGCATCCGATCACGAAGGGAACTCCAAGTTCTCGAAGGCAGTTTGCGACAAAGACCACAGTAGGAGTCTTGCCGGTGCCTCCAGCCGTGAAATTACCAATGCATAAGACTCTGCAGGATGCCTTGTACGGCGTTTTGATTCCTAACTTGTAAACCAGGAGATATGTCTGCCATCCAACGGTGT
The DNA here is from genome assembly GCA_031430115.1 of Armatimonadota bacterium. Taxonomy (GTDB): domain Bacteria; phylum Armatimonadota; class Fimbriimonadia; order Fimbriimonadales; family Fimbriimonadaceae; genus Fimbriimonas. The sequence continues at coordinate 22,423 of JANPAV010000416.1, read as the reverse complement.
ACAGCCAACTCAGGGGCAAAAGAAGGAAACGAACAGCAAAGCCCCAAGCTGATTTGCCGTACCAGACCTCCTGAATTGTCATACCAATAGACATTGAACCCGAATTCCACGAAAAAGCCACCGGCTTTGCTCAACAGTTCGGAAATGGCATCTACCGGATATCATGTCAAGAATGTCATCGATTTTCACAAAAATTCTCAATCGAGAGATTCCTGCCGAATTTGTTTATGAGGACGAACATGTGTTCGCTATCCGAGATATTTCACCTCAAGCCCCAACTCACGTCATTATCGTTACAAAGTCAGAGATAACTGGGTTAGCCGAACTATCAGATCACGGCGATCATCTTGCAATATTAAACGCGGCCAAAAAGATTGCTGAACAAGAGAACCTGGTCAACGGATATCGATTGGTCATTAACCAGGGAGAGGATGGAGGGCAAAGTGTCAAGCATCTTCATGCCCACCTCCTTGGCGGACGAAAGCTTTCCTGGCCCCCCGGCTAATCACTCTGGAAGTGCAGGGAACATGACTCGGGAAATCTGAGTAACATCGACTTTCCACTTGTCGCCTGACTTTGCGAGAGGAAGTTCGAACTTCTCGTCATATCCGTTCGGTCCTCCTTTATTGATTTGAACAATAACTGATCCGGAATTGTCCGAGGTTGTGGTCGCGCCTGAAATTCTCCAAAAGAATGGATAGTGTTGCCCCGCCACTTTAACGCTAAATGTCCATTGTTCGCGTAAGCGAGCTTTTGTCTTCTCGGCTTCAGTCGGGCTTGATTGGTCAACGTAACTCAGTTCAGTTAGTTTGTCAACATCGTGCCTGGCCAGGGCATCCATGAATTGAGCACCAACCGAAGATGGATCTTCCTTCGCAAAAACCATTGATGCGACAATCATGCCGACAATGGCAAAAATAGCGAGCCCCAAGATACTTATTCTTCCTGCTTGTCGATGAGATTTCATGATATGTACTTCATTATGGAACGGGCATGGCGGAAAGTGTTTTCCGGGCACTAATTTTCCATTCTCTGCCGCCGACCGGTTTGTCCACTACCCAAACGATTGGAAGGCTCGGTGACTTGGCATTCTTTTGGTACAGGACAGCAATTCGAACTTCGCGAGTTAATCGATCCATTCTCGCAAGGCTATAGGTTTTGCCCAACTGAAACTGTTGTAATCCAATACCTATGATCGTAATCCCGTCCCGATTTGCCGGGTCTGCTGCACTACCAAGGTTCCCAATGTCTTCTTCGATCACGGATCGCAAGGCGTCCCAATCTCGTTTTGAAATTCGTTTGTTGTTACTTTGTGCCTGACTAATCCTGTGGAGGGCGGTATGGAACTTCCGAACCGTGCTTTCTGGTCCATAGTTTTGGAGGGTGGAGTAAGTAAACAGAACCAGACATCCCAGCAAAAATGCTGGCAAGAGTGAGGCTTTTGGCACAGACCAAACGTTAAACATATCCTTCCACTTGAACTTTATACTTTTAACAACGTTTGTATCCAATAAGATTCCAATATCTTAAAAAAAGGTGTAAGGTTTATTTACGATGAGTGATTTTCTAACAAGACGCGACTTAATGAAACATGGTGGCATGATTGCGGTAGGTCTTGCCGCACCAAAGTGGCTGTCAACCATTGCCGAAGCTGACGTACTTCGTATTTCGAAGGGAGGAAAGGCCGCCAGTGATACGGTGCTCGTCGTGTGCCAACTCTCCGGTGGAAACGATGGTCTCAACACTGTCGTTCCCTACAGCGACGCCCTCTACTACAAGTACAGACCATCCCTCGCTCATCAGGAGAACGTCATTCTTAAGCTGAACGAGTCACTTGGATTCCACCCGTCAATGAAAGGCATGCACACCCTTTACAAAGAGGGCAAAGTCGCAGTTGTCACCAACGTTGGATATCCAAAGCCAAATCGCTCCCACTTTAAGAGTATGGATATCTGGCAATCTGCCAGTCCAGATGACAAAATGAAACACGGTTGGATCGGGCGTCATATTGACATTGCCATGAAGAATCAGACGCCAAATCCGATTGTGGCTCTGGGTCTTTCTACCGAAAAGCCATTGTCGCTGGTCGGTGAAAACGCGAGCATTCCTTGCTTCGCTTCTTTGACTGATGTACAAAACATGCTTGGAGATGCCAACTCAGAAAAATTGTTGAGGGACATCCAAGGCATGGATGCCATGACTGGAAGTCCGACCAGAGTCGTCCAGCAAGCCAACAAATCGGCATTAGATGCGATGAGCATTTTGAGTAAGCAACTCAGCAAGTTCACGCCAAAGCAAACCTATGGCGATGATAATTTCGGAAAAGGATTCAAGCAAATTTCTCAGCTTATTGGTGCTTCACCGGCAACTCGAGTCGTTTATTTCTCTGCAGGAGGCTTTGACACCCACTCCCGACAGGTTGATACACATGCTAAATTGCTAGAGAATTTTTCAAATGCGGTCACATCATTCCAAAGAGAAATGGAGACCCTTGGCAAAGCCGATAAGGTTGTCGTTTTGGTCTTCTCTGAATTCGGACGAAGAGTCAGCGAAAATGCAAGTCAAGGAACGGACCATGGTGCCGCCGCACCAATGTTCCTCATTGGAAGCAAGGTGAAGGGTGGGATTCATGGTTCTAAGCCAGACCTTACCGATCTTCAAGACGGAGACTTAAAGTACAAGATTGATTTTCGTGAGGTCTATGCCTCAACTCTCGACAATTGGGTCGGAGGGGATAGCGAAGTCGTCCTGGGTCAGAAGTTTAAGCCGTTGGCCGTCTTCTAATTCAATCAATGAAATCCCCGTTCTCATGGAGAACGGGGATTTTTTTGGTTTAAGAACACCGCAAACGGCTAAAATAGACCATTCAATCCATGCACTATTTGACAGTTCAGGACATTATTTGGATTCACCTCCAAATCACCAACAAGCAGGGCAAGTTTAGCTTCGACAAATTGGAAGAAGCGGCAAGTTACCAGTATGCATACGGCAAGAGCCATGACGTGGTGTCTCAGGCGGCTCGGTTCTTTCGTGGCTTCTCGATTCTAAACCCATTTGAATCCGGAAATAGCGCCGTCGGTTTCGTTTCGGGCATCGTATTTCTTGAACTAAACGGCTTGAGTTTTAATCCAAAGGATATGGATCTGGCCCAATGGCATATGCGAGCGATTGACTTATCTACTAGCAAGACGGCGATAGAATCAGGAACTGAAGCCGCTAAAGAAGGACACCAAATGAGCGCACGAGAAGTCACAAAATCAGTACTTGAACGGTACGAAATTGCGATTCCAAAGCTTTTAAAATAGGCAATTGGAGCGGGCGATGAGAATCGAACTCACATGGCCAGCTTGGAAGGCTGGAGCTTTACCACTAAGCTACGCCCGCTTAGAGACTTCTATTATGAACGAAATTTGCTCGGACTTTCCAGGGGTTTAGCTAGGTTCCCAAACTTGTTGAACCCCTGTTATTTTGGTCACGAGCCGAATGCAGCCATCGAGTATCAGCAGAACTGGAATTCTGGCGATCCAAAAATGAGCCTCAATACATCTGCCGCAACTGCATTTGCATTTTTTTGACTGAGAACTTCACCTTTCAGACTTTGAGAAGCAGCCTTTGCCAGCGTATCCAGTTTCACTTGAGTAAATGGAGCGTCGTACATAGAAGCTAACTTCTTTGCAATGCCTTGGGGTGTTGGATCATCGGCCAATAGGCTATAAATTGGATATTTGCCTACTCCGCCCTTCGTCGTAATTCCCATCAGCTTGTTGGCCCAACTGATTCGCTCGACCATCGTCGCTGAGGTTATCCACGCCTCACCAGGTTTCCAACCCGAAACGTCAGGCGGATACAGTAGCCACATCCCTTGGTTCTTCATCGCACCCGATACGCCAGCAGCTGGACCAATCTTGGCCTTAGCAGCGCTTTCACCTGCTCCAGCCGCAGCAAGCTTTTCTGCCATGCTTTCACCGATACCCATAGCTCGCGTAGTCGACAAACAAAAATCTATAGGATTCTTGATGAGTTTCCGATACGAACGCGCCGAATAAAATTCATTGGACTCAACAATGGCTCGAATAAGGGTCTTAATATCGAGGCCTGACCGAATAAAGTCCTCAGCAAACGGTTTGATGACGGATGGCTCTGGATTTGGATAAACAAACCAATTCCAGATTTTTGTTGTTACAAATGCCGCAAGTTGAGGGTTCGCACAAAGAATTCCAATTACTTCTTCGCCGGTCAAGTTTCCAGACCTTCCTAAAAACGTCTTGGCACCGTTATCATGCAAAACTGGCTTGAACATATACTGGGCCGGCGCTTTCTCGGCCCTACCCTTTGCTGTGCGTACGAAACTCCATCCCGTAAATGCCCTTGCAGCCTCTTGTACGTCCTTTTCCGTGTAGTTTCCAACGCCAAGGGTGAAAAGCTCCATGACCTCGCGTGCAAAGTTCTCATTGGCCCTTCCTTTAATATTGTCTTGACCATCGAGCCAAATCAACATGGCTGGATCCTTTGAAACTTCTAGCAGGAGGGTTTTGAAATTGCCAAGGGCATTACGTCGAAAGATTTCATTTTGCTGGATCATCAGCGGTGCGTTGGTAACTTTCTCAGCACTAGTTGCAAAGTGATTGTGCCAAAACAGCGTCATCTTCTCTACGAGGGGGCGACGAGTCATCATCATTCTCGCGGCGAGCCCCACGACAGCTTGAGCGGGCTTAATAGCATCCTTAGCATTCTCAACTACTTCCCACTTGAAGTCATATGCTTCCGGGGTCGATTCGCAATTGAGAAGCTTATTGATAGCTCCTTTTAGCCCGTCCTGCATATAGTAGTTGAGCTCTGACTCGCTGGCACCGAGCCCAAATCGTCTTAATAAGTGTGCGCCTTTCTCCCTTTCGGTCAATGCCATAGTGTGAGTTTAAACGCAAGGCTAAAGCCTCTGTTCGGTTTTCTGCCAAAATGCCTATGAAAAATGAAAAGGGCCAGAAGAAACTTCTGGCCCTTTGGTCTGAAATGTATACGGAACTATTCTTCTTTCGCGTTGGAAGAGGTGAATGTCGCTTCGTTTACGAATTTGAAGAGGGTGGTTCCTTGGTAGGAAGCCTTGAGTGCATATCGAGTCTGTTCGCCAGATTTGGTCTTTCGAACCATTTTGGTCTTTCGAACGTCGCCTTCTGGCACTTCAACATGAGATCGAGTCTTTAGATTATAGAACTTCATTTTTACTCCTAAATTGGCTATCGAGTTTCCCCCTCGCACAATCCGTCTAGGTTCAAATTTGCCGAATTAGAGAATATCACAATCTCACGCAAAGTCAAGTCAAATTTGAAGAGAATCTAGGCATTTTTTTAACTTTGCCTAGATTCAATTGATGCTATTTCAGCAAAATGCTCTTGTTAATGGCCATTTCGGAGCCATTTTCGAAGCGGCGAACTTTGATGTTCACTTGGTCCCCCCAGTTCAAATTGCCGACTTCTGAACTCAATTGTTCGACAGATCCCACTTTCTTTCGACCAATTGACTCAATGACATCGCCTGGTTTGATTCCATTTCTTCCGGCAATCGAATCTTTTTCGAGTGAGCCAACCAAAACTCCTGAAACTGTCGCAGGAATATTGTGCTTCGTTCGATTTTCCGGGGTTAGATTTTCGATCATGATTCCCAATTGAACTCGCCCATTTTTCAATGGACCAACTTCCTGGTCATCATTTCCTTCGCTCTTGTTTGGCGTCATTTGCCTACGGAGCCTTTCTTGTAAATCCTTAATATCTGGCGAGCCAAAAATATCACCGTCTTTTCCGTCAAAAGGCGACTTAACATCAGCCTTTTGCTTGAGCGGCTTTGCTTCTTCAAGGGCTACCGTGACCGTGCTTGATTTTCCGTCCCTGATGTAATCAACTTTCGTTTGGGAATTTGGCGCAATTTCCAACATCGAGTTTCGGAGATCAATCTGCCCCTCTATGGTGCGTGATCCAATCTTCGAAATGATGTCTCCCTTTTTGATGCCGGCTTTGTCGGCAGGGCTACCAGGCGAAACATCTTCCACATAAGCCCCACCCGTGAGCTTTCGTTCAGTTTTCTCATAAGGCTTCATGTCCCTTGGAAAAACACCGAGTTGAGATCGAGTGATTTTTCCTTTTTGGATAAGGATGTCGGCAATAAACCGAACTTCATTGCCAGGAATTGCAAAGGCAATTCCGTTGCTACCACCAGTCTTTGAATAGATCGAACTATTCATTCCAATAACTTGACCATCGATATTGACCAACGGACCCCCGGAGTTTCCGACATTAATTGCGGCATCGGTTTGGATGAGGTCGGGATAAAATCTTTGACCTTGACCATTGCCCGAGTAGTCAGGGACGGCGTTTTCTCGCTTGATCGCACTAACATGCCCAAAAGTCACCGAATTTTCGAGTCCAAATGGAGAGCCAATGGCCATAACCATTTGTCCCGGTAAGACCGTCTTAGTATCGGCTATGGTTAAGGTCGGGAAATCCTTGCCTTCAATCTTGACTATTGCGACGTCCCACTCAGGCGCCCGCTTAACGGTTCCTTTGTATTCTCGTCCATCGTTCGTAACAACTGTAACTTCGTTAGCACCGCTTACAACGTGATCATTGGTGATAACGTAGCCGTCTTTGCGATAAATAAACCCCGCACCCTCGCTTCCCGACAGCGGAACCATTTTCCCACTGGAGTCACTGGCTCGCGTGGTAACGGATCGAATATGCACAACAGCCGGTTTGACATATTCCGACAGGTTAACAAACGAGCTATTGAGATTCCGAAGGGTTGTAGACTCTTCAGCTGAGGTGTTACCAACAAGCCGAGCAATACCTGCAGGTTTGCCAATTGCATAGTCAGGCTTAAAACCGCCTGACATGCTTACGACAGTGGCGATTCCAGCGAAAAATCCACCGGCGATCAATGCGGCGGCAGTCCAAGAACGAACAGTTTTCATTTTGTCTCTTTTGTTATTTTAAGTGAAATTCTTGAGTTTCGGTTCCCTAAATGCTGATTCTTGTGAGCATTAAGGGTGAGTCACGGTCACCCATCACGAGGAAGGAACGGATAATGCTGTTTCGAATGTTTGAGTCAATATCCGATACGATCATGATATTGACGCCATTGTGAAGCTTGATGATCCGGTTTTCGCCTGTTTTTATTGACTCACCCGGTTCAGGAACCCATTCATAAACGGTAACCCTTTGAAGCCCATCAGTCAGTTTGAGACAAAGGGCTTTCCATTTAGAGTTTTTCGTAGTTGTCATCCGCTGAATTTTGAATCCAAAGGGAATCTGGACCGGAACAGTCGGCGTGAACCCCAGCAGTTTTGACGCTTCAGTCAATGAATTAATCTTTGTTGGCTCTGCATACGAAATGGTCTCATAGCCGACTGGAGGTTGAATCTTGAATATTGTCGGATCTAACTTTGACGGAAACTTAATATCTAAGACTTCATATTCTTCAGAAACTTCACCGTTGGGCAGAATGGTCTCTTTACTCAATGGGAAACCGGTCTTTTCGTCAAAATAGTATCGAATACTTGGTATCTGAGAATATTTAGCTTTCGCAAAAACAACGACACAGTTCCTTCCCGCAATCTTTTCATCGGGGTCTAACCGGAGAGAATAATTCCTTTGAATCAATGGCAGGCGGAATGCCAAATCTTGATTCAACTGGTTTGACGGCTGAACAATGAGGGTCTTTTCGTCGGGTGAATACGTTTGTATCGTGGTTCCGTCGTCGAGGAATTCACACTGCAAATGCAGAGGCGACAAAACGGTTTCCCGAGTTTTTCCGTCCTTAGATTTTTGAATCTTGACAGTTACCGATCTTTTGTCGTCGGATTGTCGTTGTTTCAGTACCGCAACGATGTTCGCTTTATAATCTCCAGCCAGAGATTTGAGTAAGTACCTCTGTGCCTTGTCCTCCTGACTAAAGGAGGTCGCAGCTATTCCAAGAACAAAACAAAAACTAGTGGCCTTCGTAATTCGTGAAATGGACAAGGGAAGCTCCTGAGGTGGAATCGGTACCTGCATCTAATATTTGATCTCTCGACATTTCGCGCTTAATGACCAGGTCTCGATCTTGACCTTTGGTTTGCGTTGAGCGGGGATAAGAAACAAGGGCAAATGCAATGACCGGAATGGCGAGGGCGAGTACTAACCGAACATAGTTTCGCTTGGAATCTTGAAGACTACTTAAAATCCGGTTTGGCAATTGAGAAGATGGTTCAGGACTTGCTGGCAATCCTCTCAAGATCATATGAACCGACTTCATTTCATCCAGGACGATCTGGCAATCTTTGCATTTGTTAACGTGCGACCGAGTGCTTTGCATTTCCACGCCGGACATCTCGCCGTCAAGGTACGCAGAGAGTTTTGATTGAATAGTCTTACAGGACATTGACATACCTCCCGTAAGACTCAGGAGCATTCTTGAGTAGATAGGTTCGCAACTGAACGCGTCCGCGATGAATTCTGGATCGGACAGTTCCCACTGAGGTTTCCATGATTTCGGCAACTTCCTCATACGAAAGACCTTCAATGTCGGCAAGAACAACGGCAAGTCGAAATTCCGAGTTCATCTGATTAAGACCTTTTTGGACCGTGTCAGAAAAGCTCCCGTTGATCAAATCGGTTCCCGGGACATTGGTATGATCGGCAATTTCCAGGGCTTGGAGTCCATCCGTCCCTGAGTGATCGAGCGAGCTGGTTTTGATTTTGCCTTTTCTTCGGATCAGGTCAATGTGAGCATTGGCAATAATTCGATACATCCAACTGTTGAAGGGCAGTTTGTCATCGTAACGATGAAAGAATCGATAAGCTCGGACAAATGCTTCCTGAACTAAATCTTCTGCATCGGTAGAATCCCCAGTCAAGCGATATGCCACCGAATAAGCTTGGCGATAGGAATCGCGCATCAATCGTTCAAAATTGATTGACCGATCAAATGTCCCTTCTCGATTCTTTACCCAACTAAGCATTTCTGTTTCCTACGAATAAAGTCATACGCCTGAGAATTGTTATTTTGTTCCCGAATTATTTCGAAGAACAATTTTTCCAATCATTGCATCAAGCACTAACGTCGGATTGGCGTTGGAGATCACTCTTCGGTGCGAAGTTGCGATTAGTCTTATCGCATCCGCTCTGTGCGGATGAACATGACTGATGACAATTCCGATCAGCTCGAGTACACGAGAATTTGAATTTCGGGCCCCTAACTTTTCTTGGTCGTCAAGTCGCTCGGAAAGCCGTTTGAAGTCTTCGGACAAAACGAGGGCTCTATGTGGACTCGATGTCGCCAGCCGATTGCCATATGAAACGATATCGCGGTAGAGCTCGATATTCGCGGAGATTCTTGACAGGGTGCCTGGCGATCCTTCCGCCAAAAAATGAAGATCTTCTGGAGTTTCGCGAAAGCGCTCTAGCAACTCTTCTTCGGATGGCAACTCGCAGTTGATGACAAGACATCGTGAAAGGATAGTTGCTGGTACCTGACTAATCTGGCTGCTAGTCAGAACTAATTTGACGTACTCTGGAGGCTCTTCTAATGGCTTCAAGAGTGAGTTAAAGCCAGCGGCGTTGAGCCGGTGGACGTCCTCAATCCAAACAACCTTACTGCGAGAATAAAGGGGGGTGACTCGCATAAATTCGGTCAGAGAGATTGCATCATCTGCTTCCTTTACTTTCGAAGGTGAAATTCTGTTTGCCCGAATAATGTTGCTTGGCCCACCTGGTTGAATTCGAAAGAAGTCGGGATTCGCATTTCTTCTGAATGAGTCAACTGCCCGATTTGAAGCATCCGCTTTCGATCCCAACCACATTTCGGCTAATTGATTGACAAGCAATGTCTTTCCGCACCCTCGGGGGCCATAAAGCAGGACTGAAGAGACACCATTTGACTCGTCGCCCAAAAGTTGGGTAATTTGCTGAGCTCGTTTAAGCCCAAGTAACGAACTCAAAATCTTTCAAACTCCTCGACTGGAAGCAAAAATAGTACGGCTCCGCCGACCGGAACTTTGACCGCAGATGGAGCAAATGCTGCCGTGGGATTGGTCTCAAAAGGAGACACATTGAGAATTTGTTCGCGGCTTTGACAATTGACAGAAATTAGGCTCTTTAGGCTGGGAATCTCGGCATCTTGAACTCCAATGAGAAAGGTAGTGTTGCCTTCTCGCAAAAACCCACCAGTTGATCCAATGATGGTGAACTTAAAACCCGCTTCAACAAGTTCGTCAATAATTCGATTCTTGTCCCGGTTGTGAATAATGCAGACTGCGAGTTTCATTGTGAAAGCATTATAAACGAAAAGCTCCTCACGCGGGTGAGGAGCTTTTCAATGACTACCGAAGTGATCTTACTGACCAAGTCCCCAAAGTGGGTAGTTGATTGTAAGATTTGGATTGGCACCGAGTCCAACCGTGCCGCCCGTGAATCCACGAGTAACTGGGTTTGCAATTGAAGTGTTAAAACCAAATACTGGTGTAGCTGAAACACCATATTCAGCTGCAGTTGGCGTTGCGGCCAAGAACTTCTTGTAAGGGAAGAACTTTGCTGATCCGTCTGCCAATCCAACAATAATTCCGTTGAATGCAACTCTTGCTTCATCTTGGTCAGCAAGCTGGTTTCCTGGGTAATTTGCCGATTGCTTGCCCATTTCGTAAGCCCATAGCTCTCGAACTGCAGGAGGGAAAACGGTGACCGTTGGAGATGAAGAATCAGATCCGTAGGCAATTGGAACAACCCCAATTTGCGCATTGCCATCTTCGATTATCGCCGCAGTTTGTGCAGGATATGGTACCGCTGTCATGCTTCCACCCAACCAGCTATTTCGGATTGAAGTAGCCGCGCCAACTGCTCGATTGTATGTGTTCAATTGACCAGACAATGAACTGTTGAACATATAGCTACCGGTGATTTGACCACATGCAGCCCAGTTGCCACCAGGGCAAGAAGGAACTGAAATGTTGTTGATGCCTCGACCTGGGTTGAAGTACAACTGAGTGTTCTTTACGTACGGCATCGTCCACTTTTGCCATGAGAAGTGGTTCATTCGGAAGTAAAACGGAGGTGCTGTACATCCAACGCCTGTTGGGTTGAACGCGTTAACGTTCAAAGCGGTATTCAATGAAGAACCAGCTTGACAGTCATCGTTTCGTGGATAAGTATCATCGTAGTCTCCGCCATACAAAAAGATGCCGAGGGAGATTTGCTTTTGGTTGCTGATAGATGCTGCCTTCTTAGCCGCTGCTTTTGCCTGAGCAAAAACTGGGAAGAGGATGGCTGCAAGGATTGCAATGATCGCGATAACGACCAAGAGTTCAATGAGCGTAAATGCTTTTTTCATAGCCTTAAGGATTCCAGTTTAATTGTCACGTTGCACATCCTGTGCTACCTGTAACCTGGTGATTAGACCGCTCCGTCAAGGAAATGGATTATTGAAAATAAGTGGGAAAATGAAAGCCCGTTTCCTTTGCTAATCGCTATACAGTTTACAAGCAAGTGCCTTCGAAATGAATGGTGCATGGTCGCTTTTTGTAGTATTTCTTAACATTTCAATCCTGTTTCCTTGCTCAATCGAATGTTTTGATGATGAATTGCCAAACAAGATATCGATCGGCAATTTTTCATATTCGTATTCATATGGTTGTTGCTTCCACGCGAACCCAGGAAGCTCTGTTTCGGCGCTGGCAGCAACGAATCTATCTGCCTTTATGTGGCTAGAATCGTGCAAGCCTGTCTGCTTGATGGCCTCAATCATGATCGCGCAATAGGCGAGTACCGGCTCAAATAACTCTCGATCTGTTACATGAACGAATACCCCATTGCAAATTTGCCCAGAGTATTTATTAAAGGTCGGCTCAAACTGAATTGGTCGGAAAAACACTCCCGTCAGCTCACAGTTATTGAGTGAATCTGCCAGTTTAGCGCCATCTAGCCAAGGGGCGCCGATTGTTTCAAATGGTCGCGTCGTTCCGCGTCCTTCGCTAAGATTTGTTCCCTCAATAAGACATCCACCCGGATAAACCACCGCTGTCTCAACGGTTGGCATGTTCGGCGAAGGCATAACCCAGGCATATCCGTTTTGATCTGCATAAGAATGCCTATCCCAGCCGGTGAGTTTAACAACTTCAAGCGAAAGTTTAGGATAGTGTTGGTCCCTGACAAAGTAAGCGATCTCACCAATCGTCATGCCATGGCGTATCGGCAAAGGGTGGAGACCAACAAATGAAGCAAACTCCGGTTCTAAAACCGGACCTTCAACTTTGGAGCCAATAGGATTTGGACGATCAAGCACCAGCATCTCGATCCCAAGACGCTCCGCCGCTTTCATTGCTAAGGTCATGGTCCAGATGAACGTGTAGTAGCGTGAACCTACGTCAGGCAAATCAACCACGATCAGATCAACCCCGGCGAGCATCTCGTCGGTTGGTTCTCTATGTTCACCATATAAAGAAAAAACGGGATAGCGAAAGGACTCTGCTCCTTCGCCGTTCCACTCGATCATGTTGTCCTGAGTCGTGCCAGCCAACCCATGTTGGGGTCCGAATGCGGCAACTATCTTGTAGTCATGAGAGTACTTTCCCTCTGCAAGCAGGTTAAGGACGTGGCGAAACCGATGGTCAACGCTCGCTTGGTTGCAGATAACCGCTATTCGGCGACCTCTTAAAGTCAAAAACTGCTGTTCTACTAAGGCATCAAGCCCAGTTCTAATCGACACAGTCTTATTGTATCTGCCTTTCAAGAGCCACTAAATATGACAATGCCTCGATTCCCTGGAAGGGATCGAGGCATAAGTTGTGGTTTAAGTAATCAAGCCGCTGATTCGTCCGCGAACTCGTGATTGAGATGGAGTTGAAGCCGAATATCTTGCATTCGCGTCAACTTTCCATGCTTGTGAGGTTTTGCCGCAGCAAGCGGTGCCGGCCTCTCTGCCTTCCGCTTTTGGACTGTGTTAAGAATCCATGTCTTTGTGCTCTCGATCTTAATTACGATGCGACGCGCTTGTTTGCGTCTCCATGCCCTGGTGCGATCTTTCATCTCAATGTTTTCCTGCCTTATTTCAGGTCTCAAAGAACTAGCAAATGAGCGGTTCTTTTGTTTAAGATACGAAACCTGGTGAATAGCTGTGCCATATGCAAAGCAAATTGAGTCCTTTGCGGTGCATTTTTTTGGTAACCTTAGAGGGTTCATGAAATGGTCTGGTGAGTTAATAGGTGGTCCCAGTGTCAGAGACATCTGAGGCCCTCAACACACCAAAAACTGACCGATTAGAGAACCTTCGTACCCTACGTGTTGCCAATCTAGACGGTGCCTTCGCAACGGCGTTTATGACCCTTATTGGTGGCAGCTTCATCATCGGCTACATCAAAACTGAAATCCCCGGCGGTCACGCCGACCGTTGGCTGGGACTCATTACCGCTTTGCCTGGTTTCTTGGGCCTCATTCAGATTCCCGGTGCTATTTGGGGACGGAGTTTTCCATCCTACAAGGCTTTCATTCGCATCCCGTCAGTTATCTATCGGTTTCTCCATCTTCCCCTTGCACTTCTGCCGCTTCTTGCACTCAATACCGACGTAAAATTGGCGATCATCGTGGGTTGCGTATCGCTCGCAGCCGCCGTTGTCAACATCGTCAATCCCATTTATAACGATTGGCTTGCCGAGATGGTCCCCGAAAACTCTCGAGGGGCATTTTACGCCAATCGAAACTCGATCATGATGGCGATCGGGGCGTCGGTGGGCTTACTTGGCGGCCTCCTCGTCGATTACCTAAAGCGACAGCATCAGCCCAATTATGGTTACAGCCTCATCTTCTCGCTTGGGCTCATATTCGCTTTTGCTAGCTGGTTTTTCTTCTCGAAGATGCAAGATATTCCTCGCGAAGAGCCGATCAAACAGAATCTGAAAGAAGGCATCAAGGCGTTTGCTGGTCCGTTTCAGGACAAGAATTTTCAAAAAGTCCTAATGTTCCTTGCCGTATTCATATGGGGACAAGCAATGGCTGGAAACCTGTGGGCTGCCTTTGCGTTCGAGTCCCTAAAGTTCAATCAAACTCAATTGCAACTGTGTGGCATCATGCACGCGGTTGGCAACATCACGATGTCCAAATGGTGGGGCTACCTCGCGGATAAATACGGTAACAAACCGTTGCTGATGGTTACCGGATTTGGAATGCTCTTGAGCCCACTCGCTTGGCTACTTGCTCGTCCAACGCCTGGTGAACATGCCTCGACATTCAACCTGGTGCTCCTCATCTCGTGTCACTTCCTGATGGGGGCGAACTGGAGCGGCGTTGCCATCTGTCAGTTCAACTTGCTGCTTTCGACGGCAAAATCATCAGCGCGGGCTACATACATCGGCGCTGGACTGGCGACCCAATCCCTTTTTGCAGGCATTGCTCCATTGGTTGGTGCCGAGTTGTTAACCCGCGGTCGACTCTTTTTAAATAGCGATTTCGGCGCCTATCAAGCCGTTTTCTATATTACTATTGGCGTTCGGTTCATCGCCCTATTCTTCCTTGCTCCGATCAAAGAAGAAGGTGCGACCAGCATTCGCGAAACCATCAAAGTTTTAAAGGGCGTTACTCCCAAAGGAATTCGGGCAATGCAAAAGTTCAGCCGTAGTGGGGATGCTATTGAACGAGAACACGCAATTGAGAAAATGGCAGATCGAGGGCTATCACTTGCCTCGTCAGAGTTAATCGCGGCTCTGCACGACCCATCCCCACGGGTTCGACGACAAGCCGCTTCGGCACTTGGGCGATTAGGTGATTCGTCAGCCGTGCCCGAACTTCTCCATCAACTAGAACTACATCCCGACATTGTTGAGGAAGAAACCGTCAATGCCCTCGGTAAGCTGGGCGACTTGTCCGCCATTCCTGAGCTAGTCAAACTGCTCAAGAGTCCTCGCCCACTTTTGCGTAGAGCAAGTGCAAGAGCAATCGCCAAGATCCCCGGTGCAGCTGAGAGCGCGGAGGCTCTTAGCCATTTGTTGATAGCGGCCGAAGACAAGTCCGATCCTGATTTGCGCCGGGCCGCTCTGCAGGCACTTCGTTATCTCGACGCGGCTGATATTGGTACGACAGTTTCCCATGCGTTACTCGACAAGCACCCAAGTGTTCGAGTCGCTGCCGCCGAAGCTTCGGCTGAATTAGAGTTGAAAGAGACCGCCGGCGCATGTCGAGAATCACTCGCAATGTACGATGATGAAGCGTGCGCAGAAGTGGCTTATGCTTTGGGCGTCAACGGAAATCTTGAAGATGTTCCGAGAATCTTGGCGGTTGCCCAAACATGCGTTTCTGTCATCACTCGACGTCGATGCCTCCTCGGTGTCGCCAGCATTTACAAAGTCGAAAGCCCAACCTACAAAGCCCTGATGACCCAAGGAATGGTTCGAGACAAGCTTTTGATTTCGATGCTTACCATTGGCGGCAAAACATCGAAAGCGGTGGCGAAAGCCCTCGAAGCTCACTCGGCCGAAAACGAAGTTGCCGCCGTGCGGGCATTAAATCTCGGAAAAGATGCAGAGGCATTGTCGCAATACGACGTGGAAGAATTGTTCGTCTTGGCGGCATGTATTTATGCCGAAAGGATTGGATCGAGAGCGAATAAGAAGGATTAAGTCTGGAAGCGGAAGAGGCTGGGAAGTTGGGCCAGACATCTAGTCAATCATGGACCCCTTTCCCAGCCTGCTTAGCAGGGAAAATAGCGACTCTTTTGCGGTACTTAACATTATGTCGGGGAAGCTGGATGAAATTCAAAAAGAATTTGGAACGCTTCCCGTCCGTGGTCTGCTAAATGTCGGGGTCGAATTTGGCCATGAGTTTGTCAATACCGTCCATGTATACGTGTTGTTTTCGTGTCCAAAAGTAGAAGAAGCGAACGTTCACCTCATACTCGCCGTCTAGAACTCCATTGTGCCTATGTTCAAGAATGACTTGTCCTGACTGTTGTAGGATGGCAACGAGCTTGTCGCGGTCAACGTACGAAATTTCGTAGGTACCCTTAGCTTTATCACGAACGCGTGTCAATCGAATCCCAGCACGGTCGATTTTGCTTCTCAACGATTCGGGCTTTGAGAACCAAGCGAAAGTGAAGAGGATCGCAACTCCAATTCCAACAACCATCCCCCTTCGATTGGACATGCTAGTAGATTAACACGAAAGTGTCGGAAGTGGTATCGGAGCGTAGGTGTCTCCCCGCTTAGAAGCTATGCAGGCAGATCAGATTGTTGAGTCAGTGAATGGTCCTGGCACGGGATGGGGAGGACTCGGGACAGTTGAAGATTTAGAACTGGTTGGGACGCCTATTCCTCGAAATCGCCTCCAACTACCAACTTTCCACTCTAACGAACATCCTGTCCCATTCCGACGTCATAATAGATAAGTAAATGGGGGCGTCAGGGTTCGACAGAATCGTAGTGACTCTTCGTTGCGAGCCGTGGATTCTCGTTGGCCACGTAAAAAACGAGGAAAAAATAACTGCAAACAACAACTTTGCATTCGCTGCTTAATTGACAGCGCGTGACTCTGGACTTAGTCGGATAGTTTAGATGTTCGCGACGCAAATCCGAATCGCTTGGGGACCTTCTGTTCGTAGGAAGCCTCGCTAAAAAAAATCGAGCTGGATGATAGGTCGCGCGATCTCGGCATAGACCTGCATCGAGAATAAGTACAGAGATGACGCTCGTGGTAACGCTGGGAAACCGGTTTTGGAAGGGGGTTCAATTCCCCCCGCCTCCACCAATTTTAGGAGTTAAATATTAGATTTTGAATACGGTTCATAACCCGGGGGCTGAGCTAAGAACATAAAGTGCTTTTGAAGTCAGGACAGTGATACCAGTGGTTCCAAATCGTTTGATCGACACAACGAATTCATCTGTCAGACTAAATGGCAATGAAACTCCCGCCGTTGGAGAATAATTCGATAATTCGAATGATCTGAGTCTCGGCAATTTTTCAAACAAGTTTGTTGTCGCTGTGATTGCCCAAGCCACATCATTGACATTATCAGTTGCAACAACTTGGATTTCTTCGTTGCTGAAGGTCAGTTGTCCCAATAGAGCAAGGCTTGTAGAATCGTAAGTAGTACCGCTTGGCAGAATTGCCTTGGATCCGGCAATCGCCGCGTCACCTTGAAGGTTAAAAAAAGATCCGTTGGCCGAGAGAAAGTCCACAGAATTCAGAGCTACTTCAATCGCGTAAATTGTCCCTGGCTGTGCACCAAAAATTGAACTGGAAGAGGCATAAGTCACCTTTTGTGCCGTATATAGTCCTGGCTCCACTCCAACTTGGGATCCATCCCTGAACACGACTGGTCCACCATAGCCGCTGGAATCTGATGCTTGCATGCAAGCGGCAAACTCATTGGGATTACCTGGATTAACGTCAAGACCAATGATTCGGCCAGTTTCCCCAAATAAAACAATGTTGGTGGCAGTACTCGCGATCCGAGAATTCAAGTCAACTTTCCGGACTGCTGATGCTCCGTCCAACCCAACATATGCTGTTGATCCATCGGGCGAAACAGCGATCATATTTGGATTACTTCCGACTGCAATCGGGTTTCCAACAAAGCCTGTTACGGGATCAATATCAACAATTGAATTTGGATATGCCGTATTCGGTCCAAATGTGCCCCACATTCGGCGATGAATTGGGTCCCACGCAATTTGGTTTGCGGCAAAGTTTGCTCGATGAACAGTCGCCATAACGGGAGACACGGTCATCCCGAATGTATCTGAAATGGACTCAAATGAGATATGAACCCTAAAAGTTCCCTCAATAACTCCGGTCAATATTCTATCTAATAACGTAGCATTCTGAGGATTTTCAACTATTTCGGTTGTTACTAGATCTTGAGGGAGTGCTACAACTGATCCAAATGCCAAGCCACTTACAACGAGGGGCGCAGATTGCCCCACTGAGATATTGTTCCTATTTACGGAAAATCCACTGATTTGCGAACTGTAAGTAACGGTTCCAAGGGGACCCCCCTCAGAGTTCAATAAATTTCCTGATTCGTCAATTTTCACACTAGCTGCGGCGCTTGCAACAGAGTTGCCTGTTCCTCCAGCACCAGTTTGAAATGTGATAACGAGAAGTCCAGGACCGACTGCTCCTGCATCGGGACAATCATATCCAATCGTTTGTGCTCCTGTACTAGCTGGTCTATCTACGAACCAACGACTGGGCGAATTTGAGGAACCAAAAGTCAGGGAAATAAAAGCTGACCCAGCATATGGCGGTGCGTTGACCCCTCGAGTTAAGCTTGGCCAATTGATAATGACTTTTGGCTTTACTTGAGAAGTGGATGCACCAGATCCACCGCAACCAGTTAGCAGGCCAACGATCAAAGCAAGGAGAATAAGGGCAAACGAGCGGGTTAGGATTTTCAAGTTGATTCCGAGGAACGAATATTCCTATTGCTATTTTGTTTATATTGGAGTTTGAAAAGCTATATGATGTTTGCCTAACTTGTTAGTTTCCTTTTCTGAACCAAGTTATTTATTGGGAACGCGATAACGCCGAGGATACACAGGTACCAGAACCAGTCGCCAAGAATGCGATAAACCGTCCAGGCCCTCTCGCCAGAGATTGCTGCCGTTAAGGACTTCTGTTCGTCCTTCAGTTCCGCAACAATTTGCCCTTGTTCACTCACGATCATCGAACCAAAATGCCCGTCGGCACGAGCCATCGCCACTCCGTTTTCAGCGCAACGAAACGGTGTGTATGCAGCATGAACAGCTGCGACAAAGTAGTGAGGCGAATCGGGATCAATGGTCGGCAAGGCGACTACCTTTACGTTTGGCAAGGCAGCCGATTCTCGAATGATATTTGGGTAGCAAGAATCAAAGCAGATATTCAACCCGACCGAACCGCTTTCACGAAACAATGGAACGGCAACTGCCTTGGTCCCGGCCGTGTGCATCTTCGATTCGCTGGCGAAAAGCTTTCGCTTTTCGTATCGTGCCGATTCTTTGCCGTTTGAGTACATGGCGGCAACATTGTGAGGAAGTGGGGAAGCCAAATCTCGAAAGCTGGTGATCAACGGGCTAGTACCAACTGATGCTTCCTTTAGCTTCGAAGTATCGTCGCCGCGCACAAAGAGCATTCCCGAGAATTCTGGCCAAACCACGAAGTCAACTTTCTCGCGGGACGCTTCTTGATGAGCAGCTAGGAGTTCTTTATCGAGGCCATCAGCGATTTGGGCAACCCCAACGGTTATTACCGGACCTTCCGGGATCTTAACCGTAAGTTTTGGAGGAAAGGCACTGGTTAGACAAACGAAGGTTATCAACATGTATTCGGCTTGCCATTTCACTTTCTTCGTTCTTACGATAAGGATGTTTGAGTACCAAACCAAGAAGCTCATTAACCAAATTCCTCCCACGCTAGCCAGCCACACAAGTACGCTATTCCGATATTGAGTCAAAGCCAACGTCGCCGGAATCTCAAGAAGTAACACGGATTCAAGCACAACCGCCAAGGCCGCCAGCCACCAAATAGGCTTTTCATGGTTTTTGCGATCCGCCCAAACGGCAAAGAAGATGGCAAACGAAAACGCGTACAATCCACAAGCCGTATATGTCCATCCATTCGATGGCTCAAAGTTCTTGTGATGATAGAAAACTCCACTCGCCGAAAGCCAGGCACACCAGAACACCGCCCCGAGCCCTCCCAGAAAGCCCACGAGAAAGCCTTTTTCCTTCGTGGTCCATAACAGCGGAACGAGCATGAACCATGCGAGCCACGCCCGTTCTCCCAGCGGCAAAGCTAGAACCAACATGGTCCCCGTTGCCAATGCGCCAATAGCCGCCAATAGATAGGAAATCAGTTTTTGCCGCATGCGAGGTTATTGTAAGCTAAAACCAGTCGGGATGCAATTCGCAATTTCCAAACAATGACAAGTAGATTACTAGCGTCTAAAGTCCCACCGGAAACCCGATTACCGAACAAGTAGCCAAAACAAAGCGTTCAATGCTCTCCACAGGAAGTCAAATGAAGATCATTGCCGAACGAAAACCGAATAGCCCGACCTTTATCACCGAAAAGGTCATCTGCGATTTCATGGCAAAACACGCCCTCACTCTCCTCCGATGGGCGATGGCAGTGGTCTTCATTTGGTTTGGCGCTCTCAAGCTTCTCCCAGGATTGAGCCCAGCCGAAGAAATCGCCGGACGAACAATATCGGCAATGACTTTGGGATTGGTTCAGCCAAAACTATCGTTGCCATTGCTCGCCATATTTGAAATGACGATCGGATTCGGATTCGCATTCGCTCGAAACTTAAGACCAACAATCCTGATGCTCATGGCTCACATGGTAGGAACAATGACTCCGTTCCTATTCTTTTCTCATGAGACCATGGCAGGGTTCGGAATCCCAACGATGACCGGACAATACATCCTGAAAAATATGGTATTCATTGCCGTAGGCTTTGTGATGATCGGAACTCTCAAGGAGAATTAGACTTCGATCACTCTCGGATGCTAAATTCCTGGTGCAGATCGCATCACATAAACAGCTTGGCGGCTCGAAACAACTAATCCAGTAGCACCAAACCGCATGAACTGGCCATAGTTTTCGCCATTCATATCGATAGTTAAGGTATCAAGTGGAGTGAAATTACTTAACTCATAGGCTCGAATCGTGACAGGACTAGTGCCACCCATCGATGCCCAAGCCATATTTCGCATGGGATCAGTATCGACGGAAAGGAGACCTTGTCCTTGAGAAAGCGTCCCAAGCAGGTCAAAGTCGGTCACTGAAAATATTCGACCATCATCAGCAATAAGAGAACCGGAAGGCGTAAAGTGAAAATTTCCAACAATATCGAAATGGGTGAAAACCGTTTGAAGAACGTTAACTGAAGCTGCAGTTGCCTCGTACCTAGTAAATAGTCCACTTCCTCCGCTTTGCATGCGAATAAAGTCTGTGCCATTGATCCAACCAATCGACTGAAAGCCGTCAATGGGGCCATCAGGAGGGTTTAGTACAACCCCATTATGGAAATAATATGGGCCACGCTTGAACCCGCCTTGAAGCGAAACCACTCCGATCGCAAAGTTGTTCGAATCATTCGGATTTACCGCAATTTTGTTCGGAACCATATTCGGATCGTTTTCGATGGTGGAATAGGAAATTGTTGATCCAGCGGTTCGAGTCTGTAAGTTGACTTTGCGAACCTTAGAACTTCCATTCAGCCCAACATATGCGATATTCCCGTCTGACGACAAACCAATTGCATCTGGCTCACTGCCTACAGGAATAGGTGAACCAATATGCCCAGTTGCCGTATCAATTTCCACAATTGAATTGGGATAGGGAGAACTAGAACCAAATGTGCCCCAGATACGGTTGTGGAATCGATCAGTTGCGATGCGGTTGGCCGGAAATTCGTATCGCGTAAAAGGATCTGAATTTATTGGTGTTCCGTCACCTCCACATCCGGAGACCGAGAGTCCACCGATCACGAAAATTAATCCCAGTATTTTCGCAGCTGAAAGTCTCAATGTTCTCAGCTTCTCATTCATATTCTCATTTACCTTTGTTAACTTCAAATATCGAAGGGACGAAATGAACCCGTTTCGCTTACTTCAGATCGATTGTACCGGTTTACTTGGCTAACTACTGAAATCATTCGAGTGCCCAAGTTCCTTGGAAGGATGCAGTCTCAACATCATCGTATCTACTCTGCATGAGCCTGCTCCTGAAAACCACCGGCAGGACAATTTAGTAGGCGATTGCGAAGGAAGTGGCATACATCCACTCAGTTCGGAGTGTTGTAATGTATGAGCCAGCAACAATACCTTGATTTTTTACGCGATCTTCATGCAAACAACAGCCTCGATGTTCAAGTTGATCCAAATTTAGATGAAGAAACCTTGGTTTCTAATGTTGACAGTGATCAAGAAAATTCGAAAATCAGCGTTATTGACGAAGAAATTGCTGATGTCATGAACTCCAATATGGACGAGTTTTCAGTCCGCAAAGAAGAGTTCCTTCGAACCCTAATTTACGCTTAATCGAACGGTGTCAAAATCAGAATCCAAAATGTCAAAGCGAAGGCGTATGGAAGCTGGATTGGACTGGTCCAAATTTTTTCACCACGATAGCCTTCGCGGTTAAGAAATATAGTCCTTCGAGTGTCCAAGTTCTTCGGGAGCATGCAGTCTCAACATCATCGTATCCACGTCATGAGGAACTTGCTTAGCCGTCATTTTGCTCACACCGACCATCAGTCCTATCGACAATGGAACACCCCAAATTGCGGGTTGTTCCATCAACGAACGAACCAGCGGCGAAACTTCAAGCGTGACATATTTCTTATCAATCAACATTGTTGTAACGATGGCTACCAGTGACGCCATTCCCCCGACCAGCATTCCGGTTGCCGCACCCTTTGCCGTGAGACC
>JANPAV010000415.1:0-40834 GCA_031430115.1 Armatimonadota bacterium | reverse complement strand
CGATCGGGAAGCTTTAAGACCTCGAAAGATCCTTCAAACTCAACCGGCTCACCATTAAGGAAATATCTCATGCCTTTGTCTCTGAATACGTTCGGGCGGCACCTATAAATCCGTTGAATAAGTTTTGGGTTGCTTCATCGTGTGGAGTCCGCTCCGGATGCCATTGAACCCCAATAAAGAATGGTTTAGTTGCATCTTCAATCGCTTCAACTGTTCCATCGGAGTGTCTGCCTACTACGGTCATCCCTTCACCCAATCGATTCACTGCCTGGTGATGATAACTTTTTCCATGAATCTCCTCATTACGAGTTACATCAAAAAGCTTTGAAGAGTCTTCTAAAGTATAAGTCTGTAAAGTCCCGCCAACATGTTCGTTATGTTCAATAACATCGGGTAAATGTTGGTATAAACTCCCGCCTCGCTTCACATTGATGAACTGGCAACCATAGCAAATTCCGAGGATTGGAAGGTTCGAATTGACCAACCCGAACAACTCATTTTCCATTTCCCATCGCAATGGACTCATGAGTTCTGCTTCCTGGTGATTCGTTTCTCCAAAATGCCGAGCGTCCATGTCTGCTCCCCCTGGAATGAGCCAACCATCAAGCATTGAAGCAATGCCGACGAGGTCGGTAAGTGGAGTAATTAAGATCGGACTTCCGCCTGCCTCGGCAACTCGAGCGGCGTAGTTCCAATTCAGAGTTACCTTTCCGTTTGACCGCTCGTTCGAGTCGTCAAATTCACAATCGACGGTAATGCCAATGAGCGGCTTCACTTCAAGATCGCTCCAATGTTCTCGACATATTCCTTCACCTTATTCAAGAACTCTGCAGCGCCTACTCCGTTACACAGGCGATGGTCAAATGTCATCGTCACATTGACAACCTTTTGAAGTCTTCCCGCTTCGTCAATATCCCTAAAGGTCTCGCCGAGGAAGATTGTCGCCATACTTGGTGCGACAACAACTGGAATTGCATCACGCAATCCAAATGCCTGCATATTGGTCAGTGAAACGGTGACCGCTTCGTGAGCCTGATCCTTTCCACTCCGAGCGAGAGCAATTCGATCTCGAGTCGCGGAGGCAAAGTCTTGCCAATCAAAAGTATCGGCGCTATCTATGACCGCAATTACCAGTTCATCGCCAGGCAACGAAACCGCAATTCCCAGCGAGACAAAATCGTACGTGCGAATTTTGTCGTCCCCAGCTAGTCCACTTCGAAAGGCCGGAAATTCGGTCATCGCCTTGGTCACCGCATAGGCGAACATCGTAAAACCGCTCGGCTGAAACTTGCCGCCACCAGCTTTTAGCTTTGCTCGTTCGTCTTCAATTGGCCCCCATTTTGTAACGACCGTCATTGTGCCAGGAACGACCAATGAATTAGATCGCACCATGCGACTGTTAAGGACTCGCTGTTTGCCAGGCATTTGGCGTTCGGTGAACTTGATACCACTAGCGGAAACTTGGCTCGTACCAACAACATTGCTCGTTCCACCTCC
Source organism: Armatimonadota bacterium (assembly GCA_031430115.1). GTDB lineage: Bacteria > Armatimonadota > Fimbriimonadia > Fimbriimonadales > Fimbriimonadaceae > Fimbriimonas. Next base: position 39,337 of record JANPAV010000415.1, on the reverse strand, counting down.
GGCCAAAAAGAGATCAATATCGGCAGGCATCAGTTTGCTTCCGGCAAAAGGAACGGTTACCAAAGTATCGGGCGCAATTCCCTTTTCTTTGGCATAGGCTCTTGATCGAGGCGGAATCCCCTGCAATCTAGCCTCCCCCTCGCCCTTCTTTGAGGGGAGAGTGGGTTGGTGGGGAGCAGCGAAGCTGCCATGGGGAGATAATGTCGTCGAACCATGCGATGGTGCATCTACAACGTCAGTTCCTGACCCAACTTGGATTTTTCCAACTTCAGCTCCAATTGCGATTACGTCGTCAACCTTCGCCGTCCAAGATATGAGCTTTCCAGCGTAAGGCGACTCAACATCCATGACTGCCTTATCTGTTTCCATCTGGTAGATCGGATCATCTCGCTTAATGTCGTCTCCTGGTTGCTTAAGGAAGGCAACAATCCTTGCTTCTTGTAACCCTTCGCCAATCTGAGGAACAAACAAGGAGGCAACGGACTCAGCGAGTTTAGGTGCAAGGCTCTTAGCTTCTGAGGGCAACGATACCTCTTCGGACGGAGAGGTCGGTGAGGAACGAACTGGAGGAACGGAGTTCCCAAGAGGCGACGCAGGCGTTGAAGCACTTGAGTCACTAACTGCAACCTGAGCGCTAACCCCTGATGTTTCAAACTTCGCAATTTCTCCACCAATGGCCACTATGTCGTCAACCTTTGCTGACCAAGAAACGAGCGTGCCTTCAACGGGCGATTCCACGTCCATGACTGCCTTGTCAGTCTCCATTTGATAGATTGGCTCGTCACGTCGGACCTTATCTCCTGGCTTTTTGAGGAACGCTACGACGCGGGCTTCTTGGAGCCCTTCACCGATCTGGGGAATATTGACGGAAACAAGTGGCATCGTTGACTCTCGAACCTTGATTTTGACATAAACATCGGTCGGTACGCCGATGAATCTTTCTTAACCCCAGATCGAACTTCGGTTCGAAGGTACTACCAGGTCTTAGTCAATTACGTATTCGACATCAAATGATATGAATGACTTGATCGAATCAGTACCTTCAAACGGCGAGATTTCACTCAAATCCACTTCAAAAATTACCGGATAGTGATCACTCGGATAAATCCCATTTTGGGAAGTTCGCACGACTTCCACGAGCTTCGCCTTGATTCCGCCACCTACAAACATGTGGTCAATAGGTGCGCCATCGTCTCCACCACGGAAGTCGTGAAAAGTCCCGGTCAAGTTATCCTTTGAGACGAATTCGCACCCTTCAATTTGGATAAGAGGAGTAAGGTCCGGGGATTTCGGTTCAGCGTTAAAGTCCCCAATCAAAATCCATGGTCCCGAATTTAAGTGCAATGAAGCTATCATTTCCGCGCTTTTGAGTCGCGCTGCTGGGCTTGCGTGGTCCCAATGAGTGTTGTAAAAATAGAAGCCTTCGTAGATCCCGAGCCACGAACAAATCCGCGTAATTTGATTTCCCCATGTCATCGAATTTGGAACATCAGGCGTATCGGACAGCCAAAAAGTCCCCATATCAATCAGATGGAAGATGTCTGCACGCCACAAAATCGTGCACTGCTCTCCTTGCGTATTCCCATCATCTCGACCAACCGAGTAGAAGGAGTATTCCGGTAACTCGGACTTCAAGTATTCGAGTTGAAACTCGAATACCTCTTGCAAACCGATAATTTCGGCATTCGAGTCCCGAATAACTTGAGCAGTCAAGTGCCGACGAAACTCCCACGAATTCGCACCATCATCCGCAAGTCCATTGCGGATGTTAAAGGTCATGACCCGAAAAGTCATAACAATTACCCTAAGCGTGAATCGTATTTGCTAACAATTCGATTGCCAGTTCTTCAAGCACAACCCCAACGTACCAAACATCGTGATCATTCTCGGGCGACTCATGCCAGTCGTACAAATAGCCGTTGACGAGGTCTGCTCGTGGCAAACGATCAATCAGCTTGTACCTTGGCATATAGGTTTCCCTAAGGACTGGATAAAAGTCGCTTGGGAGTGGTGGCTGCATGAGCCGGTAGTCATCCGTGACGTCCACGATGACTACTCGGGCGAGGTTATGTTCCCATAAGTTTCCGCACAATTCTGCCATCGTGAATCCAGACGATGGACAGATGAGAAAAGGAGCGACTATAAGTGAGCTGGTTTAGGTTCCGTAATCAAAAAGTTCTCTTTCTGACCACCCTTTGGACCAAGCGACTGTCGCATCTCGCTATTCTTGATTTTCGTTTGATTCGTAGCGGCGGCCTTCTTACCCCATGGTAAAAGCAAAGCGACTCGTCGATTGCCGGGTGCAAGAGGCTTCTTTGGAAACTTCAATTTTGTATCTGCGTAGCCCCGAACTTCCTTAAAGCGATTGTTTGGTACACCAGAGATGCATAGTTCTCGTCGGAAAGCCATTGCCCGATCGCTACTCAATTCCCAGTTCGTATACTCGCCACCTGCGTATGGTTGCACGTCGGTGTGTCCTTCAAGAACTAAGTATCTGCCGGTGTCTTTCACGATCGGAACAACTTGCTTAATTACTTGTTTTCCAAGCGGACTAATTGTTGCGCTTCCAGATTCGAAGAATACGCTAGTTACGTCCTCTAAGAACTCGATAAGGATCCCTTCAGCAGTCTCCGTAACGACAACGTGATCCTTATCAGTCATCTTGTACATCTTTTCGTCAACCTCGTGCTTAACATACGCACCATCGGTATCTGCATCCTTATCGGATCCCTTAAAGTCTCCCATACCACTCCCTTTCTGGCGAGCAGATTGAGGAATTGATCGAGATTCACCCTTAGTGGGAACAACCACTTGTGAGTGAGGCGGATTCTTCATGAATCCTGCAGGGTCGTTAAAGTAACCCTGAATTGAAGCTTTGTTGTCGTCCGAAAGCCCCATGATCCAAAGCACCATGAAAAACGCCATCATAGCCGTAACGAAGTCAGCATAAGCAACTTTCCACGATCCTCCGTGGTGTGCCGCGTGACCAACGACTTTTTTCTTTTTGATGATGATTGAGTCGTTGGCCATTACGCTGCCTTCTCCTTGACGGAGTTCTCCATTTCACTGAAGCCCGGTCGCACGACCGGATCAATATTTCTTCGAGCAAACTCCACACAGGTAATTGGCGCTTCTCCTCTGGCAAAACTAAAGAGGGCATGACGAATGCAGTTCATGTACATCCCTTCACTACCTAGTCGTAGTTCCATCGCTTTTGAAATTGGACTCAGGATTCCGTAAGCGAGCAAAATTCCTAAGAACGTTCCAACAAGCGCAGCGGCAACTGACTCACCGATAGATCCTGCATCACCCCCAATCTTGCCCATGGTGATGATAACGCCGAGAACAGCGGCTACAATTCCAAATCCTGGCATTGCATCCGATGTCGTTTGCATTGCTTGTGACGGCAACAATGCTGCGTGGTGAGCAACTTCAAGGTCAAGTTCCATCATATCGCTAAGGTCATGTGGACCAACCGATCCAGAGAGAATTACCTTCAACGTGTCACAAAAGAAATCGCAGGCATGATGATTGTTGATGAATGTCGGATACTTACCTAAGATGTCTGATTTCGCCGGTTCTTCAATATGCTTTTCAAGTCCAAGCAATCCTTCCTTTCTGGCAACGTTAAAGAGCTGGTACATCATCTTTAAGAGATCGCTGAAGGCACCCTTAGTATAGGGGTCGGGTTTCATCAAGCCCATGGCACCTTTAATCGCGCCGGTAACACCCGACATTCCGTGACCGGCCATCAATGACCCGAAACCAGCACCGAACAGGATGATCATCTCATTGATCTGTATAAGCACGGCCATTTTGCCTCCGTGCATCGTGTAACCAACGATGGTCGCCACAACAACAATAACCACCCCAATAATTGTAAACATCTAGACCCGATTCCCCTCAGGACAGTTGTTCCACCAGGTAGTGGAATTGACAGGTGGTAAATATACGGGGTTCTGGAAAATTCGACTCGAATAGAACTACCCTAGGGCCGCCATGAATAGGTTGATTGCCATGGAAACCAGACACGCAAATCCTACTAAGATGTTTTCGTTTCGATTTCGAATTCTTGCTAGGATCGCATTTACAAAGAACATTACAGCCAGTACGGTGATTGTGGCAAACAGAATTGCAGTCCGATCCTCTCCATTTGACAGAATCATGAAGGGCAGAGCCGAAGCAAACACGAGAACGATCCTTATGACCATGAAGTCATCTTCACCCAAAAATCTCCATACTGCTTTTGTTTTGTTCTTCAAGGACATTTCCAAATGATCTGGACCATTTGCTCACTTACTTTCATCTTGTCTGAATAAGCTCGATAGGCTGGAATCGATCAATGAATTCTACTAAAGTACTCGATCGGGTCATGGGTTAGCCATTTCACTCAAGACAATATAGTTTAATCCGAATCCCATCCATGAGAAAAAGGTAATTACTGCATCAATTGGTCGCAGGCGCCAAACTAATATGATGAGGTTCGCAACGGCAAAGAACGGTGAAGAATATCCAAAGAGCTCCATAGGAATGGTCCAGGCCTGCATATTTCTTACGGTAAAAAGCCACCATATCCACAAATAAGATCCTAAGCAAAATATGCCCCTTATGAGTTGAAATTCGTTCTTGTAGATAAACTTCAAGCCTGGAAGAATTGCTTTTTCTAGTAAAGTTCGCACGGCATATTCAATTCTTCAAGATGGGCTATCAGTGCATCCGCATGTTCCTTATCTCTCGTTTCGACAACGCACGCAACGGTTACTCGGCTAAAGTTTGGCTTGCCAAAGGTTCGTTCATGACTAATCTGCTTCACACTGGCACTCAGTTCTGCAATCGCATGGGTTAGCTTTTCAAGCCCACCCGGACGATCAGAAATCTCGCAACGAAATCGAACCAACCGCCAGTCACACCGGAGACCATAGTTGATCACTCGCCCTAAAACCGAGGGGTCAATATTTCCTCCACAAAGTACGAGTACAACCTTTTTGCCTTTCAAACTACCAAGCTTTCCAGCAATAAGTGCTGCCAGCGGAGCCGCTCCGGCCCCTTCGACTACCCCTTTCTCAATCTCAACGAGGCGAAGAATCGCCAAAGCGATGTCCTTCTCGTTAACGGTGACAACTTCGTCAACATATTGATTTGCAAGCGCAAATGCGTTCGCCCCAACACACGGAACGGCCAGCCCATCGCCAAGCGTATCCTCCATCTTAACGAGCACTGGACCTCCAGCCTCTTGGGCAGCCATAAACGAAGCTGCAGATTCTGGTTCAACTCCGATGATCTGCACACTTGGCTTAAGAGTTTTTACCGCCAAGGCTAACCCTGCTATCAATCCGGCTCCACCAATTGGAAGAACAATAGCCTCAACCTCGGGAACTTGATCTAGAATCTCGAGTCCCATGGTCCCGGCCCCCGCTATAACATCAATTCCATCAAAACCATGAATGTATGTCAGTTCTTCACTCAAAACATATTCATCAGCCTTTTGCTTTGCTTCCGCAATGTTGTTGCCAAAAAGTTCTACCTTGGCACCAAATTGGCGGCATCGCTCTTGTTTCACCATCGGAGCAACTACTGGCATGACGACCCGAACCGGAATTCCCAAAAGCTTTCCGTGATAAGCAAGAGCCAGCGCATGGTTTCCAGCCGAAGCCGCAACAACTCCGTTTCGACGCTGCTCATCGTTCAACAGCATCATTGCATTCCTTGCTCCTCGTTCCTTGAAAGAGCCAGTTTCCTGGAGGTACTCCATCTTGCAATAGATATCACAGTCGAACATCGTGCTGAAAATCGGTGAAGGACTGCACGGTGTGACGTTGATTCCCGGGAAAATCCGCTCCTTTGCGGCTAGAATTTCGTCAAAAGTTGGCCTCATTGCGCTAACTCAGAGTTTACAGGTTAAGATAACCAAATGTCTCACATAACTCGCGTTGTACTCAACGAAGAACCGTTTCCAAGCAACCAGGATAGTTCGACGTGGAACGGAGGTCGACTTGATGCAAAGTTTGTGAAGCACCCTAACTCAAAGGCTCGGCCCTTTTTCGCAGTCTATTCGTTGACCTTGAACCTCGATAAGCCAATTAAGGCGAGAATCCACGTGACCGCTGATGAGCGGTACCAATTGTTTGTCAACGGGCAACTAGGCGGGCGAGGAAGTGAGCGAGGGGACGAAGAGCATTGGTTCTTCGAATCATATGACCTGGATTTGCAAATTGGAGAACATCGCTTGTCTGCCTGGGTTTGGTCCTTAGGAGATGTTCACGCCCCGTATGCCCAAGTCATGGTGCAACATGGCTTTTTGTGCATATCGGATGATCCAGCGCTTAAGGCAATACTGACCACAGGGCATGCCGCCTGGAAGTGTTGCGAAATGGAAGGAATCGAGATGATTCCCCACACTTCAACTTACTCAGTGGGAGATCGATTTCGTTTCCATGGCGATAAATTCAAATTTGATTCGATTGCCGGTTCAGCCAAATGGATCGATTGTATCAAAGGCGAAGATCCGACCTTGCCTGGAGCCAATGACTTAAGCCCAATTCGACTACTGAGGCGAGCCACTTTGCCAGCGATGATGTCTCGAACATGGCAAACTTTTTCCGTTCGACACATTGAAGATTGCGTTGCTTACGACACGGCCAGCGTAACCATCGAAGAGAAAAACAATCTCGCCGACCAACACGAGGATTGGCGCACATTTTTACTCGGCAATACCTTAACCATTCCGCCTCATACGAGACGAAGAGCAATTATTGATTTGAATAATTATGCCTGCTCATACTGGCACTTAACAACTTCTGGCGGCAAAGAATCAAAGGTACGGATCAATTTCCAGGAGGCTCTGATAAAGGACTTTAAGGACGGAAATAGAGGCAACCGTGATGAGGTCAATGGTGGTCACTTTGTCATGATGTGGTCACGCGCTCTCGGGTTTGGAGACGAGGTTTTGCCCGGCGGAGGAAATGCGGAATCCTATACTTGTCCATGGTGGTTGGCTGGCAGATATATGGAGATTTACGTTGAAACCAAGGATGAGGCCCTGACCCTTGGTGGGTTTCGGTTAGAAGAGACTCACTATCCTGTCGAACCACAAACGCCACCTTTTCATTGCTCCGATGAAACATTAAACAAAATCGTAGACATCTGCATCCGGACCCTCCAAATGGACGCACATGAAACATTTTATGATTGCCCCTATTTCGAGCAATTGCAATACGTTGGAGACTCAAGAATTGAGTCAATAGTCATGATGGCGATAACCGACGACAACCGTTTATGCGCAAAAGCCACTGATCTCTATCGGTGGTCAATTGGCTATCGGGGGCTGACTCAATCCCGATATCCTTGCCGCACTCGTCAGTACATTCCTCCTTTCTCCATTTGGTGGGTGCTGATGGTGCACGATCAGCATCTTTGGCGAGGCGATAAAGCGTTTTTGCAGCAACTGATGCCGGCCGTTCGTACAGTACTGTCGTTCTTCGAACAATTTATTGATCGAGATAAACATTCGTCTGGATTTGGATTACTCAAATCCCCGGACCAATGGAACTTTGTCGACTGGGTTTCAGCTTGGGAAAATGGGGTGCCACCAGGCGGTCGAAATGGGCATAGTATTGTCATCAACATGCAACTACTTTTGGCACTGGAAGCAGCCGTAGAACTCGAAACAACCTACGGAAATAACCAATCCCACCGACCACTTCAATTGTGGGCAAATGAATTACGTGCCGCAATTAAGCGGAACTTCAACGAAGAAGGTCTATTACTCGATGCTCCTGGAGCAAAGACTGTCTCCGAGCAGCAACATGCCTTAGCTATTCTTACCAAAGATCAAGAACTTCAACGCGCTGGCAACAAGTGGTATTTAAAGCAACGAGACGCCACAAAAGCAACCTATTACTTCCAACACTATCGCCATGAAGCCCTCGCTAAACTTGGGCGTGCTGATCTGATCCTTGCTAACATCCGTGACCAATGGGGAGATATGATCAAAAATGGACTCAAGACAACCATCGAAATGCCCGAACCGGGCCGGTCAGACTGCCACGCTTGGTCTGCTCATCCCGTTCTTCACCTTCAAACAAAAATCCTCGGACTAAATCCTATTTCGCCCTTCTACTATGAATTCAATCCTCAACTAGTGGATTTGGAGTGGGCAGAAGGCTATGTAGCGACTGGAAAGGGACCAATTCACGCTCGAGTCGAAAAGCGAGGAAAGTTCAAGAAAGCTAGCTTAGTCATTCCGGAAGGTGTGACCATTAAGGTTCCAAAGCTCAAATTGATGATAGCTGGACCAAAAACAACCACTATTGAACTCTAACATCAAAACACTGGTCTTTTTAGTCTAAGACTAGATTGGATACACCGGCAAATAACGATAAACATCGGTCTTAAGCAGGACTTTATCAGTATGGCACAAGTTTTGCCTAATACAACTTCGTGGACCTACGTACGATTGTATCTGCAACGATGATTGCATCGCTTGCCATACTGACGACCCTAACAATATATGTCAGCAATTCGCGTGAAGATGATGCAACGGCAGCGGCCAAGATCAAGACAGAAACCCAACGAGCCCCTGAACTTTCGTATCCCAATAAGGATATAAAGGGCCGAAAGATCCCCCAATTCGACTATCTAGTGGTTTTCCCAGACTGTACATCTTGTTCGGATTTTCGGATAAAGGCAGCTCAGTTTATGGACAGCCGAACTCAACTCATTTTTTTGGTTCTAACTCCAGATACCAAAAATATCGATCATCTCCTTGGAAACCCAAGATACTATATCGTTCAATACAAACAAGACTCCGTCTACTCAAAAATTGAGAAGGGGTTCTACGCAAGATGAAAACCAAAGCATTTACCCTTATCGAAGTCAGCTGTGTAATCATTATACTGGGAATAACGACATCAGTCCTGGCTCCGGTTTTTGCAAGCTACAAGTTGAAATCCAAAGCATCATTGGCAAAAGCAAACTTGAAGAATTTCTGGGTCGGCATTAAGCTATACCAATCCAACTATGAAGAGAAGGTTCCTTACGGTCTTCCCCAAGATATGGGATTACCTCCTGAAGCTGCCAATTTTGGAAGTTTCGTCAATCAATTTACTGGTGATATTGGGAACACTTGGACGACAAAATCCAACTTTTTGCCGTGTGGCAAAAATGTGGGTCCCGAAGACTTTGATGGACTTGGATACATGCCACTAGTAAAAAGCGACTGGCCAACAGAAGTAATTGCACGTAAAGGTGAAACAGTATTGTTGTACGATAAGAATTGCAACTTACCAGATACCCGGGTAATGTGCCAGTTTTGCGACAAACGATCAATTGGAATTACTCTCCATGGCAAAATTAGAGATAGAATTAATTCTGACTGGAAAGTATACGATCAACACTTCTACCGGTAGGCATTCGATTCTCTAAAAAGGAGACATTTTATGAAATTCTTAAAGCTAAAACCACTTATTGGCATCCTTTGTATTACCACGGTTTCATCCGTTGCGTTTAGCGACGTCCTGATCTCGGTATGTGAGTACTGCCACCAACTTCCGAAACCTAATCCAATGTGTATTCAAGGTGAGACAGCTCCAACGATGGTATTTTGTGGAGCCGAGATTCGGCTAAGGCAAGGCGGCATCACAGGATGCAAACAGTTCGATAATGTTACAGTGTATTGTGCATCAGGAAGTACAATAACTTATACCGAGGAACGATGGTATGGTGTGGGCACAAGCTGCGCGCCGCACGGTACGAATGGAAACCATGCTTGCCGCTAGTAGAAATCATTGGCGACAACTAATAGTTGTCGCTATTACAAGTTGTGTTGTTGCAATTTACGCAATTTCTCTCTTACAGCGAGACTCACTGTCTAAGGCTTCCAATCGATTTGGAACGGCTATTATTTCATCTGACGTTGCTACTCTTTGGAGTTTTGTTCCTGATGATGAACGAAAGTTCTACAATTTAGATGAAAGCAAATTTTCCAGGTACTGGCGAGAGATTGTGCAGCCAAAACTCATAGGTGTTGATAGATACGAGTTGGAGGCATCGGCAACAAACGGCATAACGGTAATTGCTAAATCTTCTCATCGAGATAAGGGAGCCAGGTCCTTCGGAATGTTAGTTTCAGGGCAGCGAGGTCATTACTTCGTTCCATATTTCGTCGCCACATCTGGCATTCACTCAGCATCTACGGAACTTGGAACTGGCAAAGTCAAGAAATCAGACCAATTTCAGCACTACGTGAGGTGGATAGAGGAAAATCAATCGAAGCTGAATGCGCTGGGAATTAGCAACATGCGTAGGGGCCCAATGTATCAGAACGAGTCACTCGATGAAATTAGGCGTAAGTTTCTGGATACGGCGTCTGAAGAGCTTGCACGTGAGAAGGCATTGAAGGCGCTCTAGTTCTCTTCGAGGTGCGACTATTTTGCACCGCAAAACGAATTGGATATTCGCGGAGGTGAATACCGGACCATATGTCACCACCTTTTCAAATTAGGTTATATTTCGGTTCCTGTCGCTTGAGATTAGGCTCAATTGAGCGGTAAGGTATGCCAGTGCTAAAAACCATGGGGCTGTCAAAGCAATATGATGCCACGGTCGCTTTAAGTCCGCTTGATCTCTTAGTAGAGAGCGGCGAGGTCATCGGGGTTGTTGGAGAAAACGGTGCGGGCAAGAGTACTTTGATGAAGTTGCTCGCTGGCATTGTTCAACCGACACAAGGTCATATTGAATGGAACGGATTCACTGCTCGGTTTCGAGACGCAAACGACACTTCTGCGGCGGGTATTCAGATTGTTCATCAAGAACTCAATTTGATTCCAACTTTATCAGTTGAGGATAATATTTTCCTAGGGCAAGAACTAGGCAAAGGATTCGTAAACAGGGCCGAAACCCGAAGGCTCACCTCTATTCTCCTTGAAAAGGTCGGAGCTAAGTTTGCACCTACTGCTCAATGCGAAGATCTTTCCATAGCCGAGCAGCAACTGGTTGAAATTGCTAAAGCGCTCTCAAAGGAAGCTAAACTCATAATTTTTGATGAACCAACAGCTGTGTTAAGCGAGCCAGAATCTGAAAAGCTTTTTGAGATTATTGGCTCTCTAAAGCAACAAGGCGTGGCAATCCTGTATGTCTCTCATCGATTGCCAGAAGTTCTTAAAATATGCAACAGAATAGTCGTTCTTCGTGATGGTGTTAAAGTTGCTGATCAAGATCCGGCTGGTCTTACTGAATCTGATCTGGCAAACTTAATGGTTGGCCGAAAATTGGAAGACATTTTCCCAGAGAAAATTCCGGCTAAGAGCCAGGTTGCCATGACCGTTAGTCACCTTTCGGTTCCTGGTTTTACCAAGGACATTACCTTTTCGGTTAAGCAAGGCGAGATCTTAGGTTTTGCCGGCCTGATTGGCTCCGGTAGGACTGAGTCCTGCGAAGCAATATTTGGAGTTCGACAAGGAAAGGGCGATGTTTCAGTCGGGGAGCATACAATCGGAAACCTGACGCTAGCCAATGCTCTTGCCGCCGGTATCGCCTATGTTTCCGAAGATCGCAAAGGAAAGGGCCTCGTCGTTTCGATGAGCATTGACGAAAATATTAGCCTGGCAAGCCTGCGTAGTTTGAACTCAGCGGCGAAACGCCAGTTGGTTGGCAAGAAGTGGATCGATGATCTAAAAATTAGGGTTTCGGATTCATCCCTGCCAATGACATCGCTGTCCGGTGGAAATCAACAGAAGTGCTCAGTGGCCAAGTGGCTGGAGACCAAGCCAAAGGTCATTATCCTTGACGAACCAACTCGGGGAATTGACGTCGGTTCAAAAGCAGAAATGTATCGCCTGATCGGTTCGCTGGCCGCCTCAGGCTTAGCCGTGATTGTCGTATCAAGCGAAATGCCAGAGTTGATTGGGCTTGCCCATCGAGTAGCAGTTTTTAGGGAAGGAAATATTGTGGGTGAATTATCGGGTGAAGAAATTACGGAAGTAGGAATCATGGCTCTAGCCGCAGGTGTCAAAAGTGAGGTGGCAGCATGAATTCTGGCGCATGGATGTTTCTTGTCTTCCTTCTAATTTTTGCCTCCATCGTTCTTGGCCTCTATAATCTGAATGAGCAATGTAAGAGATTCATTGCCAAATCCTTACAACAATATGCCGCTCTAATAGCCTTAATCGCACTTTTTGCATTCAACGTCTTTTGGTTGCAGGGAGACTTTTATGGCTCCGAAAACCTTCGGAATATTCTTTCCCAAAATGCCGCTAAGGGAATGATCGCGGTCGGTATGACTATCGTGATCATTGCCGCTGGCATCGATCTTTCCGTCGGTAGTATGGTTGGTCTTCTGGGCATTCTTTGTCTGTTGACCCTAAACAAATCCGAAAGCATTCCGATGGCGGTTGGCGTTGCCGTCCTTGGGGGTGGAATTCTTGGAATGATCAACGGCATGTTGGTTTCATTTGGACGAATTGCGCCGTTTGTAGCAACGTTAGCCGGTCTTGGTGCGTTCAGATCTCTAGCTCTTGCAATTACGAACGCTGGTCAGGTGACAACAACTAATCCTCTGTTTGAAAAAATCGCCAGTGGAGGATTACCAGTCCCTGGTGTTCTCTCTGCATCGGGTCGACCGTTGATTATTGTTTGGCCAATTCTCATTTTCTTTGGCCTCAGCTTTGTTGCTGCTTTGGTCCTCAATAAATCCGTCTTCGGAAGGCGGCTCATTGCAACCGGCTCCAATGAACAAGCTTCAAAGTACTCGGGGATCAAGACGAATCAAGTCAAGCTGGCGAGCTTTGTTATTCTCGGATTCATGACTGGAATCGCGTCGCTCTGCGTCGCTTCTCAATACAACTCTGCCTCTCCGGCTACTCAAGGAATTTACTTTGAGTTGGATGCCATTGCTGCCGTTGTAATCGGTGGTACAAGCTTGGCGGGTGGCAGAGGAAAAATTGGATCGACGGTTATCGGCGTCCTCATTCTCGGCATAGTTGACAATATGTTGGCCATCAAGAATATTGATTCCAACTGGCAAGGATGCGTAAAAGGTGTTATCATCCTATTGGCGGTTCTGTTGCAGCGCAACAGCTCACAAAAGTAAATCAAGAGCAAACTCAATGAAGATTCAATCAATGGTAAAAATCGGACTCCTGTCCCTAGCGGCAATCATAATTGTTGGATGTAACGGGGCTTCAACTGCAAATACAGAAGGAACTACTGGCACAACTCCGACTGCAAACAATACAGAGAAGAAATTCAAGATCGGCGTTTCAATCCCCGCCGCGGATCACGGTTGGACTGCTGGTGTCAAGTACTGGGCAGAAGAAGAAGCCAAAAAGCACCCGGAAGTTGAATTTGATATTCAAACTGCCGATACTCCTGCCAAGCAGATCACTCAGCTCGAAGCAATGGGTACCAAGAAGATGGATGCAGTTGTTATTCTCGCAACCGAAAGCGCACCAGTAACGCCGGCAGCCCAAAAGCTAAAGGATCAAGGAATTTTCTTGGTAAACGTTGACCGAGGATTTACATCCCACTTTGAAGATATTTTCGTTGCTGGAGATAACAAGAAGTTTGGAACCCTATCAGCAGAGTTCATGGCGGAGAAGCTAAAGGGCAAGGGCAACATTTTGGTACTCGAAGGTATTCCTTGCACGGTTAACACTGACCGAGTTGAAGCATTCAAGGCTGTCTTCGCGAAGTACCCAGACCTCAAGATTCTTGCCAGTCAATCCGGTATGTGGAATCAGCAAAAGGCTCAAGATGTGATGCAAACAATGCTAACCACTCACAAGCAAGTTGATGCAATCTGGGCTGGAGACGACGACATGGCTCTCGGCGCCGAAAAGGCACTTAAGGCTGCTGGTCGAGATAAAGGTATGTGGATGCTCGGCGGAGCCGGTATGAAAGACATCGTTAAGCGAGTTATGGAAAACGACCCTATGTTTCCAGCAAATATAACCTACCCGCCATCCATGATTGCCCAAGGGATTCAAGAAGCCGTCAACGCCCTAATGACAACCAAAAAGGAAGACCTTAAGACCTTCAAGCACAAAGACGTAGACGTGAAGATCGAAATGATTACGCCGGCAAACGCCAAAGACTTTTATTTCAAAGATTCAATCTACTAGGCTAACCCTTCGATAACAAAAAGCGTTGAGTGAGAATTTCTCACTCAACGCTTTTTGCTTCAACACATTCTAGCTGCCCTATGATTGAAGAGAATAGTCTTTGGATAGGCAAGATTGATTCCACAACGCTGTGATCCAAAACGTTATCTCTGCTCGTAGACAACTGGACAAAGTAGGACTTGTCGGGATTTTGTGAACAAAACTTTATTGCAATCGCGGATCGCACTCTTCCCTCAACAAATATGGATGTCTCCATTGGAGCAGATTTTGATAATTTCTCAAGTGAATCCACGATCCAATATTCTTTCTCACTAAGCTGCTTACGAAACCAACCAACAAAAGAGAGAGGAATACTCTGGTCGCAATCGAACTCCGACCCAAATTCATTCTTTGCCCAAGAATGAACAACACTTAAGGTGCCCTTTCTATGGTTTGCCTCCATTATTACCGCGAGGTCACCGCCCACTGATTTTGCTAGACAAGATAGCGTCATCACAATTTCCTTGGATTGCTGGTTCGGAATTGCTTCCATGTGAGCCAGGGTCCGTTGGACTAAAAGTTCGTTCAGCCTACTTCGTTGGATGATTTCCTTATTTTCATTAATGAATTGAGTTACGTCTTTGTATACGATGAAATGCCCAATGATTGAGCCCCTCACATTGACGTTACAAAAAGTTCGTTCCAAAACTCGACCGTTTGTCATGGTCATTTGATCAACCGTCTTTTCATGTCCGGATTGCGATAAACTTCGAATCCGTTGAGTCGATGCCTCGTCCATCTTTATTGGTCGATTTTGGCAGCTATCAATAAACGAAGATATGTCACTTCCAATGAGTTCTTTTGGCTTCAAAACACAGCCTGCCATTCGGCAAAGCTGTTCATTGATGTAGTTGACTTTCAATCCGTTGTTTGTAAACAAAACCCCGACATCAAGTAAGTTCATGAGCGAGTTCAGTTGTGCCGTCGCCAGTACTTGATGCTGCTCAGCAAGGCCCTTCGCCTGAAGTTTTTCCTCTAACTCAGCAACCTTTCGTTCCAGATGATCCAAATCTTCTTCAAAATACTCGCGAAGAAATTCAGCAATAACTTCAGTTCGGCTGGACGAATCATATCGAATCAAAATCCGCTTCCAATAAGTTGCAACTGTATCTGTGGTAATTTCAAGCAATTGAGCAATTGTCTTGTCGGTGTTGCCTTCCATTGCCAACCATATAACTTGCGTCTCACGAGGCAAGTTGGCAAATTCAAAATCGGTTCCTGGGTAAAAGTCCATGGATCTAAGCTAATTTACAGACGAACATTTTGGAATTCAGTTCCCTGAAGATCAAACGTTCTAGAAGAACAAGTTAAATGATGTAGAAATCTACTATAAATTACCTGGATGAAATTTCCTAAAATCTGAAAAAAATACCAGTTATATCGAACCATGCAGAATTTCAACTGCTTTTGTAATCACCGGATCTGGCTCACCGTCCTTTCGGACAGCAGTTACTTCAGCATCAGGCTTTATCGGATTAGCTTCAAGGCGAATGCCTTTAACTGTAATATAATCCGAAACCGGATATTGGATACTAAACCCTTCAACTAGCTTTCTGAAAACTGAGCTAAGCACAGCCCCCGCCGAGGGTGTTCCAACAATTTTCGCATCAGCAGTCTCTTTAAGCGCAGCAGCGCAAATTTCGCTTGCACTTGCTGAACCACGGTTGAGCAAAACCGCCATTTTGCCGGCAAAAGGAGGAGTTGTAAGCTTTCTTGTCTTCGTCTTTCGA
This sequence comes from Armatimonadota bacterium, assembly GCA_031430115.1. Lineage (GTDB taxonomy): Bacteria > Armatimonadota > Fimbriimonadia > Fimbriimonadales > Fimbriimonadaceae > Fimbriimonas. The sequence goes on along the minus strand of JANPAV010000415.1, from coordinate 23,451 downwards.
GGGGTCCATTCGGCAATCGCTTCTGGAGTCATGGGAGCTCCAGGCTTTTCCTTTGCATAATCTTCAGCGACCCTTTTACTCACAAAGGTTCCGTAAGTCGTCCCTTCTGGAAGTAGCAATGACAGAAGGTGATTGAGATTATTAACTGCGCCACCACCATTTGATCTGAGGTCGAGAATGAGATATTTTGCCTTTTTAGAGGCTTCTGTCACCAACGTCTCAAGGTTCTCACGGCTATATCCCGCTGAGAAGGTGTATATGCGGAGCACAGCAGTGTCGTCACCCTCCCAAGTTAACGTCTCTTTTCGGACGGTTGAGTATTCACTTAACTCGACTTCAACTGCTTTCGTCGATCCATCAGCTTTTTCAATTTCCAGCTTAAACTTCGCGCCTTTTTCGCCCTCCACAGCGTCGGCTTTCGTAGGTATCTCACCATTAACTTTGACAATAAGATCCTTTTCTTCGATTCCAGCGGCTTTTGCCGGACTACCATCAACAACTCTTCGTACACGAAGTCCTTTTTCCTCGACGGTTCCCATGAATCCAGTGCCAATTACCGTAGTTTTGCCACGTTGGGCTGTAGAGCGCGGAGTTTGTAGCCGGCAGTGGCTAATGCCGAAGTCACGTAAGGCTTGGTTGACTGTTCGGGTAAAAGCAGCAACATCCGTATTCTTGCCTATATCCTCCTTTTTCTTTTCCAAGTATTCGTTCCATTTCTTAAAATCAACTCCAGGTACGAAAGCACTCGTGGTCAAGGTTTCCTCAAGCGAATTAAGAACATTTTGCTTCTGCTCCGCCGTTATGTCCTGGGCAAATACGGTGACGGTCAGAAATACCGAAATCAATAGCGGCAAGAATCTTCGCAAAGTCATATGCTTACTTTAACGAATTTCGTAAAAAAATGTGTGGCAATTAAACACTAAACCGATAAATTGTCGCCTCGGGCAACTTCGATCTTGCGGTGCATGTACAGTTGGATCCTACTTGAATCATCCTGTCGTCCGAGCTTTAGCAAGTCTTTTAGGGCACTATGCCTCGAGGCAAGATTCGTTCGATGCTTTGCGATCTCACGATACTCTAGGCTACTCGTAGGCTCTTCATTCCTGAATTGGCTAATGACCTTGTCAAGTTCAGTAAGGTTCAAATCAATCGACTTGAGCTTAACCGCGGTCACAGGCTTAGCTACAATACAGTCTGCAATCGTTTCTTCGACATCTGGCAGTATCGTCGCGTTAAATGTCTGCCACTTCGATCCACCACCACTTACAAGTGAGCCAATTTGATGGGCCTCAACCGCATATTCCCAGGTGGTCTTTCGAACTTCGGCTAACCATACCTGTCGAGGCTTTGGTAGCCTCGTTATTGCACGGTCGTTGAGGTTCTTAAGCGCAAAGCCATACTTTTCTTCAGCATTACATAAATCGTTGTCGCTTTGGCCGAACTTCTTGCCATATAGATCAGACCATTTTTGCCGCCCCATAGCTACGATCTGTTCAGGTGACTTTCCAAGGAAGTTCGCACGATTCCATTGAATCGCAAAATATCCGACAACGAGTGGCACGATAGTCATGGACTAACCTTTAGAACGTCGTATGATGCAGTTTCGTTCGGATAATTTACGAATTCTTGAGCTTCGCTAGCAAAGAATCGGTAGATTCATCAAGAATTTCAAAGACATTCTCAAACCCACTGAAGTCACCGTAGTAAGGATCTGGCACTTCGATCAACGTCGAATTCTCATTCCAATCGGACATCAAAGTTACTCGGCCAGGTCCCGTGCTCTGCCAACTTTGGAGATCCCGCACATTAGCCAAATCCATCGCGATGATATGCTCAAATCTCGAAAAATCGGTGGAAGCTACTTGTCGAGCACGACTGAATTCGGTGATCCCGTTCAGCCGAAGTACTTCAATTGTCCTTGGATCTGGGTGGTCACCAACGTGCCAATTCCCAGTTCCCGCTGAATCAAGCAAAAAGCTATCATCCAAACCCGCTTCCCTAACCTTATGCCGAAAAATGGACTCGGCCATCGGACTCCGGCAAATATTGCCCAGACAAACAAATAGAACGGAGATCCTAGACATGATGAAACCAATTGCATGGTCATTTTGAACGATTTAGAAGTATCTGAGTGAAAAGAAGGGCGAGTAACGTGCGTAGAAGATGTTAATGAGCAAGAATGCATTGATATCAGGAGCCAACAAGGGAATTGGCTTAGAGACGGCACGTCAATTGGGTGCCCTCGGTTACAAAATTTACGTGGGTTCGAGAGATACAAAAAAAGGAGACCTCGCGGTTGCTGACCTCAAGTCAGAAGGCATTGATGCAGTTGCTGTTCACCTTGATATGGACGATTCATCAACGTTCTCATCAGTTGCTAACTTGATTGAAGCAAACGACGGTCACCTCGATGCTCTGGTAAACAACGCAGGAGCTATTCTTGATTTTGGCGAAAGGCCATCTGAAGTTTCGATGGATAAAGTTCGCTCATCATTTGATGTCAATTTCTTTGCCCAAATTGAACTCACCCAAAGGCTACTTCCGCTTATACAAAAGTCGAAAGCAGGAAGAATCGTGAATGTCAGTTCAATCCTCGCTTCCCTTGCCATGAATAGCGATCCAAAAAGCCCACTCGGAGAATGGCGAGCGCTTGGTTATAACGCTTCCAAGGCCGCACTGAATGCTTTTACAACCATACTTGCCTTTGAATTGAAGGACACCAATGTAAAAGTGAATTCGGGCCATCCTGGCTGGGTGAAAACCGACCTCGGTGGCGAAGGGGCATTAATGGAACTAGAGGATGGTGCAAAGACTAACGTTTGGCTTGCAACCTTACCAGAGGATGGTCCAACTGGCGGATTCTTCCACATGCACGCTAAACTGCCTTGGTAAATGGCAGGAAAAGTTTGGTTTATTACGGGTTCCTCGACTGGCTTCGGTAGGATGCTTGTCGATGAACTGCTCGATCGTGGAGAAACGGTTGTCGCGACATCGCGCAACCCTTCGTTACTTGATTCTCTCCGTAAAAGCTTTGGCGATCAAATCTTGCTCCCCCAATTGGATGTCGCTGACCCCGAGCAGTGTTCCAGCGCTGTCCAGATGGCTCTTCACGCATTTGGTCGGATCGATGTCTTAGTAAACAACGCAGGATTTGGGGTTTATGGCTCACTCGAGGAGGTCCCGTTGGAGATCGTGCGAGAACAGTTTGAAACGAATGTGTTTGGCGTCCTCAATGTCCTCAAAGTCGCCTTACCATCTATGAGGGCGCGAAGGAATGGAACTATTTTGAACATTTCGAGCATTGCTGGATGGATGTCCTTCCCCGGAAGCGGAGTATATGGGGCGTCCAAGTTTGCACTGGAGGGCCTGACTGAATCATTGGAAGCAGAACTCAGACCACTCGGAATCCGCACTATCCTCATCGAACCAGGCAGTTTTCATACGAATTTTTACGGGCACAACTATCGCCGTATCAGCAACGAAATCGAGGATTATGCCGAAACTGCAGGCAAAACACTAGAATTCTTCGACAGCTTTGCCGGCAAACAACCGGGAGATCCGCTCAAAGCTGTCAAAGCCATGATCGAGATCGCAGAGCACCCCAGCCCCCCTTTGCGATTGCTATTGGGAAGCGACGCCTACGATCGGGCAATGGCAAACCTCGAAAGCGTTCGCGACAACTTTACTTATTGGGAAAGCCTCTCAAGAAGTACAAACAAGGACTAATCTCAGTCCCGTCCGTATCGCCGCAATACGCTCTGAAACATTTCACATGGCTCGGGCTTGCTCAGTTCATCCGTCTTCATCGGATCAAACCGGTAGAACATACATTTAATCAGAAGCGCCTCATACTTCGCCAAATCCTCAACCTTATCCACCTTGGCAGCTTCCGCGATTGCTTGCAGAGCCGCGCTCGTCCCACCGATGTTTCCGGTATTGACTTTCCGATCCAGGAAGACTGCCTTACCTGCTTCGGAGCGAACAAAGTCCGAAAGGGGTCGAACCACTTTGTTTGAGCCAATCGTCACGGTTACTTTGTCATTCATGGGCCAATAAACTTGTTTCGCTGACTTCAGCTGACTGGTACGGAATGGGCGATACTTACCGGCTCGCTGAAAAGCAGCAATCAGGCGCTTGTCCGCAATAATCTGGTTATTAGCGTCCGGTCCAACCTTTTCTTCTTTGGTGATTAAGTCCAAAGCGACCAGTTTTTCGTCCGGAGTTACTTCGATTCCAAATTGGTGAAAGTCAGAGTCAAATCCCTTTGGATCTTCGTTCTTGTAGTTAATTAGCGCGCGACCAAGTGATCCCGCACCTTCCTTCAAAGAGGCAAACTGAATAAACCCAATTGAAACGTAGCCTGTATCGTAAGTGTTGATCGAATCAAAACCACCCTCAAGAATGGAAATCGACTTAAAAACCTTTGTGTCCGAATCGTCATAGCCGCAATCCTTCAAAATGCTGTCCAGTTCACCGGACGGAATTGTCTTGATCGACTGCCCTTCTGAGTTCACGCCTGTGTCAAAACGGAAGTATGCATATCGGGGTCGCATATCAACATTGTCTGAATAGTTCAATGTCATGTCATCAAAGCGAACTGAAATCTTATTCGGTAACACATTAGCCGCAAAGGCCGGTGGCATCCCAAATTTTGATACCAAAGCCGGATCTACCGGCGATGGTTCTAAAACCTCGGCAGAGTATTTTGGTTCCCGAAGCTGAAGCTTTGCATTAAGCGTCTCAGCCGCGCACGCTGCCAAATATCGGTCACGAGCAACCTTGGCGTTCAGCCACTTTTCCCACGCAACCTCTTCTTCCGAATTTGCGCCGGGCACTTGTCCAGGAGGAGTTTTTCCCAGCCCTCTCGCGCGGTTATAGTCCCAAAACCATTTGGATCCAACAACCGTCAATCGAACCGCATACTTATCGGATGGAGCTACAGAATATCGACCTGGCTCCATCCAATACGATTTGATATGCGTCTTTTCCGCTTCAGTCCAAAGGGGCGACTGAGCAAGGGAGAGCTGAGTAAAAACAAAGACTATTGCGCTTGCGGCGAGTGGTTTGACCATCGTTACACCATCAATTTCGCTCGTTCTAGGTTCGCTACGAAGTCTTCGAGCATATCTCTGACGGCTGCGCCGTCAAAAGTAACTTGCTTCGGAGCCTTCTCTGGAGCATCAAACAAGACTTCATGCAACAGAATCTCCATCATTGTTTGTAACCTACGAGCACCAATATTGTCGGTCGTTTTATTGACTTGTTCAGCCAATCTTGCAATTTCTTCAATTGCATCTTTCGTAAACTCGACGTTGACACCTTCAACCTTAAGGAGACTTTGATACTGCCGAATCAAGGCATTCTTTGGTTCGGTCAAGATTCTGGTGAAGTCCGCTCCATTGAGAGATTCCAACATGACGCGAATTGGCAATCGTCCCTGCAGCTCAGGAATCAGATCGCTAGGTTTCGACATATGAAACGCTCCAGCCGCGACAAACAAAATGTGCTCAGTATTGACCGGCCCAAACTTAGTCTGAACGGTAGATCCTTCAATGATCGGCAATAGATCACGCTGGACGCCTTCTCGGCTAACATCTGGACCACTTCCGCCATTCTTTCCCGCCACTTTATCAATTTCGTCAATAAAAACGATTCCAGTTTGCTCAGCCCGCATAACTGCCTCACGGTGAACGCTGTGACGATCAATCAACTTGCCCGCTTCTTCTTCGATCAAGATGTTCATTGCTTCCGACACAGAAGCCTTGCGCATGACGCGCTTATTGCCAAATGGATTGGTTAGTTGATTCATATCAAATCCCATCTCTTCCATTCCACCCGGTGTAAATACTTGCAAAAAGGGATTAGATGGCTCTTCGACATCAAACTCAATCATCGCATCACGATGACCGCCTGCCTCTAATTCAGCCCGAACGTTTTCCTTTCGGAGCAAATCATCTGCCGCCCGCTTCTCCCAATCAATGATCTCGTCTTCATCAGGATAAAAAGTGATTGGGTTAAGCTCATTGTCGAGCAAGTCAATAATCCTATCAATTGCGTACTTTTCAGCATCAACCTTGACCGCTTCCATTCTTTCCTTTTCGACGAGCCGAACCGCGGTGGCAACCAATTCTCGAATAATGGACTCAACATCTCGCCCAACATAGCCGACTTCCGTAAACTTTGTAGCCTCAACTTTAACAAACGGAGCCCTCGCCATCTGCGCCAATCGTCGAGCTATCTCGGTCTTTCCAACCCCAGTTGGACCAATCATGAGAATGTTCTTTGGCTGAACATCATTTCTCTCCGATTCGGGAAGTTGTTGACGTCGATAGCGATTTCGCAATGCCACCGCAATTGCCCGCTTGGCAGCAGTTTGCCCAATGATATATTTGTCAAGTTCGGCAACAATTTGACTTGGCGTCAAGTCTTCTACGGGAGGAACGTTCACTAGTTCATTATGGCTTGAACCGGATCACTTGTTTCGTTTCATTGAGTTTAGATAATCGGTACGACCGAATCATAAAAGCGATCAATTTTCCCTACTTCCCGGCATCTATCAAACCTTGAACGACTGCCTTTGAAAGTATGGAGTCGACGGTTGGAACCCCATCCTTCATGTTGCAATTTGCTATGACAACATAGTGAATATTTTCTTTATAGTAAGCGTAATTACCTCCTGCGTGCATGAGCATTGCGCTGTGAGAGAAAAGGTATTTGTAACGAGAGACCCTCTTCACAAATGTGCCCTTTGAGTAGAAGTAGTTTGGGCTAACGGCTCCATTGCCAGGTTTAGAGACATATCCTGGAGGTTTCAACATCTCGTCCCAAACGCCTTTAGAGAGGTAACTTGTGGGCCTTGTTCGAAGGGTAGAAACCATTTTGGCAATCGCTTCGGCAGAAAACGAGATGTGACCAGCTCCGCTCAGGATATCGCCATCCAGCCCTCCATATGCTTCAGCAACCATTTTGCCAGGCACAAAGATGCTTTCAAATAACTTGCTTGACTGCTGATAGCATCGCGCCTCCTTTGGCAATACGTCGTTGCGGAATGTTTTTTGGTCTGGAGGAACCGTCCTCGTTGGTGAGAGGAACATTTCACTGGCTGGAATTCCAAGCGGCTTTACGACTAACTCCTGTAAAGCGTCGCGGTATGTCAAACCGGTTTTGAGCTCAATGATTAGGCTGAGAAGCTCAAAATTTAAATTGGAATATGAGAACTTTTCCCGTACCCCATCGAGGGCTTGATTCTTCAATACGTAATTGAAGAGGTCAATCCTTGAAAGCCTCATTGACTTGCCCATTTCTGATGCCATCTGGTGGCTAGTAAGGTAAATCGAAGTGTTCTTAATCCCACTCGCATGATCGAGCAGGTCTCGCACTCTAATTTGCTCCCAACCAGGTTTGATCGGGCCAAATGCGGCAATTTCAGCCCTAGTCTTCAGAATCTTGAGGACATTGTCGTCCAGTTTTAACTTTCCGTCGCTAACGAGCTTAAGAACTGCTAGTGCAGTCGCGGTTTTGGATATACTGCCGCATCGGCTCGCCGTGACAGAGCCGAAAGGCTCCCAGGTAGCGAGATTAGCGTAGCCAAAACCTCGGGAGTATTTGATCTCTTCGCCTTCCATGATAACGATCGCCGCACCCGTAATTCCGGCGGACTTCATGGATCCTCTCACTGCTTTAGTGACAGAGGGGAAAGCATCAATATATCTGGACTCTATGGGCACCTCACCCGTCCAACTAGATTTCGCGAGATATCCGGGAGTTGGTTCCTCAAAAATGAAGCCGGAATTGGTACCCTGGTGACCGAGCGATGACAAGAGAAAGACTGTTGACAGGAACACGAGCTTAAGTATAGTTTAGGAACTGCAGGACATTTCTCGGTTGGCACTTTTGCGCAAAATTGTATCAGAGAAGTGTCCCTTTCAATTCTGTTCATCGCGAAAATCTACAAAGTCTTATTCCCGAGGAGATCCGGTGAGTGATAGATAGCTTCTTGCATAGTTTTGCCTTAGGTGATCTAGCGGCAATCTTGGGTAAATATTGCAACCGTCTGTGGGTCATCGAGTCCGATTACGGTGAAGTATTGCGTTGAATTTTTCCGAAGTGATCGTTTCTCCACAGAAATTGTAGCAGCACGGTATGCAGCTGAATGCCTAATTTTCGTTGAACAAGTCCAGTGGCCAAGCCACTGGACTTGTTCTTGGATCAAACTTCGGAGTTGCCGCCTAGGACCTTATGACGGGCTTTTAAGTATGGGTTCGTTAAATATAAGTTATTAACATTGTTAACAAATTGTTAATAATAATTCGGTACGATTCACGTTCGATGAAAGGAATTCTGTCTTTGATGGCGCTTAGCCTCGTTTGTGTCGGTCTTTCGTTCGATGGTTCGAATGAAGAAATTAAGCCTTTGATTTTGGAGCCTCAAAGGAACACCGACAAAACCAACTTCGGCTGGTTCAGCGGCTACCTTCAACAACAGTACTTTTCTACCGATCAAGCCACCAAAAATGGTGGATTCTTTAGAAATCGTCGCACAAGGCTGAACTACAACTATATGGGCGATGAAAAGACTATGGGTCGTCTAAGCGTGGAATTTGCTTCTGGGTCAAACAACTCGACCGCACAAGTCCGTCAAGCTTTCATCCAATACAAGCCGAACACGTTTAAGGCGAAGTCAGGACCAACTTATACAATCGGTTCCCAACAAATACCAATGGGTTATGAAATCAACTATTCCAGTGGAAACCGGATTTGGCCGGAGCGATCCGTTTACGAACAAACGTTTTTTAATGCCGAGGCTGGTCGAGGATTACTCTTTCAAAACGGCGACGAAGGAACCTATTGGTTTGTCGGACTTTTTGATTCCTTGACCATTGGGGATCCTGAGCAATCCGACTCACCAACCAAAGGAGAAGTTATGCCTGTTTATGGTGTAAAAGCCCGACACGGGGCATGGGACATGGGACTTTCTGCAATGTCCGGAAACCGACCGTCCTATTCGGCTGGAGCCACAAATCTGGCCCAAACCGACCGAAATTTTATGTACGCCGACCTTCGTTACCATCCCGCTGGTTCAAAGCTTGACGTTCGAAGCGAATACATGATTGGAAAGGACAGGGTGCCCCTGGCAACAGTTGCAACCGCAAACAAAGTATCTGGAGGGCATATTAACTTTGACTACAAGCTCAATGACACCGATACCGCCGTATTACGTTTCGAAATGTTTGACCGAAATCGGGACCTGCCTGGAAAAGTCCAAACTCTATACGGAGTTGGCATGGCAAAGGACGTTAACCCATTCTTGCGAGTTTCTTTCGCAGCAGACTGGAACAAGAACCCAACCAATCCAGTTGGTCAAACTTCCTACAAAACCCTTACATTTAGAGTCCAATTCAAGTTCTAGAACGAAACCTCGGTGGGTAGGCTATAAAGCATGCCCACCGCATCACTTTCGGCAACCGATCCTCTCAATTGGCAATCTGACGGACGACCAGTCCCTGAAGTAGTCAATGGAAACAGATATCTGATCGGTGGCGAAATACGCGAATGGAAGGGACCAACCAACGAAGTTAAATCCTGCCTATTCTTCAATTGGAATGACGGTATTGTCCGTCCAACCCTTGGTTACGCACCTATCCTTGATGCAGCTGAGGCATTAGAGGCCCTACATGCCGCTCAAAAAGCGTGGGATAACGGTCAGGGCGAATGGCCAACAATGACGGTCGCCGCCCGAATTAACGCTGTCGAAGCATTTGTCGTTCGCATGAAAGCGGTGCGAGAGACAGTCGTTGAACTGATAATGTGGGAGATAGGCAAAAACCTTGCCGATGCCCAAAAGGAGTTCGACAGAACGGTTCAGTACATTGAAGACACGATCATTGCGCTAAAGGATTTGGATCGAAAGAATTCAGGTTTTACCGTCGAGAAAGGATTCCTTGCCCAGATTCGCCGTTCACCGTTTGGTCCAACTTTGTGCATGGGACCTTATAATTATCCGCTGAACGAAACCTTCACCACACTGATCCCGGCGATCATCATGGGTAACCCTGTTATCTCCAAATTGCCACGATTTGGCCAGCTACTGAACACTCCGTTGCTAGAGGCGTTTCGAGACTCTTTCCCCGCCGGAGTTGTCAATATCATCAATGGTCGTGGCACAGAAATAATTCCGCCAATCCTCCAACACGGCGGCATTGAGCTCCTCGCGTTCATCGGTGGATCAAAGACCGCTGATCAACTCAAAACGTACCACCCTAAGCCACACCGATTGAAGTCGATTTTGTCTCTTGACGCCAAGAACCTTGCCGTGGTCCTTCCCGATGCCGTCATAAAAGTTACGATTCCGCAACTCGTGGCCGGAACGCTTGGGTTCAATGGACAAAGATGCACCGCACTGAAAATCCTTTTCGTGCATAGGTCTCGCGTTGAGGAGGTCATCAAGGAGCTTTCGATTGGAGTCAACAACCTTCAAGGAGGCTTGCCGTGGAAACAAGGTGTTTCGCTCACTCCATTGGCAGACCTAAACGCGACCAAGTGGCTCAAAGAACTCATCGACGAAGCTGTTTCGATGGGTGCAAAGGTCATGAACGAGGGAGGAGGCGAAACCATCGAAAACTTCATGCACCCGGCAATCGTCTATCCGGTCACCCCCGAAATGAGACTCCATGAAGTTGAGCAATTTGGTCCAGTAATCCCAATTCGAGCCTACGATGACATTTCTGAAGTAATGACCTACGCCGTCGAGACCCAATTTGGTCAGCAAGTCTCCCTATTCGGTTACGATCCGAAAGTCCTTGGTCCTCTCATTGATGCAATGGTCAACCAAGTATCCCGTGTCAATCTGAATGTTCAGTGCCAACGCGGTCCAGACACCTTCCCTTTCACGGGTCGAAAAGCCTCTGCCGAAGGAACCCTGTCGGTATCGGATGCGCTCAAGCGCTTCTCAATCCGGTCACTCGTCGCTACCGACTACAGCGAAGCAAACCGAGACCTTGTGAACGACATCATCGCCACCAGAAGCAGTAACTTCTTAACGACTGACTTCTTGTTCTGAGGCACTAAAATTCCTTCCCCTTTTCGGGCTTTGCAAAGGGGGAAGGGCAGTGATGAGGGTTCTTTCCGAAGATAGGTAGATAGAAGGACTTCGCCTACTATTTAGGCATATTGTGTCGAAAGGCATGGCAGATCGCAATCGCCAGAGCATCGGCGACGTCGTCCGGCTTTGGGTCTTCTTTCAGAGCCAAAAGCCGCCGAACCATAAACGTCACCTGTTTCTTGTCGGCTTTGCCTGTTCCAACAACGGATAACTTAACCTCAGGCGGAGAATATTCTGCCCACTCAATGCCGGTGTCCGCCGCAGCTAGCAAAATCGTTCCCAACGCCTTAGCTACGTCCATCGCCGTCGTTACATTTTTCGTAAACAGTAGCCGTTCCGTCGCCATTGCATCCGGATGGTGCTTCTCAATCAGTTCGACTACTCCGTCGTGAATCAGCTTCAACCGCTCCGGAATCAATATTCGTGGAGTCTTGATCAGACCGAAGTCCACCGCCTCAATCTTTGATCCGACCTTCCGAACAACACCGTAGCCAACACTCTCTAGTCCAGGGTCAATTCCTAAAATAAGCATCAGATTCGCTTAAACAGCCTCAAAAGATCATCACGGGTTAACGTAGCCGTGATCGGACGTCCATGTGGACAGTGATAAGGATTCTCAGTCGTAGCCAGGTCGATCATGAGCTTCTCCATTTCGGCGTGGCTCAAGATATCGCCCGACTTTACCGCCATCTTGCACGAAGACATGATCCATATTTGTTCTCTCGTGGGCACCAGCTTTCGAGTCACCGACGATTCGACCAATTCGTCAATCAAATCCTTCAGATACTTAATTGGATCTTTGCCTCGCAGGGCCGCAGGAATCGAGCGAACCACATAGGCATCGCCACCAAATGACTCCAAATCAAATCCCACACTACGAATTTCATCCAATCTCTCCTCAAGCAACAAAGCTGCTCTCCTATCCAAATGCAGAGTCTCTGGCAGCATCAGCGCCTGCTTCTCAATCAAAGTTGATCGCTTGAGCCCACATAGATATTCGTACAAAATCCGCTCGTGGGCGACGTGCTGGTCAACAATGACCAAACCGTGCCGAGTCTCAGCAATGATGAACGTCTTCATTGCCTGCCCAATGATCCGCAAATCATCCAAGAGCTGGATGTATTGCATTGATTGGTGGGCGAGTCCTGGCTGATTCGAAAACGAAGTCGGAACGAAGTCGTTAAAGTCGATCTTGCCTTGATCTTGCATTGTCACCGCCTGATGAGGCAATGGCGATTGAGCATAAATCGAAAGATCGGTCGGTGCGGTGTAGCCTTGTCCAAAAGTTGAACCTTGGGCTTCGCGCAAAGCCTGATTGGCGGTTGCAATTGCCGAGGCACTAGGCATCATTCCGTGGGCGAGCAAAGCCTCGCGAATGCAAACCCGCAATGCCTCAAACGCAACGCCCTCTTGCTGAAACTTAACTTCGGTCTTGGTCGGTGAAACATTGACATCAATTCGAGATGGCTCAATTTCAATATTGAGCGCCACAAGGGGGAACCGCCGTTCCGGGGTCAAGTCTCTGAACGCTTGATCCAAAGCGACCGTCAATGTTCGGCTCTTCATCGGACGACCGTTCACGTACAAATACTGAAGGTTTCGAGTTGGCTTTGTAATGTGCGGTGGCGAAACGTAGCCAACAAGTCGCAGACCACCAAGTACGGCGTCAACCGGAACTAAAGATCGCGCAGTATCCCGACCCCAAACGTCAGAAATGGCTTCCAATTGTTCACCATTTCCATTCGTCAGAATCACCTTCTGACCGTTATGAGTCAATGAAAATGCGACTCCCGGATTCGCAATCGCGTACTTCATGACGTGGTCGACGGCTTGACCGACCTCGGTTGTGTCACTCTTTAGAAACTTCAGTCGGGCAGGTGTGTTGAAGAAAAGATCTTCAACTCGAATCTCAGTTCCTTTCGGTCCTGCGACTGCCGAGTCAGGTAAAGATTCGCCGCCCTCAACTCGAACTACCGTCCTCATTCCGTCTTCGACTGCGCTCGAAATCGTAAGTCTTGAGACGGAGCCAATCGAAGGAATCGCCTCTCCCCGAAATCCAAGAGACCGAACTTCATTAAGGTCTTCCAGACTTCGAATCTTCGAGGTAGCGTGTCTTTGAAGACTTAGCCTTACTTCCTCGGCCGTCATGCCACACCCGTTATCGCTTACTCGAATCAACTCGCGACCGGCCCCAGCAAGCTCAATATCAATTCGAGTTGCCCCGGCATCCAAAGCATTTTCGACTAATTCCTTGACTACAGCTGCCGGACGTTCGACCACCTCACCGGCTGCGATCTGATTGATCGTCGTGGAGTCGAGCAGTTGAATTCGGGAAGTTGAAACAGGAGCGATGAATCTATTTTGAAGGATGAATCATTCAGGACACTGTGGATGTGAATAAATCACCTAAAACGAAACTAACTTTTCGGCAAATACCGTATGATAGGTAATTATGCGTATCTGTACAGCATTTGCGATCATTTCTGCGCTAACCGTCTCCGGACTTGCGTCAGCGCAACTCACCATTGGCGATAAAGCCCCTGCCTTTCCTGTCGCAGGCTTCGTCAAAGGCGACAAAATCAGCAACCTTGAGAAAGGAAAGACTTACGTCATTGAATTTTGGGCAACATGGTGCGGTCCATGTATCGCCTCCATGCCACACCTCAGTGACATGGCCGACAAGTACAAAGGCAAGGTTAGCTTTGTAAGCGTCAATACTTGGGATTTTCGAACTAACGATCCAAAAGTAAAAGAAGAAGTCGGTACCCACGCAACTAGAGTAAATGAGTGGGTCGCTAAAAACACTGATAAGATGCGATACAACATCGTACTAGACGATGAGAAAGATACAATCGCAACCACTTGGATGAGAGCCGCCGGTCGAAACGGGATCCCGTGCGCGTTTATCGTTAACGATGAAGGCAATATCGCGTGGATCGGACATCCAATGCAAATGGACAAACCTCTTGAGGAAGTTTCCAACAAAACATATGATCTAGCTGGATTCAAAGCAAAATTTGACAAGGAAGCTTCGGCAGCGAGAGAAGCCGCAGAAGCACAAAAGAAACTTACGGAAGACCTCAAAACAGGGAATAAAAAAGCAATCGACGCTTACATCGCTAGTGGAAAGGACGATAAGAGCCAACAAATCATGTCCGTGATTAGTGCCGCCGCTCGAACCAATCCAGACCTAGCATTTAGCTATTTCAAGAAATATGCCGGCAAAGTGAAGGGCATTGACTCCGTAAGTTGGTGTTCACTAGCTCGAGGAATGGCACAGAACCTCAAGAACAAAGCCTCAATGGAAGAGTTGGTCAAGATGTGCGAAGAATGCGCCGAGATGTCTGACGACAAAGTTGCGGCTATTGCCTTCACATATCACGCTGCCGTATTGAATTCTGCAGGTAAAAAAGAAGAAGCAATGATGTGGATTGAAAAAGCCCGGGCTTCAATCTACAAGTATGATCCTAGCTCAGCTCATGTAAGTCTCAAGGGCTTTATTGACAGCACAGTAAAAGGATTTAAGTAAATTCGAGCTCCAAAATGGCCCCACAGGAATGATCCTGTGGGGCTATTTTTGTGACTAATTTACGGTGACAGTGGTGCTTGCTGTCGCGGTATCTCCCAAAGGGGATTGAACGGTTATTGTATACGTCGTCGTCGCGGTAGGACTAACCGACGTTGTTCCACTTGTCGTCGTTGCACCAAAATTCGATGAAACAACTGCGTTGGCATTGATTGACGTCCAGGCCAAGGTCGTGCTTTGACCATTTGGTATTGTGGTGGGAGATGCACCAAGCTGAACGGTCGTTGTGGGAATTCCCAATCCACCGCATCCAACGCTAGCCATCAATATTGCGCCAAGTACCAGTACCTTAACCATTCCCTCAATGATGCAACAATTCGCATTCAAATTACCTACACGATTTATGGGTCCCACCAGTAATTGCCTTGACTTTCGAATATAAACAAAGTCATAATCTTAGTCTCACCGCGGGGTGGAGCAGTCTGGTAGCTCGTCGGGCTCATAACCCGGAGGTCATAGGTTCGAATCCTGTCCCCGCACCCAATTTCGAAATCGGTCAGCAAATTGTGCTGGCCTTTTTTGTGCATGACCAACGCTCCTTTCAGGTAGCATCCTACCTAATTAACACCTAATGTCTACTATTTCACTTTTTTTCTTATTGATTGGCCTAGCAGTCGGAATCGGTATCGCTTATGCGATCTTTAAGCCACGGTTCAGCGGACTCGAATCTGGTATCCGAGCTCAGATTCAAACTCAAGAGAATGAACTAAAGGTTCGACAAGAAAAGCTTAATACTTTGTTGCCCCTCGAAGGCGAAATTAAGCAACTGAGGGAGTCACTAACGGCTCAAGCTCAACGGGTGGAAGAGACATCAATCCAGAGTAATGTAGAGCGTGAACTTCGATCAAAACTAGAGACGGAATTGGAAGCCTCCAATCGAGTCATTCTGGAAAAAGAGGACGCTCTCAAGCGAGAGCGTGAAAGGTTTCTTGGTGAAAAGGAACTGCTTGAAAACTCTTTCGCAAACCTCTCGAAGCAAGCTCTAGCTCAGGCTCAAAACTCATTCCTAGAGCTTGCGAACCAGAAATTTGCCGATGAGCGAAAAGTCGGTCAAAAAGAGATTGACGAGGTTCTTGCTCCGATGCGCGACACACTCAATCAATTGCGAGAGCACACCAAAGATATTGAAGAAAAGAGAACTGAATCTTATGCCCAATTGAGTATGCAAGTGCGAAGCCTTCTTGCTTCAACGACCAAGCTTGGTAATGCTCTCAATCGACCTGAAGTGCGTGGCTCATGGGGTGAACTAACTCTACGCAGGGCCGCGGAACACGCCGGACTTGTCGAAGGTACCGACTTCGACATGCAGGTTCATACAACTACCGAAGATGGTCGATTCAGACCTGACATGATCGTTCGACTTTCAAATAATCGAGTCATTGTTGTGGACGCCAAAGCTCCGCTATCAGCCTATCTATCTTCCATCGAGTCAGAAGACCCGATCGAAAAGCAACTCAAGTTGAAGGAACATGCTGCCCAAGTTCGAAAGCACATCAATCAACTTTCCACCAAGCAGTATCAAGGCATGTATGCGGACACAGCTGACTTTGTCGTGATGTTTGTTCCAAATGAATCGCTTTACCAAGTTGCCATTCAAGAGGATCCCGACCTACTCGAAGAAGCATTTTTGCGAAAAGTCATATTGGCTAACCCAATGACGTTGGTTGCCCTTCTCAAAACCATCGCGAATGGAATGCAGCAACAAAAGGCTTACGAAAACGCCCTTCAAATCGCCAAACTTGGCGGCGAACTACACGACTCGGTTGCTGTATTTGCTGAACACTATTCCGGAGTCGGTGCAGCCCTCGAGCGAGCAGTTAAGAAGTACAACGAAGGCAGCCGCTCCATCGAACGGAACGTCGTCTCCAAGGCTCGCCGAATGAAGGAGCTTGGCCTAAAAACACAGAAACAAACCGAAGAAGCGGCAATCCTAGCAGTTGTCGTTGAACCTCATTCTTTACCGGTTCCGTCGAAAATGGATGAACCTGAAATCGAGAGTTTGTTTTAAGAGACTGACTCTGATCCGTGGGTTCAACCCAATTATTGGACCGAAATTCATCCCTTCCGTCTCGCAAGTCAAACAATCGGAGAGTCGAGGATTGACTGGCTCGCCACCTTCCCTATCTAGGAAAGGACTTTGGCTCTTTGGAGATTACATGGGCTATTCCAGATCCTGAATAGCGATCTCACCAAGGCAGATTTTTCGAATAATATCTGCCACACCTTCCGGATTGGTAAGAACACGACGTGCCGAGATTCGCACTACCGTAATTCCGGCTTGTCTAAGAAGTTGATCAAGGACCATGTCGATTTCTTGTTTCCATTCGTGGGTGCTACCGTCAATTTCGAAGACAATTTTAGGGGAGCATAATAGAAATCAACCGTGACTTTTCCAAGCAGAGGAACTTGCCGACGAAAGTGGAAATCCTTGTTCACTTTTGGGCGCAATCGCTGCCATATCATCACTTCTGGCAGAGACATCATCTGCCACAATGACCTAGCGCGGACTATTTTGCCGGGCGCAACCTTACCAAAAACCTCTTTGTCACGGTTTGAAGAACTCACTTACGATCCAATGTTACTTTCTAAATCACTCGCGAAGCAAAGTCCTTCCCTAGATAGGGAAGGTGGCGCATCAATCATTCAAAAACCTTCTAAAACGATGATCTATGCGACGGAAGGGATGAAGTTTTCTGGGGATGAAGTCTCCCAGGGATGACAACAAAGCTTTCAGATCACCGAAACAAGCACATACGTCCCCGACCCAACTTCAACCGCGCCATTTCGTGACGCCTTCACCGACTTCCCACTCTCCATCACGCCAGTCCCCGGAACAAACACGGTCGCCGACGTATTCGGCGGAACCGTGACCGTCATCGTTAACTTATTCCCTTCTCGCTTCCATGAACTTTCAATTCGCCCATACATCGAGTCATGGTGAGCCTTAACCCAAGTCAGGTCGCCAACCACCGACGGCTTCACGATGAATTTTTTAAATCCAGGTCCAGATGGATCGGGCTGAATTCCTGCCAAAGACTTATAAAACCATTCGCTGACTGATCCAAACATCGGGTGGTTGTGAGAAAACGTGTTGTCGCTGTACTCCCAGTGCTCCCAAATCGTTGTTGCTCCGTTGTCAAGCATGTAACCCCAACCTGGGAAGGTCTTATTGTTCACGATTCGATAGGCAACATCGTTCCTGCCGGCGTCCGAAAGAACCTGAAACACGTACTTCGTTCCAAAAATTCCCGTCGAGAGATGGTATCCTCTCGCCTCAATGTCCTTGATCAAGACATCAACCGCTTTAGCTTTGATGTCATCAGGAACAAGTCCGATTGCCAATGAAAACGCCTGCGAAGCTTGCGTACCGGTATCGTACTTTCCTGATTTCCTATCAAGAAATCGATCATTGTATCGCGTCTTAGTCGCCTGAATTTCTTTGGCATTGGCGGCCAAGTTACTGCCCGACTTAAGCAGATTCAAGTAATAAAAAGCGGTGCCGGCTAACTCTGGCGATAATTCTACGAGCGCTTCATGATCATTGAGTCCAGTCGATAACAACCCATTGACCAACTTCGACTTCAAAAGAGAATTCCAGAGCTTTTGACGCTCGCTTTGCTCGTCTCTCCAACTATTTTCGCCATAGTACTGTTCAAGGTCGCTCAAAAGAATCGGATAAGCCGAACCCCATGCAACCGGGCCGCTTTGCCCTCCATGCCCCGCATCAGCGATTCCCACAAACGGAGCGGTCTCAGTGAACCCTCCGTTTTGCCGCTGAGCCTCAGCCATAAGATCAATTGTGTTGGCATAAAACCTGGCCATGTTATACGTATACATCGCCATCTCGCTTGTTGCGACTTGGTCGCCACCATAGCCAAACTTCTCTCGATGAGGACAATCTGATTGAACGCTGAAAAGATTGCTTAAGAGCGTCCACTCCATCATGGTCTGAATCTTGTTAAACATCGGATTCGAGCACTCGAATGAACCAACCTGTTCGACATCCGAGTTCATTCGCAATCCTTCAAACGAATCAAGCGTTGGCTTGCCCGGATATCCGGTCACTTCGACATAACGGAAACCATGGAACGTGAAGCGAGGTTGAAACACCTCATTTCCGTCTCCCTTGCAGACGTACTCATCAAGTTGAAAGGCAGTTTTTGGTTCGCCTTTTCCAGAGTAAACGTATTCCTTCCCACCCCCTTTCGATTGACCAGTTACCGCCGTCATACCGTTGAGCATGCCGTTCTTATAAAGCAATTCTCCGGATCGCAATCGTACTCGTGTGCCAGCGGATCCTTTAACCTTCATCCGAGTAACTCCCGAGAAGTTCTGACCGTAATCAACAACAAAAACTCCCGGCTTTGGTTCGGTGATTTGTACTGGTTTGAGTGTTTTAGTTATCCTTATCGGCGGAGTTCGCTGAGTTGACATCTTCGGAGCGAAGGTCCTAACTACTGCAACTGGGCGCTCCCAGCCACTATCATTAAACTCAGCAGAATCCCATCCTTTGACCTCTTTCCGAGCATCGTAAACCTCCCCTAAATACACGCTATTGCGAATAACTGGACCATCGCCGACCCGCCAAGTCTCATCGCTAACAACCGTTTGATGAGTTCCATCCTTGAAACGTATATCGAGTTGGGCAATGAGCCTGGGCTCCCCAATCGGCAAGTGCTGACGAATGTTTAAGTGCCCCCACATCTTGATCGGTAGCGGATTGAAGAAGCCATTCCCAAGCATCACGCCCAGAGCATTCTCTCCGAGTTTCACTCGCTTCGTCACATCAAATGTTTGGTACGAAACTCGCTTTGCAAAATCAGTCCAACCGGGATCAAGCTCATGATCTCCAACCTTTGTACCGTTCAAACGAGGCTCAAAGTACCCCAAGCCGGAAATTGACAAAACTGCGCTTACAATCGGCTTTTCAACCGAAAACGACTTTCTGAAAAGCGGAGCCGGTTCGTCATCAAACGGGTCAACGGCAACCAATGTCTGTTTCACGATTCGTTGAATCCACTTGCCTTTCCAATCGGATGGCGAAAGTAATCCCATCATCCAAGTGCAATTCGAACTCCAACCCGTTTGAGAACCACTTTGATCCCATACTCGAACCTTCCAAAAGCACTTCTGCTGCGAAGTCAAAGGCTTTCCACCATATGAAACTTGAATTGATCGATCTGACTCAACCTTTCCTGTATCCCATAAATCCCCTTTTCCGGACTT
The DNA here is from genome assembly GCA_031430115.1 of Armatimonadota bacterium. Classification (GTDB taxonomy): domain Bacteria; phylum Armatimonadota; class Fimbriimonadia; order Fimbriimonadales; family Fimbriimonadaceae; genus Fimbriimonas. Next base: position 3,539 of record JANPAV010000415.1, on the reverse strand, counting down.
AAGGTTCGCCGCTGACGAAGCGACCACGATTTGGTATGCGCTCTGTCCTGCGCCTCGATCCTTAGACTTCAATCTCCAACTAAGCCGAGGCTTCTCGACATCGATTCCAAGCGGATCAGTTTGATACTCACACCGTAGGGCTTCAACCTTTATTTTTGATTGCAGGTCAGGTGAAGTATTCATGGCACAGATGAGAAGGAGGCTTGCAAACAAAGACATGGCTAAACTTGCACACCTTCACCAATAAGCATCGTAGATAGGATCAATGCTGGCAAAAGTGGCATGTTCGTATCATACACAGATTCACCCCTAGCTAGTAACATATAACCATGATTTCACGCCCAGATTCTCGCGGACGCTTTGGCGCATTCGGAGGACGATACGTCCCCGAGACCCTTATGCCTGCCTTAGAACAGCTCGAAAAGGAATTTGACAAGGCCTGGGCCGACGAATCGTTCAAAGCCGAATATATGCGGCTCCTCACCGAATATGTCGGTCGCCCATCCGCCCTAACCGAAGCAAGAAACCTCAGCGAAGACACGGGACTTCACGTAACCATCAAGCGCGAGGACCTCAATCACACTGGCGCTCACAAGATCAACAACGCAATTGGTCAAGCCCTTCTTGCTGTCCGAATGGGTAAAAAGCGCATCATCGCTGAGACTGGGGCAGGTCAGCACGGCGTCGCTTCGGCAACAGCTTGCGCACTGCTTGGACTTCAATGCGAGGTCTACATGGGAGAAGAAGATATTGTTCGACAAGAACTTAATGTTTTCCGTATGAAGTTGCTCGGAGCCAAGGTTCATCCTGTTTCGAGCGGAACCAAGACCCTCAAGGATGCCCTGAACGAAGCCATGCGCGACTGGGTCACTAACGTCGAATCTACTCATTACATCATCGGAACCGCCGCTGGGCCGCACCCATATCCCTACATGGTTCGGGAGTTCCACCGCGTCATCGGTGAAGAAGCGAGGGCCCAATATGTTGAACGTTACGGATGCACTCCAGACGCCATCGTCGCTTGCGTTGGTGGTGGAAGCAATGCGATCGGATTCTTTGTCGGCTTCTACGGTGATGATTCTGTCCGAATGATCGGCGTCGAAGCAGGTGGTCATGGACTCAACAGTGGCCAACATGCCGCGCCGCTAACTGCCGGTTCCCCTGGCGTTCTGCACGGCAGCTATAGCTACCTCATGCAAGATGACGATGGGCAAGTCATCGGAACCCACTCCGTCTCTGCCGGTCTCGACTACCCAGGTGTAGGAGCTGAGCACTCCTATCTAAAAGACTTGGGTCGGGCCCAATACGTCTCGGTCACCGACGATGAAGCCTTGGACGCGCTTCAATGGTGCGCCAGTCGTGAAGGACTGATTCCGGCACTAGAAAGTGCTCATGCCTTTGCCGCGCTCAAAATCCCAGGACTCTTCCCCAAGGGTTCACGAGTCATCGTAAACATGAGCGGACGAGGTGACAAGGACATGGTTACGGTTGCAAATATTCTTAAACTGTAGCCCGAAGCCGACCAGTTGGATTCGCAAACACTGCTTCTGATATCAGGTCACCAAAGGTTTTGCCAAGTGCCCCCGGTTCGGACATCACAAACATATTAGGGAATTCTTGCTCGATTGATGGGTTCATCTTGATAATTTTTGAACCTGTTTCCAGTTGCGGGTTCAAGATGACTTCCATTGCCTTGGAAATTCCCACTCCATCTTCATGGGTCACGATCGATTGCAGTTTTTCTACTGGGTCGCCAGTCGACTGCAACGATGGAATGGATGCGCTTCCGTTTCGATGAAAGTTTTCTAAGCATAGAAACAAGGCTCCCTCAAGTGAGGTTCCCAGTCTGTGCTCGGCAAAGTCGCGCAAAGTCTTGCCGTCCGATTGAAAGTCCTTACTCATTGATGGGTGACCAGTCAACTCAGTAATCTTAGAGGTATACCTATTTTCAAACGGGGCAAAGTCCAATCCTTCAGGAAGGAAAAGAGGAGTGATTGGAAGATCTAGAAAATTGGCCATAATCCGGTCTTCAGCGCTAAGATACTCCGGCCACTCTGCTTTCTCCAAAATATGACCCCTTACCGCCTGCAACGCCACCACCGTGACGCGAAAGTCGAAGTCCATAATCGGCACAACTGCCTTAAAATCCCACAAAAACGTGCGCTTCATATTGCTATGTACGCCGAGTAATGACCCATAAAGGCGTATTTTGAAAACTCAGGGCTTTTGGTCTCGGTTAAGAGACCGAGTATTCTGTGAATATGCCCTTAATGTCCAGCCTATTATTAGTCGGCACCTTGATTCAAACCCCAGTCCAGAAACCAGCCGAAGTGGAAGTCAATCCGCTCCAATTGCAAGTAAGGTGGAAAGATTCAATGAACGTTACGGTCAATAACTGGTTTGACCTCAATTCTGGCAAGCAAAGCTCGTTAGAAGCGTTTGCCAAGCAAGCCGATAACTATCAATTTGTTTTTCTCGGCGAATCTCACGACGACCCGGTTCACCATCAAATGCAAGCAAACGTCATCGATGCCCTGGCAAAGCGAGGACGAAATGTCATTGTTGGATTCGAGATGTTCACTCGTCCCAATCAAGAAAATCTCAATGCCTGGACTCTCGGCAAAGAGTCAGAAGACGACTTTATTGCCAACGCAAATTGGAAAAAAGAATGGGGATTCCCTTTTCCCATTTATCGACCAATCTTCAATGTCATCAAGGCAAACCGCATCCCGATGGTAGCTCTCAATGTTCCTCGCGCCTGGGCAAGTGCAGTCGGAAAAGGTGGACTTTCAGCTCTTACACCCGACCAGCAGGCTCAAATTCCAACTGTTCTTACCAACAACGAAAATCACAAAGCTGTCTTCACTGGATTGATGGGCGGACACCCGATGACCGGACCGCGGGGAGACAATATATACGCAGCCCAGTGCCTCTGGGATGAAGGAATGGCAGACACTGCCCTTAAGTACATTTCCAAGCGATTCGGCTCACCCGAGAATATGCCCAAAAACGCGGTTTTTGTAATTGTCGCCGGGATGGGACACGGACTCTACAAGCAAGGCATCAACTGGAGAATCATGCGAAGGACCGGAATGGATACCCTTACGGCAATTGGGATTGAAGGTGAGAGAGCGCAGTCTGTTTCCAGAGGACTCGGCGATTTTGTTTACGTCTCTCCTAGCTTTGAGCGAAAGAAATAGCTAAGATTCGCTTCGATCAATTAGGAGCGACAAACAAAGGGTCCCGAACCAATAAGTTCAGGACCCTTTGTTCGATTGGAATTTGTTTGCTTAGATTTTTCGCAAAGCTTCTATTCGAGCTTCAAGCGGCGGGTGCGAGGCCCACAAGCGAAACATTCCCTTGCCATCAGCGATCTTTGCAGTTGCAAGTCCATTAGGCGCATCGAATGGCTCAAACTTTTGTTGCAGTGTTTGAAGTGCTCCGATCATCGAGCCCTTATTCAACAACTCACCAGCCATCGCATCAGCCCGGAATTCTCGGCTTCTCGAAAACGCCATGGTGATCAACGATCCAAGCAT
>JANPAV010000414.1:0-7997 GCA_031430115.1 Armatimonadota bacterium | reverse complement strand
CTGAATTATAGTTTTGTTGTTCCAACCAATATTTGCGGCTTTTACCATGTGGGTTCGAGTCCTGAATCAAAGGATCCTTGTCGAATCGCGGTCGCTACCTTTTCGATATCGTTGGAAAGCGCCCTATCGTGGGTGACTGATGGAGAAATTGATCGAAGCTTTTCGAAGGCGACTAACGCCCCCTTGCCTGGCTTGAGGGGCTTTCGATACTCGAGCCCTTCGGCGGCAGCAAGGAGTTCGATTGCCAGTCCTCGTTCGACATTTTCAACAATTTTTCTGAACTTGAGCGCGCTGGTCATTCCCATTGAAACATGGTCTTCTTTACCGCCCGAAGTTGGTACAGAATCGACGCTTGCGGGGTGGCTAAGAACTTTGCAATCGTTGAGCAGAGCCGCAACCGTTACATGCGGCATCATGAATCCAGAGCTGGTGCCAGCGTGGCTGCTCAGGAACGGTGGGAGCCCCTCATTGGAATCTGGATTAACCAATCGATCCATTCGTCTTTCCGAAATAGAGAGAAGGTCGGTTAGGACGATCGCGGCGTAATCCAACGCGTAGGCTAGCGGTGCACCGTGGAAATTACCCCCAGAAATGACTTCGCCCGTATCGCTAAAGACCAGTGGATTGTCGGTTGCCGCTCCAGTCTCGTTTTCTAAGGTTTCGCGAACATGGTGGAGGGCATTTCGTGCCGCTCCGTGCACTTGAGGCATACACCGAAGGCAGTAAGCATCTTGGACTCGGGAGTCGTTTTCGCGGTGTGACTCTCGTATCTCAGAGTCTTGCAAGAGGTTTCGCAGATGGGCTGCACTGTTGATCTGGCCTTGGTGTCTGCGCGCTTCGTGGATTCGGGGGTCGAATGCGCTTGGTGTTCCCATTAGGGCCTCCAAAGTCATTGACCCGATGACATCAGCAACATGGACACAACGCAAGGCGCGGGCCAAGGCAAGACATCCAACTGATCCGATCGCTTGAGTTCCGTTGAGGAGGGCAAGGCCCTCTTTCGACTCTAAAACGAGTGGTTTTAAGCCTTTTTTGGTTAGGACTTCTAGGCTTGGTTTTCGCTCCTTCTCATCCCAACACTCACCTTCGCCAATGATTGCGAGGGCGAGATGTGCAAGTGGCGCTAGGTCGCCCGACGCACCAACTGAACCTTGAGAGGGGATTACCGGATGGATACCTCGATTGAGCATTTCGACAAGAAACTCGAGAACTTCGACCCTGGCTCCACTAAAGCCTTGAGCAAGGACGCTGAGGCGGAGAAGCATCATGGCGCGAGTTTCGGGGATGCTGAGTGGATCGCCGACTCCGACTGCGTGGCTACGAACGAGGTTTAGCTGAAGTTGCTTGAGTTCGTCGTTGGGAATATGGACGTCGGACAATCGTCCGAATCCGGTATTGATGCCGTAAACAACCTGTTTATTGGCGACAATCTGGTCAACGACAGCCCGAGACTTTTGGACGAGATCGCGAGACTTCGCGGAAAGTTGAACCTTCGAATCGCCGTTGGCGACCTCGAAAACTTGGGTTAGGGTGAGCGGTTGAGGCTCGACGGTGAGCACTTGATCAGTTTACTTCGCATCGTGATGAGAGGTGTCACAATTGGATTCATGACTGAACCGGATTACTTAGACCGCACTCGAACCGCGTGGGGGAAGTTGAGCGAGGACTTCTTGGAGCCTGGGCGTCGGGCTTGGTCCCAAGAGTCTTGGACTTGGGGAATGTGGAACATTCCCGAGTCAGAGCTGAATGCCCTTGGTGACTTGTCATTATTTGCGGGGATGAAGACGATTGAACTTGGCTGCGGCACAGGCTATATTTCGGCTTGGCTGGCAAAGCTTGGGGCTGAACCGACTGGTATTGACCCAACGCCTGAGCAGCTTGCAAACGCCAAGATGTTTCAAAAGGAATTTGGCATCGAGTTCCCTTTGGTAGAAGCATATGCGGAGAATCTACCGTTTGCGGACGAGACATTTGATTTTGCGGTCAGTGAATATGGTGCCGCAATCTGGTCGGACCCTTACCTTTGGATTCCCGAGGCGGCTCGAGTTCTAAAGCCCGGCGGACGATTGGTATTTCTTCGCAACGGTATTTTGACCGCCCTTTGTACTCCGTCCGGTACTTCACCTGCGACTCCTTTGATGGTTCGCGACTACTTTGGTTTGAATCGAATCGAGTGGAATAAGGATGATCCGGAGGAGTTCTTGTTGGCTTACGGACCGTTGATTCGGCTTCTTCGGAGTTCAGGATTTGATATTGAGAATCTGATTGAGATTCAGGCTCCGAAGGACATGAAGGTTCGGTACGATTACGTCGATTCCGAGTGGGCTCATCGGTGGCCGAGCGAAGAAATTTGGTGCGTGAGAAAACGTTGATGCTTGGTCTCCTTCAAGCGCAATGGAAAGCAGGGTCAACCTACAAAGATTCCTTCGTGACACGATTTATGGACGAGTGGGAGTGCATGGTCATGATGAATGGCGACCTGACCGAGGTTGCTGACGAGATCATTGAACGAGAGATCGAACATCACCGGTCCCTGGGACGGTCATTTGAGTGGAAGCTTTTTAGCTGTGATTTTCCCTCAGACCTCCTTGAACGCTTGATTGCTCGGGGGTTCAAGATCGGCATTAAGGAAGTTGTTTGCGCGATGGATATCAGCATGAAATTGCCTGCCACGAATCCATTAATCGTCGTCAAACGAGTTCAAACTGAGAGTGAATTGGGTGACTTTTGCTCTGTTGCCGAAGAAGTGTTTCAAAAGGATTTTTCCTACACAACGGCGGCGCTGGCAAAATGCATCGCCGACGGAACTGAGGACCAAGTTGGATTTGTGGCCTACGATGGAGTGACGCCAGTGAGCATTGGTCGCGTAGACCATTACGAGCGTGCGTTGTGCGCCGGACTCTATTCAGGCGGAACCGTTCCTGCTTATCGTGGACGCGGATTTTACCAAGCGGTCGTTGCAGCTCGTGCAGAGTTCGCGAAAAGCCAGGGAGCATCAGTCATCTGGGTCGATGCGAGGCCAACGAGCTTGCCAATTTTGCAGAAGTTAGGTTTTGAGGCTTTGGTTGAGACATGGCCTTGCGAATTCGAAATCCTATTGGATAATAGAAATCTATGGTCATGACCTCAGCAGAATTTTGTGGTGAAAACTATTACAAGCATCCCCCGCTTACGAGTGAGATGCTTGCTTATGCCGAGAACTTTCTTGGCGTAAAACTTCCCGGTTTGTTAGTGGAACTCTTAAGGGTCCAAAACGGGGGATACACGAAGGAATTCGGTTTTCCGATGTCGGTACGGACTTCATGGGCGAAAGACCATGTGCCGATGGACGAACTGTTTGGAATTGTGCCCAGAGGTGTACGTACTGCGCACAACATGGTCGATCCGGAGTTATTGGAGGTCAATTCGGCGTACCTTCCTCCTAAGCAAGTACTCCTCACTGGAGATGGCCACTGGTGGATCACGCTTGACTATCGATTGAGAGACGAGCCCGGCGTTCTTTGGGCCGATGTGGAAATGGATGAATATTTGCCGATTGCCCCAACATTTGAAGCATTTTATGCTGAGCTTAGGCCGACATCAGAATTTGCTCCGGACGAATTTGAAGAAATAGAGATCAAGCTTTAACTAAGGCATCAAGGCGCAAAACAGCATGAACACCGAAAAGCGGATTCGCGATTTGGGTGATTCGGAAATCGACCACGCAACTTGATAAGCAAAGAGCCGCGGCGCGACTCGGTAGGTTGTATTCGGCGACCATGAAATCGATCATTCGGTTTCCTGCCTCGGTCACCGCAGTCTTTAGGTCCTGGTGAAATCCAAACGTAATCAATTCGGTCTGAGTCCGGGCGTGGATACCTGGATAAGGATGCTTCTTGTGAACGATGAATTGGAGGCGGACACGCTCCATCCCACATTCGATTGCGCAACCGCAGAGCTCTCCGTCGCCTTGGGCGGCGTGACCGTCGCCGGTAGAAAAGAGCGCTCCTTCGACTTGGACAGGCAGGAACAAACTGGTTCCTGCAACCAGTTCTTTGCAGTCGAGATTTCCGCCGTGCGGACCCGGCGACCATGGATCGACATCTAGCTCGGCCGGGCAAACGCCCATCATTCCCATAAACGGTCGAATCGAAACTGAAACTCCAACCGAAGACTTAGCAATGCCTTGGTCAGGATCGATGGACCAGTTCATCAGGAGTGGTGAGTCCTGGTCAGCGCCAAATTCTAAGTCGGGCCAGAAATCCCTTCCACCTGCCTTTGTCCATCCCCATGAGTTTGGTCTGACTTCAAGAATTTGGACTTCGAGGACATCGCCAATGCTTGCATCCTGAACGTAGATTGGTCCGGAAAGAGGTGGTCCGTCGCCCAAAGATCCTTCTGGGCGAGGCATTCGGGCTGGTGGCGTATCCCAATCTTTTTGCGGTTCGAGGGTCCAATCTACATCCAGCGCTTGGAAATTCACGACATCGCCCGAGTTAATTGTCAGAATCGGCGAAAATCCGCTGCATTAGTGGTCGTGCAAATTCTGCCTTGTCAGGTGAAGTGAGTGCTCATGCATTGGGCATGACAAATTTACCAGTAAAAAGTAAAAATGTATCTCAAATACAGTACCCCCCTATGGTATATAATATTTACAGGTATTTATGCGGAAGGCTTTCACTCTCATCGAATTACTAGTTGTTATAGCGATCATTGCGATTCTCGCGGCAATTCTTTTCCCAGTTTTTGCCCAAGCAAAGGCGGCGGCGAAGAAGGCAGTTGATCTCTCGAACCACAAGCAGATCATTGCCGGCATCTTGCTTTATGCAGGCGACAACGATGATCAGACTTGTCACACCCACCACGACCTAGAACCGCCAGAGACCATCGCGGATTTATACCCCTGGTACCAGCCAATCCAGCCCTACTTGAAGAACAACGATGTCTTCCGAGATCCGGTAGTTACTGCTACTCCAACATTGTTTCCTTACCCATTGGATGCAGCAGACTGGACAAAAGTTCGAACTGATTACTTGATCAACGGGTTCTTTTCGCACGGAGCAAATTTGACCGCATTTTCACGGCCAGCCGAGCAAATCATGATTGGAGAACGACACCTAGGTATTGGGTTCTTTGATTACCATCCCTGGTCATCGGCACCGGACGGAAATTGGGAGAGGGGCTTCCTGGACGGATCAGGCTATAAAATTGGAGACATTGAGGATAACTCGCAGTTACCTGACCCGAAGAACAATGGCCGCCACACGGGTGGAAACAACTATTCGTTTGCTGACGGACATGCCAAGTGGTTCAAGTTTGCGAACACCCTGAGTAAGGAACTTCCAGCTAATGATGTCAACAACTGGGGGATGCACAACATCGACAATCTCCCGCCCAACGACTAGGTTCCTTCGTCAAACTCCACGAAAATTGGTTTATTGATTGCGATCGGAGCTGTCCTGTACTACGTACTCAGCCCTAACCAATCTTCTGGAACGGTCAATAGTGAAACTAGGCAAATGAAATCTGGTGCGCGAACAAAGAAGCCTCAGTTCAGTTCCGAGTAAAAGGAGCCTTTTCAGATCGTTCTGAAAAGGCTCCTCATTCTTTCAATCCGTCAATAAACCCCTATCTGCCGACTGCCAACGTGTCTCGCACGAAGTTCTTGACATCGTCATGAAACTTCTTTCGAGAACCTCGCTCGATATACATCATGTGTCCAGCCGGATAGTAAGCGTACGAAATGTGCGACCGCGTTTCGGCGTCAAGGCCCATGTGATTGATGGTGTAGATTGACGCATTGAACGGGCAAGCAAGGTCGTAATAGCCAAAGCAATATAGCACTCGAAGATGCTTGTTGGCTGACATGACGTTTCGTAGGTCGGTTGACGTTTCGGGGTAGCTTCCTTCGGGGTTTTGCCACGGATAGACGTTGCCAAACGTGTTGTACTCGAGCGTCGTCTTGATTTTAAGCTCGTTGAGAACGTAGTCATGAAATGCGCTTACAAATGGAGCGGTAATCGAATCGCTTGAAGCGTCACCTGATTGCTGGCCCCCGACTTTCAGTTCCTCTTTCGACGTTAATCGTCCGTCATAGCGACCAATTGCGAGTCCCTCTTCGCGAAGAAGTTCTTTGAAGAACGCAAATTCAGGGACGCGAAGATTCGAGCCTAAGCAGTATTTCTTTGAAAGCCCAATATATTCACCAAGTTTGGTGGCGATTCGGTCGGTTTCTTTTTCGCTTAGACTATTTCCTCGAAGCAATGCTGGGCCATATTCTTCGTCGACCCATTTGGTAACTTCGGCAACAACGGCTTCGACGCTTTTGAATCGAGGCAGAGCCTTCTTATGGTAGTAAGCACAAGCCGCCATGGTCGGTAAGAAACCAATGAACGTTGCATCGTTTCCGCGCATGCCGTCGAGGGTCAGGAAGTTGTTTGATCCAGAAATACTGACAAAACCGTTGATGGCTACTCCGTTTTGGAACAAGCTATTGGCTAGCCCCGATCCTCGAATTCCGCCGTAGCTTTCGCCGGCAATGAACAGAGGTGACTTCCAACGGTTGTGCTCAGTTAGCCAGTTCTTGACAAACTTTGAGAACGCATCGATATCTTGCCTTAGGCCAAAGTACTTTTTGCCAAGTTCAGGTTTTGCTATTCGACTAAATCCAGTTCCCGGAGCATCAATTACGACAACGTCCGTAAAATCGAGCCAGGAATCCGGATTATCGACTGCTTCGTAGGGCGGTTTGGGGAGGCTCCCGTCATCCATCATCGTGGCATGTTTCGGTCCAAGTCCACCCATGTGGAGCCAAATGGTTGCACTACCAGGACCGCCATTGAATGCAAAAGTTACGGGGCGATCTCTCGCATTTGCACCCTCTTTTTGGTAGGCAACATAGAACATCCTGCATTCAATCTCACCGTCGGTATTTCGCAATGGAAGCTGGGCGGCGGTGGCGGTGTAGTCGACTCTTCCAGTCGGCAAACTCACACTATGCTTGGTAATGGATGAAGTGATTTCCTGGTTCGTCGCCGGAGCAGGCTTAGTAGCTTCCTGGGCAAAAATTGCAGTTGGAACGACGACCAATATTGCTACCAAAGACTTTAAATTCATGGTGCCCAGGTTACCTTTGAAAAAGCACAAAGATTAGTGAATAGAGGCTAGTTGCAAAGGGTCCAGCGCGATGGTTTGTATTCACAGTTAACCTCGGTTTTAAGGAGTTGGCGAATGGGATAGATCTGATATCGAAGGTGAATTCCTGATTGAGCCAATGTCGGAAGGATGTTGTTTCGAAAGGCAGTTTCACAGTCGGCTGACGACCAAATTGAAACGAGTTTCATTTCCTCTAAGAGATCAAAGGGAAACTTGATGCCTAGACGATGGACATTCATGACCCCGAGGGCGCTAAGTTGTTCCCAGGGATTGTAAACCTGGTCGACCAAATTGTCGAGTTCGAAAACTACCAACACCGGGTGATGAGAGCCATCCATAGCTCATTGTCTAAGTCCACATTGAATGTCGCCTGACTTGCAAATGAACGGAATATGAATACGAATAAGTGATTGCGGGCACCTGACCGAACCTTGTGAGCCAACGCATTCCTTATGCTTTGCCTCATAGCAAAGGTCCTTATCTCTATTGGCAGCGACCATGGCCCATGGACTATCGAATGTGGATTACTCCAGGCCTTCCCGCTCCGCCAAGCATCAAGGCATTCTTGCTGGAAAGGATCCGCCTATGGAAGCCGTGCTAGAAAACATGAAAGGCGAACCACATGCTTGACGGCGGTGAGTTTCAGGATTGGGAGGGTCTGGCAACCCCCGAAACCCTCCAGACAAGGCTTCTGCCCTTATGCCTTCCAACCCATTTTGGTACTTCACTCTCTTTCTGCTTCAAGCCACCTGAAAAAATGCTTATCCAATCTTCTTGATTGATTGAAGGTAGTCATAAACCTCAGTCGCCTTGCCCTGCTTGGCGTGTAAATGAAGCGTCATTCCGTGGGGACCGTAGCTATC
>JANPAV010000413.1:0-2705 GCA_031430115.1 Armatimonadota bacterium | reverse complement strand
AATTCTTGTAGGAAACTCGCTGTACATTTCTTCTGTTGATGGGGCGAAAATGAGATCCGCTCCCGCACTGGCAGCCATTTCGCAATCCTTTTCGAAGGGACGCGGATATTTATCGAGGTCTTCTCCGGGCCGAAATTGGGTTGGGTTAACAAAAATGCTTGCGACGGTCCGTTCGTTTTCGCTTTTGCTCTTCTTAATGAGGGAAAGATGTCCGTCGTGGAGCGCCCCCATTGTTGGTACGAAGCCCGTCAGAATTGTCGAGTTTGCTGGGAATTCTGCGATGGATCGAATGATCCTCAAAATCCGTTCTCCGGACCAGGGAAACTCCCTTTTCTGACATCGTTGGTATAGGCAGTCAGCGCCTGCACCATGTCAGTTCTTGCGTTCATATAGAACTTGGTGTGTTTGTGTTGCTTGGTGGTCATTCCCAAGATATCGTGCCAAACTTGAATTTCGCCGCTACACTGCTGACCGGCGCCAATGCCGATCGTCAGGATTCCCAGACCGTCGGTGATGTGTTTGGCTAAGTCGGCGGGAATCAACTCCAATACAATTCCAAATGCACCGGCAGATTCAATTGATTGAGCATTGGCAAGGATTGTCTCGGCATCTTTGCCCCTGCCTTGAACTCTGGCTCCACCGAAATTATGGATTGATTGAGGCGTAAATCCAACATGACCCATGGTTGGTATGCCCGCCTTCACGATTCCTCGGATCGCGTCATCATAATCTCCTTCCAGCTTGACTGCGTCGGCTCCAGCCTTCATGAGTTTAATCGCCGACTCGATTGCTTGGTCAGTGGAAACGTTGTAGGAGCCAAAGGGAAGATCGGCGACGAGCATTGCCCGTTTGCAACCGCGTCGAACGCAACGGACATGATAACAAATGTCTTCTAAGTCAACCGGAATGGTTGTTTCATGCCCCTGAATGACATTGCCGAGCGAGTCGCCCACCAAGATAAGATCCACGCCGGCTTCATCGGCGATGAGTGCAGAGGGGAAGTCGTAGGCGGTTAAGCAGACGATTTTTTCGCCTGCGTCACGCATTCGCTTAAGACTTGGTGCGGTTACTTTATCGGACATGGGCAATTAGAATGTACCTGTACTATCCGTTCAAGGTTGCCCGGAAGGCTCGGTCAATCCGATCGACCGCATCTTCGATGACGTCCTCGGTGATGGTGAGTGGAGGAGTGAGTCGGAAGGTCTTGTTCCGCGTCTCTTTGGTTAGGATTCCGTTTTTGGTGAGATTGCCGCTCAGTTTGTAGGTGTCGATGCTATCATCAACCTCAAAGCCGATCAGTAGTCCTCGACCGCGAATCTCGACAATTTGTTCAAATGGTAAGTCGTGAAGCTTTGCCATGAGGAGATTGCCCATTCGCTCGCTTTTGCCAGCGAAGTCTTCAGTTTCCATGACCGCGAGGGCAGTGATGGCAACAGCTGCGCCCAATGGGTTGCCGCCGAATGTACTGCCGTGGTCACCGGGTTGAAAGACGTCCATGACTTCTTTGGTTCCGACGGCGGCTGAGACGGGGAGAAGACCTCCACCCAGAGCCTTACCGACGGCAAGCAGGTCAGGCTTGGCATCTTCGTACTGCCACGCAAACCGCTTGCCGGTTCGGCAGAATCCGGTTTGGACCTCGTCCCAAATCAGCAGCACATTGTTTTCCGTGCAGACTTGTCGCAGTTGAGCCATATAGCCGTCTGGAGGAATGATGATTCCACCCTCAGCTTGAATTGGCTCGCCAAGGATGGCGGCGGTGTTGGGGGTAATGGCGGCTTTGACGGCTTCAATGTCGCCGTAGGGCACGACTTTGAAACCCGGAGTGAAGGGACCGAATCCAGCTTTATAGGCGGGCTCAGTCGAAAATCCGACGATTGTTGTTGTCCGACCATGAAAGTTGTCTTGGAAGACAATGATTTCCGCTTGATCATTGGGGATGCCTTTGACCGTATAAGCCCATTTTCTTGCGAGTTTGATGCACGTTTCGTTGGCTTCGGCGCCGCTATTCATTGGGCAAACCATTTGAAGATCGCTGTAGTCCGCAAGAGCTTTGCAAAAGAGGCCAACCTCGGCGCTATAAAACGCGCGAGAGGTGACCGCAATCGCGTCGAGTTGATCTTTGAGGGCTTTGACAATGGTTGGATTGAGGTGGCCATGAGCCGTCGCGGAATAGGTACCGATAAAGTCGAGATACTCTTTACCGCTTTCGTCCCAAACGCGAATTCCATCTCCTCGCATGAGGTTAATCGGCAGAGGCTTGTAGTTGTGGGTTGAGTAGGTGTGGAAGAGCTCTTGAACTTGCTCGAGGTTCAGATCCTCGGCGAGGTGTCGAAACCCCTTCGATAGTACGTCCTGCCAAAAAGTCGTTGTTGAACTCATAGCAAGAGTATACGGGCGATGGTTGACGTATTGTAACCCCAATCGAAATGCGGTTGGAGTGGAATTCCTAACCAGCCAAAAACGCGCTAACGTCCTTTGCGTGACCGATTGGCTTTACCTTTTCGTAGATTTTGATGATCGTTCCGTTTTCATCAAGCACATAGGTAGTTCGGTCGGTACCCATATACTTTTTGCCCATGAATGACTTTTCGTTCCATAGTCCGCACGCTTGAATCAGTTCCTTTTCGGTATCGGCAAGCAAAGGGAATGTCAGGTTGTGTTTGTCCGCGAACTTGCGGTGCTTCTTGGAGTTGTCTGGCGAGACG
>JANPAV010000412.1:0-21058 GCA_031430115.1 Armatimonadota bacterium | reverse complement strand
AGGAAAGCCGCATGAAAGGTCTCGTCAATTCCTTCCATCATTCCGTCCCGACCGGACCCATGACCAGAAATAAGTTCAACCCCCGCTTCGAGGTCGTCAATCAAAAGGTTCTTCGAGTTTCCGTGGGAATCCTTAATGACGATTCTTTCGGCACCTGCTTTTCGTGCTCCACGAACTGCGGCATTGACGTCATGCGTCATCATGCGCCGCGCAAAGCCGAAATCGTAATGATCTCCGTTAGGTCGTCCACATTGGGACCAAGAAACGAGGCCGGTTATGCCCTCGATGTCAGCAGAAATGAAGACGTTCACTTTGACTATTATGGTCAGAAAATTAAACTTTGCGCCCGATAGGTCCTGAGAAACCGCCGCCCTTTCCTTTATCACCACCAGCCTTTCCTCCATCCTTTTTGTCCTTGTCGCCGGTGGGGAAATCGTCGTCGCGGGTTGGTCTCTTGCCTCGGCCGTTCCTGAATGATGTCGTTTCGTCGTCTTCCTTCGTGGACAAAACTCCCGACTCGGCATAAAGTTCATCGCCGACCGAATTCTTCATGATCACATCTTTCTTAGTTGGGGCGCTAAACAAGGAAAGTAATTCCTTTTCGCCATCGTATTTCGCATGATCCGACCAAACGTATCGCCATCCATTGTCGGGCAAATCTTGTCGTGCTTGTGGGCTCCCAGTGATGTTCGCTCGGCGCTCACCCTTTTTGTACCAATATTCAATCGACGGAGCCAGAACAATAAGGGGATATTGCCGCAGGTTCTTGGTACTCCGAATCTCGTCTTCCTTCTTCTTTGTTGACTCGTCATCGGGCGCGGGGGGGCGAGAAGCCGAAATCGAGTCCGGCACAGCTGGCGGCAGCGGTGAAAGCTCGGTTTCCTTCGCGGGTTGTTCTTCGCTTTCCTTTGGTTTAACCAGCATCGTCACATTGCCCGTCAGTAGTGCTCGCTTCTCCTTACGGTAAATGACAATCTTGTCGGCGATAACGTTTGCCTTGGTTCCGAAATATTGAACTCGACCAGTGGCGACAAGCACGTCAGTCTTCCTATTCATTTCGATTTTGGGGGCCTTAATGATGATTTCACCGTCGGTTGCCCTGGCTTTTGTATAAGTCGTGATATCTCCAACGGAGTCTGAGTCAGCAAACTCAAAAGACCAAATGGTTTGTTTGGCTTTCTCCTTCGCTTGAATCGGCATTTCACCGGTCAATTCTTTGGGAGGAATTCCAACCCATTTGCCTTCGCCCGAAGAATAGGATTCTTTGTCTAAATTGTACGTAAAGCTGGCGGCCTGGAGTTTGCCCCCAAATGCCGTTCCCGAAACTTGTTGCGGAACCGTGAATATTCGACGCGTCTCGTCGTAGTTGAATTCGGTGCTGGTGAGATCAAACTTTTTGCTCTTGATCTGAAGGTCGCCGTTCAACGTCAACTTTTTGACGAAGCCATTCCATGAGCCTTTTTCCGCTTCGAACTCGTAAAGTGCGCCTTTCCATTCGATCTTGCCATTGGAGATGCCCTTAAACTTGTACATTTGCTTGTTCTGGGCAATCTCAATCGTTTTGACGTCGCACGTAGTTTTGGGCTTACCGGCGTCAAAGTGACTGAACTTTGTATCAGTCGAGCGAACCGCAATGGTGTCAGGAAGCTCGTCCGGCTGAGCTTGCTTATACTTTTCGAGCGGGTCTTGCTTCAGGATTTTCGAGGCGTAGCGATAAACGCCATATCCGCCCACAATCATACACCCAGAAACAATCCACTTCGTGAGTGAAAATTTTCTAGTTAAGGGTCGCGTCTCTTCGGATGACATCAGAGTTGTTAATTAGTGTGACGTTTTGAGTTGGCGCTGTGCGCGTTCCATTTGCAAAATCAATACTATATTGTCCAGCAGGTACCCAGAATTGATACCGGGCATTCACTCCAACAGTAAATCGACGTACGGGAGTTCCACCAGAGTCCTTTAATGTGACAATTGTTCCGTTCGCCAAGTTCGAAGGCGCAATCAAGCCCCAGATGTTAAATGGCGTCGGTGGAGGAGTGTTGCTGTCTACTGGTGACAAAAGGACAACGCCAATATTAACCACACCAGAAACCGCAGTGTTGCCACCAGGAGTAAATTCGTTGCTCAGGAAGTTTGTCGCTTCAGCACGACCGGAAAGACCCAAAAATCCCGAGGTATTGGTTGAGGAATACGCAACCTGGAGGACATTGAACGTCCCACTTGAGTCGGTAGTCGCCAATTGACCACCAAACCGAACAACGGCATTCGCAATCGGACTGTTATCCGCAGCGTTTTGCACTACGCCAGTTACCGTTACTTGTTCCGGTCCAACCCACAAATCGCCAACATCGTTCTGGTTTTGAGTAAGGGCCTTGAAGGTGTAGGTAAAGACCGGATAAGACAACAGAGCGGGCGCACTGACAAGCAGTTGAGTCTCGCCTTTGGCACCGCCAACTAAAAATGAGCCATCGACAACTTTGGTGCTAACCGTACTCGTGCTAGATTGCACGGTTGAGGCATTGGTGGTCGGACCACCGGTTGAAATGTCCAGCACTCGGCCAGAAATCTTGATGCTTGAAATTGGTCCACCACCACAAGCGAACAAGACGAGTCCGATCAAGCAAAGGAGAATGTTGTTTTTCATCGTGCACCCTTGACCGTTACGTCAAATGTCATTGTCGAATTGCTAGCTTTGAAGCCAAACGCTCCCGAAATCGACCCAAAGCTTTGAGTCTTCCCAGTTTGAAGGTCTTTCACAAGGATCTGAGTCGCCCGCCCCCTTTTCGTAAAGAAGTTGAACGTGTAATTTTTGCCAGCAACACAACCCGAAGCAGTGACCCGATATACGGTCTGCGTAGAAGGGGCCCTCACGTCAGTAAATCGTTGATCGGAATTTTGAACTGCTACCTGAAGTCCGCCAAATGATGGCGGCAAGTTACTATCAAACCTCGCATCAAAGCCATTGGTTGCTCCAGTCGTCATACCAAGTTGAGCATAGGATGCTTCGCCAGCTCGACTGACTTGTACTTGGAGTAAATATTGGGTTGAAGTTGCATATGATGCGTGGGAGAACGAACTACTACCTGCCGGTTTGAATACCATCACGGCTCCCTCGGGAGCAAGGCAACGAACATAATAGCCAGTACCTGGTTCAAAAGAGGTCGCGGGAATAAACGAGCCACCTTCGGGTACGCCAGAAGTAGGATCATTTGCTCCCGGTACAAATTGGAATACATCTTTGCCTAACAAAGGCGGCGCTGTATCTCCTGCATCATTCCCAGATGCACCAAGGTAAGTGCGCGGAAACTCAGTCGTGTGCACAACATCGACATTTGCAAATGGGGCAGAAATGCCAAGCGGACAGGTAACCATGTTCCAGCCAGGTCTCAATGCAACCGAGACACCAGTCCCCGATTCAACTCGAGCTTTCCATACGGGCGATCCAAAGGCAGGCACTCGAACAAAATATGCTTGTCCACCTAACACCGTTCCTGAATTTGGATAAAGGTCATAGGCTGTCTTTGATGAGTTGTATCTTGCTGCAAGGAAGTTTGTCGAGTTGAATATCGATTCTAGGCCCGAATAGAGTGGGTCTCCTGTGAATCCAACCATCTGAATTCCTGGTGCCAATCCTGAAGGGAATCCGGTGGTGATCACTGGATCATTTCCAAGCTGGATACCGAGGGGTCCCGGACCCTTATTGACCGTTCTTGTGAGCAAAACAGTTTCTGCTCCTCCAGACGCGACCCTAATGAGTCGGACCGTCAATGAGCGAGTAGCCAAGAAGTTAGGTGTTCCGACCTTGAGGCCAAAGGCGTAGGCATTGACCGGAGCATCAAATGTATCTGAACCATTTTGGACTCGAACCACCAGTGAAGTTCCGAGCGGGACGGCAAAGCCAACGACCGTTCCATAAAAATCACTGACGTCAGCCGACGCAGGGGTTGCAATACTTCCGGCAGGGACATATTGGCGAATCAGACGATCTTGGACGGGAATGTCAATCGCAACTCGATAAGGAACTCCGCCGTTGTCATTCGTGAAATTCGGCACGACCGAACCGTACGATGCGGCAATGTCAAGAACTTCGCTTTGCGAAGAAGCCAGGATTCTGTTATAGTTTCGATCCCAATAGATTGGGTAACCCGTGCTGGAAAGGAGTGTTTCATTTCCGCTGGCGTCGGTCGAGAAGAAGGTAGCTTCAATGTTAAAGACGCCAAAATCAGTGCCCGCTAATCCATTCGTGATCGGAGTAATCAGTGAGTGAAGCTTGGTGCCAACATTGAGCCTTGTATCAAGAATGTGTTGCTTTCTGACCCAATCAACAAAAGAATCTCCTTCAATAGTTCCTGCTCCAATAATCGAAGCGGCAAGGGCTTCTATCTGACTGGTATTTGTGGCTGCCGAAGGATTAGAACGAAGCAACAGGTTTAAGTCTTTGATGAAATTTGGATATTCGGCAAGGACTTTTTCCCATACCGAACCCGACATCTGATACCGCTGGAAGAATAGTCCCCCACGCGTGCCTTGAACGATCGGAGTTAAAAGCAAATTTGGGGCAATGAATCGTGGTCCGCCCAATGATTTTTGGTTGGCCCAATCATAGCCGGCTCCAATCTCATAGGTTTGTTCAAGGACGCTTTCGATCACTTCTTGATCAAGGCCGGCGGGTAAAGCGGCCGGAATTCGGACAATTTTCTGAGTCGCCGCTCTGGCAAACCCTTCCAGATATCCATCGAAACCATAGGCTGGATCAGGAAAATAGGCAAGCAAAATGCAATGAATAAGCGCGACAGCCGCAACTTCACGGCTTGAATTGAGTGGAAGTCGAATTTCGCGTCCGCCCGAGCCATTGTTAGGCAAGTAATAGCCACCAGTAATGGCGTTTCGATCACCAATCGAATCATCTGCGTTGATCACGTTAACCGTGCCAGTAATCGCAGCATCGCCAAAGACGGCTTCGATCGTTGGTTTTGCCGTGTCATACACACTCTGCATAAATGCAACTCTTGTAGTGTCGCTCGCAGTGTTGAATGTCGAGTCAATTGCCAACGTTATCTCGTTGCCTCGTCCCCGACCTCCAGTCGCAAGAATCTGGTTGCCTTTTCTGAATCGAATAATGGCGGGCGCAATGAAAGGAGTTCCAGGCTTGATGAGGCCATGAGATTCCCTTTCTTTTCGACTCAGATAGGTCAGACTCCACAGGTTCTGTTGGTAGAGGTTGTAAGCAGCATCGGAGAGCTCCTTAGGCGAACCAACCCCTCTCGTATCAATATCGATCTTGAAGAGACTGGATTGTCCAAAAGCGGTAGTCGTCCCCGTAAGGACGACCACCAACAAGAGTAGGCGGCGTAGCATTTTTGTTCGGTTTTCGTACGACGATTATGGAGCCGTAAAGGATCCAATCACGCTGAGAGTTCGAGCGGAGTCGTTCGAGTTACTACCCATTATAAGATAGTAATACAGTTGTCCGCTGGTTAAAGGAGCCAAATTATAAGTCCATTGAGTTCCTGTCGCAGGATTGTTGAAGTTGTTCGCGTACGAACTGACCATTATTCCGGGATAGGTGTCAAACACATAGATCGTGTAATTTGCCGCATTAGGGACCGCTGACCATCGGAAAGTAACATTGCCGCCACCGAATGTCGGGTTCAGAATGTTCATGTCTCCAAGAGGGGTAACCGTGACCGCGTTGCTATCATCGCTCAACGAGTTGTTCGTATCTGGATAATTCGTATTGGTAGCGCTGACGACGTAGCTATAGTTAATTCCGTCTCTAAGGTTGATGTCACTGTCCAAGTAGGACTCGGCAAGGGGATCTCTTAGGAAGCCAGCAGCTTGGTACGGATCATTGCTTCGCTTTCGCCATATGGCATATCCAAGAATTTCAAGGCTATCAAATCGGTCCCAATAAAGCTGAACTTCAACTGGGCTACCGGTGCTGGTTCCTCTTCCATTTGGAAGTGGCTTTCGGTAACGAGGATCAATGAACTGCTTAATGTTATCCATCGTATGTTGCTGTTCAATACCTCTTGTCGATTCAAGCGGCGATGTCCAGGCAACCGCATCCAAGTTGGCTGGGGCTGGCAATAACGGATCGCCGTTCGGTCCCAACGAATAGTTGATTGTTTGCGTGTTACCTGCAGAAGCCGTGCGGGTGACGTCAGCCGAATGGAATCCGGGGAAACTAGCTTGAACCTGATAGGTAATGCCACCCGCCAATCCGCTGAGGAAGAAATTGCCGTTGTCGTCGGCAAGCGCCTGAACTGAGCCTAATTGACTTCCATTGGTTGGCTTTGCCGAGATCCTAGCTCCTTGAATTCTAAGTCCACCTGAACTTTGAACGTGTCCTTGGAAACTTCCAATTTGGTTCGAAGGAATCAAAACGATGTTATGACTGTTGACCTGATCTTGGTCAAATACGCGGGCTAAGTTTTCTCCTTGATACAGAGTAGAGCCGTCATCGTATTCGGCTTTGATCAAAATATCTGTCGCAGAAACGCCGGTAATTCGGTAAGAACCAGAGCTATTGCTGTTGGTTTCACGAACTGTGCCATCAGTAACAAAAACTCGCGCACCTCGTACGGGATTTCCATTCATGTCAAGAATGAGGCCTGCAACACTTCCGACTCCGGCACCTACACCGCCGCAACCGAGAATGGCCGCGATCAAAATTCCAAAAGCAATCCAATTACGCTTCATATGAGTAGTAACGTTTAAAATCATCATTCATTTCACCGTCTGTTCGAAAGATCAAAAGTAAGTTCAAAACTGAGGCCCTTAGCCCTAAATGCTCCGCCAACCGCACCGGGGTCTAGATTTTTGAGATCCCGGAAATTATATTTGCCAACCAACGATATTCCTGAAACGATTGAATAAGCGTAACCCGCCTGAATCGTTGTATCATCTTGCGGATAGAGACCTCTAGTTTGACTTGAGCCAGCATTAAAGAAGAGTCTATGCTTGGAGTTTATTCGGTATGAAGTATCAATACTCAGTCCAAGGCTATCCTGACCAAATTGTGTTCCGGATGACTTAAGCATGTTGTATCCAAGGCTGTAGCTCCAAAATTTTCCAGGAGTGCCATAGAATGAGCCACCAAACACATCGGAATTACTGACCCCTGCATTGCCCAAGAGAAAGTTGGATTTAACTTTATACCAATCAAAATTGAGTGAGTGAGTCGAATTGATCCGCCAGCCGGCATTGAGATTAATCGCATTGATTTGAGCGTTGCTAGTAGAAGATCCAATAGATGATGTATTGGAATAGGTGAGCCCAAGCGTCAAACTATCTCCTGCCTGATGGGTGGCGTTGAACGAAGTGCGACGAGCCTTCAATTGACCCGTACTCAGCGTCCCCGTTCCACCAGAATTCCCAAAGCCATTATTTCCATAACCCAATGAATTCCCATTGAGAAAACCACCGAGTGAAGCTAATTCGCCTGAATCACTAAGCGCATATTCAGCCCCAAACGACCAAGGACCAGTTTGAGTCATATTTGCTCGAAGTGAATAGTCGTAGCCTTGTGACTTTATGGTGTCAGTGTGAACGTTACTTTTGGACGCGGAGCCGATAATTGCCCAATTCTTTCCCGCATCGTAAACCGCAGTCGATCGATAGCTTCTTACCCCAATTCCCGTCATCGTCCCATTGACCCTTCCTCGGCCCGTAAGGTCTTCGAGTCCATATCCAAACGTTACTTTTCTGAAGTGATAATTCTCTCGGAAACCGAGACTTGATACTCGTGTATTGTCTGCCGCTCGTACTTTAGTGCTGTTCCAACTCAGAGTTTGAGTGCGAGTGACGTCCTTCGACACATTTTTTGGGTCGGAGTATTGCAGGACAACATCGCTGGTTGAAAGTCGGTTATTGGTAGTTGCCGATCCATTGTTAACCGAAATAACCGTATTAACCGTGCTCGCGGTTGTAGAAAAGCCCTTGGTTACGTAATTCAAGCCAAACTCGGTCGCGTTCTCGTTGCGACTAAATCCTGTTTGCTCGATGGTCCGAAAACCTGGGTCAACTTTTCGGGTCCCCATCTTGAATTCTGCTTTGCCTTTCGCCAGCCTCATGTCAAAAGACTGGGCTTCGCCGCTTGACGGTACTGATCCGCTCAGTTCCCCTCGTGCTCGAGAATACGAAACGAAGCTACCAGATCCCTTTCCACCAATCGGCATCCTCCAATCAAAGCCGGTTACCTTCCTGTCGCCGTCAACTGCCAGAACTATTTTGGGTAAGTACCGAATCTGAAGGGTTTGAGTTTGGGGGATGGCAACCCTAGAAATAACAATAAGCGGATTATTGGAGCTCAAGAAAAAGTCGGATATCCCATCATCAATGACATTAAAAGTACGAAGAATTCCATCAACAGTTACTTTAATCGAAGCGGGGATTGGCTCAAACTGAAGATTATATTGATCACCGGGAAATCCGAATCCCTGGAACAAATCAATTCGCTCGTTGGTGGTGGATGTGTTACCTGTCTTTTGTTGTTGAGCCGTAAATCCAATTTTCCCGACCGCTCCAAGATCGTAAGAAAAGGCTGCACCTTGAATGGTTCCGCCCGAACCTGTGACATCGTAAGACTCATAGGACGCCACGATTGAACTGGTCGGCGAAATGGATCGGTTCAAAAAAGTAATGGAGCCAACGTTGATATCAACAAGGTAGTCAACTCCCTGTCTAAGCTCAAGGCCATCCAAAAGGATCTTGATCGTTCCGCCAATGATTCGACCGCTCGAAAGGTAATACGGTCCTGATGTATTATTACCCTCGATCGTAACGGTTCTTGCCGCTCCTCGTGCGGTACTGGTGATAGCCTTAGCTTCAAACTTTCCCTTACGGTATCCACCAACCAAACCGTTGAGCGAGCGGCTGAAACGGGTAAATCGATTCCCGCTTAACAGGGATGCCTGAACCGTTCCATAGCTGACATCCCAAAATCCACGTTTGTAATTGAGGGTGTACTTTTGTTGCTCGGGATCACTGAAGCGACTGTTTGTAAACGAGGCGTTGAAATCAAGTAATCCAAAGACTTTGCTACCCTGAATAGAAAAATTCCCCGTGTCGGTGAACCGTTGTAGCCCGGTTCCATAATTGGTTAAAGAACTAAATGCATCGGCATCTCCCTCAAACGTGTAACTTTGATAACCCAGGGTTCGATAGCCACTGAACGACAACCGATTCCACAGCTCCTTTTCCCACCAGTTATTACTGTGGGGCGCATTACTTTGCGCCTGACAAGAAAATGCCAACGCAAGAAGACCACTTGAGTGAAGTAGCTTTGGCATCGTTTTACTTTTTGAGGAAGCCGTTTGCAAGTTCAATAGCCTTCATTGCTTGATCTCGCAGTTCTTCTCGCTTCTTTATAATAACAAGCTTATGGGCATCTTTTGCTTTTTGATGTTCCATAAATGTCTCAAAAAGTCGTGCGGACGTAAGTCCTTCGATCGTCAATGCAGGACCAATATCAATTTGGCGGGCAAAAGCCGCGACTTTAGGATCATAGTTAAGCATGAGCGGTGGGACTCCAACTGTGGTCGCCAATATCCCAGCGTGAAGTCTCATTGCGATGACTCCTTCCATCCTCGCAAGCCTAAACTGCACCATTCTGGACGAGCCCAGGTTTCGGAGAAACGGAATTCGACCGTCCTGCTGTTTCGTGATGGCCTCTAGCATCTTGCCATCCTCAAACGGATCCATTTCGATGAGGGTTGGAATAAATCCAGCATTGAAAAGTAGCCGGGAAGTTTCGCCGAATAACTTAACGATATCGACGCCCTTTCGTTTCCACGGTCGAGGCGATAGAGCAACAGCCTTCATGCCCCCAATACCGTACGATGAACCATCATCTTCACGAATTGGCTCTCGAAGGATCAGAGCGCTGTCGGCTCCGACGTGAATCATTTTGTCAACGCCAATTTCCTTTAAGGTCTTCATCGAACCAGGATCGCGAACAACAATCAAATCGGCAAGACTCATCGCTGTCTTTGTTTGACTTCGCCCAATCCAAGTATTGAGTGGACCAACACCCTGATTCAGCAACAAAACACGCTTATTGTGCTTCTTTGCCATCTTGATGAGACCAGTGTAATAAATCGAGCTCTTAGAGCTTGTTACATCTTGAAAAATTGATCCACCAGGGAAAACGAGAGCATCACATTCCCGAATCGCCGCTTCTACTTCTTTCAGATTCTTTCTGGGAACGCCGTGCATTGAATAGTGCCGGAATGTATCATCGGGATCACCGCTCAAGACTAGATATTCGTGATGGGTTCCAAGCCCATCGACGACTCCAATCATGACCGAATCGTCACCGAGGTTTCCGCAACCAATATATCCTGCAAGTACGATTCTAGCCATTATTTGTCCCCAACCAAACCAACACTTTCTTCTTCAACAACAACCACGCGATCAGCCCGAATGCTCCGCCAATAACTAATCCAATAATGTCTCTCAAGAAGCTCACCATCACTGGTGTATGTAAATGACAGAGTGTATTAACTGAATCCGTTAAACCTACAACTCCAAGCATGATGCAAAGCGAAACCCAACCGGAGAATTTTCCGAGATTTTTTGGATCATATTTTGCTGCGTGAAGAATGAATAACCCAAAGAATAACGCGGGAAAACCTAAGATGAACTCCTTAGTCCGGGGTCTAACGGGCAGAATTTGTTCCAAGATTCCCCGAAACGCCAGTTCTCCTCCACTAACCGTATTTGGATTATCATTGCCTGTTCGGAGCATCATGAGAACGAGAGCGCTCAGAATTATTACTCCAATTCCGGCTGCGCCCCAAGTAATTGGCTCCTTCATCGACTCCTTAAAGTTGTTGAAGTCGGCAAATGCCACAATACCGACAATGGCTATTGGCAGAAAGACCGATATCTTGACCCCTGAAAAGGCGTCGGCCCGGATATAAAACGGAACGGAATTCATCAGACCGGCAACACAAAAGCCACCAATCATCGACAAGAACACCATTCCTATCAAGCCAACATAAGGGTTCGGCTTTTCTTGTTTAAGCCAATAGTAAGATCCGATCGGAAAGACCATCGAAAGCAACAGGGCGGATGCTTCTAATCCGGTTCCCCGAGTCATCGCCGACCCAGCAAGAATCAGCAGTCCACCGAGGCCACCTACTATCAACCCTCGCCTTTCTCCAAACATTTGAAGCGCAACCCAAGCCGCCGAGAGTGCACCAAAAACGCCGATAAGGACCTTCACGACTCGGCTAACTTCAGGATCTTGGTAAGGGACAGGTTCTCCGATGGTCAATCCTTTCTTTACTAAGCCATCCGAAAGCCGGGCAACAAAGTCTCCAAAGGCATCCAGTGGCAAATCGGAAGCTTGAGAGATGTTCCGAACCAGCAAAATTCGCATGTTGCGTTCTTTTGCAGCTTTGAGATATCGCTCTAAGGCACCGTCTTCGCTAAGTTTGTCAAGTTCGGCAGTTTGAGCCGAGTGCAATCGAACCGATCGCTCAGGGATCTTTCCGAGCATTTCTGCGTCGCCTCCGAGTTTGGCAAACTCCGGTGACGCATACAACATATTGTTCGCGATGATCGCATCTTTGGTTACATCAAGCGAGTCTCGGCGACCCAATACCTGTTCACCTTGAGCAAGAAAAATTCTGACCCCGGATTCACCTGCCCACTTGAGGGTTTCCGCGATTGCTTTAGAGTTTGTACCAACTGGATTTGAAAATCGGCCGATGATCATCAAATTGTGCTTTTTCCCTAACGCTGCCATCTGAGGGTCAATCCCAATCGAAGTAGCTCGAAGCGTGGCTGAATCGACTGCCGGAAGCGCAAGCCGACCTTCCCTTAAAGAAGTTGATTGAACAAGTTTTCCAAATCGGATTGCTAGACCCTTGACAACTCGCTTTAATGTATCGGAATCTTGAATGGTAAGCGATGTCATCTGGGACTCGTGTTGAACGGTGAGTCCACTCAATTGGGCTTTTCCGTCAAGAAGAATATCGCCAATCGTCTCTTCGGGAATAACGATCCCGTTTAGTCCGACTTTTTGGAGCCTGGTCAGGGCTTCTTCAATTGTAATGCCCTGGGCAGCAGCCAACGATTGAAGATTGTCCATTTCGGTGGCAACGAGAACATCACGATTCAGATTCTCAACACGAATCCTTTTAGTAACCGAAAGGAGACAAGCAGCTAAGGTTAAAACGGCAAGCAACAAGAAGAATTTTGAGGATTTTACGAATGTCATATTCTAATCGTCTGCCTCGATGAGTTCCGGATGTTGGCGCAAAATAGCATCCCTTCCCCCAATGACAAGCACCGTAACCATACCCGCTAAAAAGCCTCCAACATGGGCCCAGGTTGCCACTCCTTCTTGGGGAACAAAGATTTGGTAAAGAAACCAAAGGCCCAACAAAACCCATGCTTTGGTTTCAATCTCCCAAATACCCAGGATCAAGACATGTAGGCGATTCGACGGAAACAAGAGGAAATAGCAGCCGAGAACTCCACCAATTGCCCCCGACGCACCCAACGTGGGCAGATTACGAATTGGGGAAGCATAGATTTGGCAAAGCGCGGCGAAAACACCCCAAGCTAAGTAGTACAAAACGAATCGCCACGGACCAACTGCTTGCTCAACTGGAGGTCCAAATACGGCTAAAAACATCATGTTAGCCAGCAGGTGAAGGAAACCACCATGAAGAAACATCGAAGTGAATAACGTGACCACCGGAAAGCGGTCTCCTCCACCGGTAACTGCAGAAATCACCTCGGGTGGACGCATTGCGAGATCGCTAAAAACGAAACCGGGTCCGAAAAAGCCAAATTTGCGGTCCCACAAATAAATAATGACGTTGAGCAAGATCAGCGTCCAAGTGAGGACGGGAATAGGTTCCTTTGACTTTTCAACGATCGCCATTACGCAGTTGGGAGTCTACTCCCTCAAGTCCAAACTAATTCTGGCACCAGATCGTTCCGCTTTCAATTGGCTTGGCAAGTCTAACGCTCACCAGGAAGGACAATTCCTCTCATGATTACTCGCTGAGCGAACAAAAATACGAGAAGCGTTGGCAGTGCTGCCAATGCCAGGGCTGCCATAACAACTGACTTTGGCGCTGTTGTTTGAAGCTGATAGACCCACACCATCAGCGTCCACATTTTTTGATCCTGGATAACCAAGAATGCAAACATGAACGTGGAATAGGAACCCATGAACGCCATCAGAGCAAGATAACCCAGAACAGGACGACTCAGCGGAATGGCAACCTTTGCCATCAGCGTATGCTCCTTTGCGCCGTCGAGCTGTCCAGCTTCAAAGAGCTCCGGAGGCAGGGAATCGAAGAACCCTTTAAGGAGGAAAATCATATAGCCGCTTGCTGCGCTGGGCAGAATGAGGGCGGCGAATGTGTTGAGCAGTCCAAGATCTTTGAGCATCAAAAACGACGGAATCATAGCGACCTCGGCTGGGAAAGCCATCGTTGCCAGCAAAAAGAGCAGAATCTTTCCGGACGCCTTGATCGGATATCTCGATAGGGCATATGCCGCCAGCGGGTTCACAATGAGCTGGGTAAGGACGGCAAGTCCACAGAAAATGATTGTATTCCAGACTGCTCGACCATGAAGCAAAATGTAGTCAAGAACGAACCGAAAGTTTCTCGACGCATACTCTCGTTTGAGATCGCTTCTATTTGTATTGACAAACGCCTGTTCGGCGCCGGCAATCGGCAGCGGGTTACTCGACACCTTTCGCCACAAGTCTTCCGCAGTTCCTTGACGATACCGATCCGGGACCTTCGCTCTAAACTCGGCAGTCTCAGCGTTGTCAGGAATCAGATTGAGAGGCAATTCTTCAAATTTCTTTTCCTTTCCAACCTTGAAAATTGCCGGAACATCATCAATTCGATTTTTATACTTCACCCTCAAAAACTCTTGCCATAGCCTAGTTCTCCGTACCGGAATTCGAAACTCGGTGGGAAGCAGAGCCTTAAAAACAAGCCAATCGGCATACTTTTGATCGCTCGATGACTTCCAAGTTGCTCGCTCAAGGAGTTCTGCCGGCGGCATCACCGTTTGAAACGCAACGTTCTCTTCGACATAAGATTTGTTGAGTTCGTCGATGGTCGCAAATTTTGACCGGAGCCAACCTTGATACCGAACCATTAACTTACTGCTGACTTGATTTGGGGCAAGTTTGAATCCTGCCGTCCACATTTCGAGAGGTAATGACTTCAAGAATTCGTCGTATTTCTGGACTTCTGGCTGGTCGTTACCAATTCTTGTGCTGGCAATGATTCCCGCTTCGCCCGAATACTTGTCATCCAGATATTTGGAAAGCAGTTCATGGTCGTCGCCAAAGTACTTGGGAATAAGGACATTATCGCTTTGATCGGTGGGTCCCTTGAGCCCAATACTGACCATGAGAAGGAAGGGATAGAGGGTAGTTAAAGCACCGATCGTAAGAATCGTATAGAGCACGGTGAGAGCGATTCTCGCCCTTGGCCGCTTCCTTCCGACTTTGCTCACCAAACTCATATGAGTAATTTACCGCTCCCTTGCTCATCGGACCTGATCTATTTTCAAATTCAACCAACAATCCAAGTTAGTAGAATTGCTAGGTTAAATATTGGCCAAACCATGGAAGGGCCGCCAGCAATATCTCTGAGGCTGACATGTCATTTCGAATCAATACAAATTTTGCGGCCCAAACCGCACACTCTCATTTGGTGTCCAATGCAGACATGCTGCAAACGTCAATGGGGCGACTCAGCTCGGGACTCAGAATCACCAAAGCAAGCGACGACCCGTCCGGCTTGATCTCCAGCGAGAACCTTCGGTCTCAAATTGGAAGTCTCGAAGCCGCAATGCGAAACAACCTCGATGCGATCAATTACTCCAAGACCGCTGAATCAGCCCTTTCCGAAGTTAATCAACTTCTCAGTGACGCGAGAGGACTAATAATTTCGTCCGGCAACACGGCAACGCTTTCGTCAACCCAATTGAGGGCAAACCAAGACCAACTCGCTAGTATCGCAGCAAGTATCACGCGAATCTCCCAGACTGCTCAATTTGGCTCCAAACGATTGCTCGATGGTTCCTCTGGAATCCAAGCCCAAGTTAGCGCGGCTAACGAAGTTCAAGGAATTTCACTCGCAGGAATGTTCAAGGGCGTACCAATTACCGCCCAAGGGCTCATGACCCTCAATTCAATTGTTCCTGGTACTCAGGCCGCCCTTACGTCGGCAACCCTCACTGGTGGACTAGTATTGAATGCCGGATCTTTCAGCATTAATGGTTCGACCTTTACATTCGTGGCTGGTGCAACCGGTGCCCAAGTATCTGCCTCAGTTAACGCGGCTTCGTCTTCAACCGGGGTTACCGCTGCTTGGAATGCTGGAACCAATAGACTCGACTTTACAACTACCAGTTACGGTCAAAACGCAGTTCTCAGCTTCTCTGATTCAAGCGGAGTTGTGAGCACTGGACCACCGGTAACCCTGACTGGTACCAATCCGATTGCAACGATTAGCCTTGGCGGAATGGGAACCGCTTTGTTCACCGGTGGAAGGGCAGGAACCGACGGTCTTAGCTTGTTCGATCAAGATGGCAACATGGTTCGCCTGACATCTGCCGGAAATGCTTCCGGAGGATATCCGATGACAATCGGTCAAATTACGCCAGGAAGCGCGGTATTCCAATTTGGCGGAAATGCTGGCCAAACGGCTCAACTTACATTGCCTAACATGGCTGCCGCTCAACTCGGCAATGACGTTGTCGCCAACATGAACATGGCAAGCCTCGACATTACCAGTTCAGGCAATCTTGCCAATGCATTGTTGGTTGTGGATCGTGCGATAAACCAAGTAACCGCTACCAGGGGACAGATCGGCCAGTTTACGAACTATGTGCTTGAGTCGAACAACCGTTCGCTCCAGTCCGCCAAGGAGAACATGACCGCTTCGGAGAGCACCATCCGAGACGTGGATATGGCGTCAGAGATGACTTCCTTCACAACTTACCAAATCCTTCAACAGTCGGGAATGGCGATCTTGGCTCAGGCAAACTCGATGCCAGAAACCGTCCTTGCGCTCTTGAAGGGATAAGGCAACAGTATTAGGCCGTCTCCTACCGCTAGGTGACGGCTTTTTTTGCTTTCGAGAGACTAGTGCTTCGTTGGCGAATTGAGAATGTGATTGAGAACTGACATTAGTCGAGCAAAGTGCGTTGGAACTTCACTATCAAATTCAGTCGCATCCATTTCGGACTCCTGAAAGTGGCTCAAGTTGATTTCGATCCATCTCTCAGACAGCGACTTTGAATTGGTCGAAAAGCTACATTCAAGTTGAGTATCGAGGACTTCCCGGCGAAATTTACTTACAAAGTTATATTCGAAGTCACTTAGTGACTCGAACAGACCCAAAGACAAAAGAATAGGCAAGAAGTACAAAAATCCATCGCGGGTCATAAGGAACATCTCAGCGGCAAGATATTGGTTCACTTCCGGAGCGATTAGTGCTTCGGGAAGACAGTGACTCCATGCGACGGTTTCGCCTTCATGAATCGTATCTATGTGGATATTGTTAGGTCGAGAATTGCTCCGGACTTCATGAATTGCCTTGTTTGTCAAGTTCTTGTCGGTGTCAGAAAGTTTGTCAAACGTTAGGCGAAATCCCATTCAATTTGCCTACTGCGGTGCTCGCGGAGCAGACATTCTCAGTGGCTCAAGTCGCTTCTTCGCCTTGATCCCCGAGTCTTTCTCGACACCAAATAAGTCATACGGCTCGGCTTCAGTGATCTGAACTCGTGCCATATCACCCGGCTTCGAAGTTCCCTTAAAGATAACCAATCCGTCAATATCCGGCGCATCTCGGTGAGATCGACCAATGAGCCAACCATCCCGAGCGTCCTCGACGAGAACATCGAGTTCCCGTCCGATCCAACTATTATTGACGTCTTGTGAGATTTCCTGCTGGAGTGTCATCAGCTCATCAAATCGTTCTTGCTTTACCTCAGCCGAAACTTGATCCGGCATGTCAGCACTCGGAGTCCCTGGCTCTGGAGAATAAACAAATGCCCCAACTCGGTCGAGGTTTGCCTCGTTCATGAACTCCATTAAGTACTCGAATTCCGCGTCGTTTTCGCCAGGGAAGCCAACGATGAAAGTTGTACGTATCGCCACATCAGGCATGGCGTTTCGCACCTTCTCGAAAAGCTTGAGATAGCGTTCCCCGTCCCACGGTCGGCGCATCCTGCGCAAGGTTTCGGGGTGAGCGTGTTGCAACGGAATATCAATGTACTTCGCGACTTTCGGCAACGTTGCCATTGCTTCAATAACCTCGTCAGTCAAGCGGTTCGGATAGAAGTAGAGAATCCGGATCCAGTCAAGACCATCGACTTCATTGAGCTCCCTCAGCAATTTTGGTAGCGTGAATTCCTTATAGAGGTCATAGCCGTACTGAGTGACGTCTTGGGCGATGAGATTGATCTCTCGGGTTCCCATCCTGGCGAGGTGCTTCGCTTCGGCTAGAACACGCTCAATCGGCTTACTGTCATGCTTGCCGCGAAAGCTCGGGATGGTACAGAACGTACATTTGTGGTCGCAGCCTTCGCTAACCTTAAGATAAGCACTCCACGGCTTTCCGCTTCGAGCGCGGGTCTCTACATCCGCCCAACGGTGATGTGGGGGCGAAAGGTCGACCACTCGCTCTTGTGAGGTTAAAGTTGATTTGACAATCTCGTCGAACCGTCCCATCTGCCCGACGCCTATGTACGCGTCCGCACCAGGAGCAAGACTCATGAGTTCAGCCCCCATCCGCTGAGCAAGGCAGCCCGCGACAATCACTTTGCTGGTTAGACCGGCTTCTTTGTCCCGAATGGCTTGCTTAATCGCCTCAATCGATTCCTGTTTAGAGGCTTCAAGGAACCCGCAGGTGTTGATAACGGTGACGTCTGAGTTCTTCGATAGACCGTCGATTGTGTAGCCCGACTTCATCAGGACGCCTGCGATTTCTTCGCTATCGACGTCATTCTTGGCGCAGCCGAGGGTGACGATTTTTACATTGGCTGCGGACATGACTCTATTATGAAGCTTTTCTTTGGGTGGGGAGAGAACCACTTTGGGTCGGCGATGCCCTGTCCTTCCAATTCTTTATAGATTTCCCTTCGCTATAATTGAACCAATGGCTTACCGCTCATGGTTGATGGATGTGAAGAAGATCAACGATCTTGGGGAATTCTGTCACAACATCGAATGGACCGAAGAAAGTGCGGCTCAGATTGATGAGTTCGACCAGAAGTGGCTTGCCAGATTAATGGCAGACGATTTGCCAGTGGACATTAGCTCAAAGGATTTCTTTGGCAGTAGGATGCATGGCAGCTATGTTCAAACATTCACAGCCACCGGCTCGAACTTAGAAATTACACTTCACAACGATTACGCCGAAGAGTTTGTGAAAGCCTATTTTAGAGCGCTTAGCATCAAAGGAGCTATGCCTGTTCTTCGTGTCCAACTGATATTCGAAGATGTTCGGTACTTAGCAATGTGCATTCAAGATGAAAGCGGCGAATTGCATAATTGTGAGATTCCCGATACCAAGGTACGAGCCAAGCCCACCCACGACATCCGGTTTGCTTATGACTGGTTTCATCAAGTCGATGATCGCATTCAATGGATCGCCGAAATAGATGGTAGTGGTGTTTTGAACAATTTGAAAAACTCGGGATTCTATGCTCACCTGCTTGTCGATTGCGCGAGAGCTAGTGCAGTCGATTGTCGAGACTCGGCAATCGAAAAGGCACTTGGGAAGGAGTGCTTTGAGGCTTGGTTAGCTTGCAAGGAGCACTTCAGCACTCGATCATGGGGTTGCTATCTCATCGAAGACTTCATCAGGGAAAGACAACTTGGTTTGCCCAAGCCATAATTCAACTAATGTCGTATCGTTCCTGGCTCAAGGATGTAACGAAGGTCGAGGACCTTGCGAATTTCCTTCACTCCATGAAGTGGTCTGAGGCGACCGACGAACGAATTGACCGAAAGGAAGCAAAAGGATACGGACTCAGCCTCAATCGAGACTTGCCGGTTGATGAAAAATCGAACAAGTATTTTGGTTGCGGACTCCATGATGGTGGCGTAATCGGCATCAAAAATGAAGGTAATCGGGTTGAGATCCAAATTGACAATAGATGGGCAGATGACTTTGCGGACTACTTTTACAAGAAGCTCTCTATACAGCCGATATCTGTTTCGACGTCAGTGTGGCTGAAGTTTGAAGGTGTGAATTATTTCAATGCTGCCCGGCATGACCTTGGCGGATGGTTGAAGTGGAGTGATTGGAAAGCTTGGCGCCAGATCAACGATTATAAGACTGCTGATACAATCGTCAGCGATTGGTTCTACCAACAAGACGGCAAACTCCAATGGGTAGGACAATTTCTGAAGGATCAATCGAACGACTCAAAATTGTCTGGAGCGCTTTATGTACTCATCGACTGCGAACGGGCATACGCAATTGAAGAATCCGACAAGAACCTGAGAGCAAAAATGGGAGAACCGTGCTTTGAAGCCTGGCTTCACTTCAAGCGATACATGGATGTGAACAAAAAGTTCTTTTGGGATTACCGCGAGTTCCTCGACCAAGCATAATTCAACCAATGGCGACCGCTCGTGGTTGAAAGATGTGAAGAGGTTAGATGACCTCGCAACCTTCATGCACTTCTTTCCTAACAACCATCGAGATTGGGACAGAGAAATCGCACTTGAAGAAAAGATGTATGCCCACATCGAAAACAGTCCGATTCCGGTTGATCTTGGGCTAGAAGTGTATTTCCAGGGCTATCTCCACGATGGCCACGTTTTAGGTATCGAGCGAATTCAGGACACTGTCACGATATCAATTGGAAACTCACAAGTCGAACAGGTCTCTAGTCTTGTTGGTGAAGAGATGATGGTAGACCGGGACGTCGGATACAGTCCCGTAAGGCTTGTCTTTGAAGGAGTCAATTACGCCAATGCTGTTCGACCCGATCCCGATGGTTGGCTCAAATGGGACTCTTGGACCGATATGAAGGCAGATAGCGATACATTTCTTCGCTGCTGGTTTCACGAGCAGGAAGGGAAGGTCCAATGGGTTGGGCAGTTCCACAAACATGTAAAGAAACGAATGAAACAAAGCGGTGACCTCTTCGTGCTCATCGACTGCGACCGAGTAACCGCTAAACCAGAGTCCGAGCGAGCTCTTCGAAAGCGTTTTGGCGATGAATGTTATGAGGCAATGATGCTCATAGAATCCCTACCAAATGAAGAAAAATGGCTCTGTTTGGGACATTTGAAACGATATCTCGATGAAAAAGGAATCCCTCGCCGAATCATTCCGTTACAAAGTGAACGAGAAAAACTATGAGGCGGCTTTGGGAGTGCGCGAACCTGTTCGCGCTTTCAAACTGCGAAGCCTGCTTCGCTGAATAGAATCCTTGTTAGAAATCATCGTCAATGACGAGTTGATCGATTTAGAAAGACTTGACGGTCTCGACAAATTCTTCCCAAAGTGGTCTATTGACCTGAGAATCTCAATAAGTAATCCGCCTTGGATTTCGGATCATGCTTCGCTTCAAAACGCCGCTCAACCGGCTCCCAAATCTCTCGCCATAGATGATCGTGGTCATTACCTTGCTCCTCACGGTCCCGCTTCATACCACGAAGAGTTGCAGTTTCAAGGTCAGTTTCAAACCAGATTCGAAGCGAAAAGCAATCAACCGTGTCGGGGTGAAAGATGCCAACTCCCTCGCAGATAATGAATCGAACCGATGCATCAGACAGCAAGCGACCAAGTTCCGCTCGCATCTTGCTTCGATCAAAAGCGTTCCAATCGTCATTAACAATGTCCTTTTCTTTGACGTAGTATTGGTCGACACCAATGACAACGGAGCCAGGAATAGCTTCGGATATCTCACGAGCCAAGGTCGATTTCCCCGACCCGCCGTAGCCAGAAATGGCAACGACGAGCGATCGATCAGAAGATTCTAGACGGTCACGAATCTCTTGAAGCAAAGAGTGCCGATCAATAACCTTCATCCGTTTGCC
>JANPAV010000411.1:0-2261 GCA_031430115.1 Armatimonadota bacterium | reverse complement strand
GACGGGAATTGGGCATGCCTTGGTTCCGAACCACTTATATCGATATTTTGCGACCACACCATACCCATATTTGGTCATTCTTCTCACAAGCTTGTTGTTTCTAAGGGGAAATATCCACCGGAGATACCAGGGGGCAACCTTCGTCGATTCCAAGAAGCCGTCGTACCCGATATGAGGCTCGCCATTGATTTCAAGAACGACACCTTCAAGTCCGTAACCTTTCGCGATTCCTTCTTCCGATTGAAGGATATCGACGTGAAGAGGTTGACCGGCTCGTGCGGCCCATTTTTCCAGCTTCAGCTGACTTGTGTGGCAGAGATTACATCCGCCGTCGTAGTAGAGCGTCCATTGCTCCATCACTTATATCCTACGCTTATTGACGGTTGGTTGAGGCAGGTTTTCGAGTGAATATTGAGGAAAACTGGCAACCAGTGGGTTTACGTTTTGCTGTTCGCAAGTTGTTCGAATTCTCAGATTTGCTCTAATTGAAACGGACTTTCAGCCCTTGGACTTAACGATGAACAGTTCCGGCATTGCATGCCGGGCTAATTTGAAACGCCCCGTTCGGGGCTGAAGAAAGGATTTGGAGCTAAAACCATAGCATCCAAATATAGGTTGGCTCTTCGCAAATTTTTGTTAAGTTTTGTTAATCGCAGGTTGTTCGTATTATCAGATTTGCTTCAATTGAAACGGACCTTCAGCCCTTAGACTTAATGATGACCAGTCCCGGCATTGCATGCCGGGCTAATTTGAAACGCCCCTTCGGGGCTGAAGAAAGGATTTTGGAGCTAAAACCATAGGATCCGCATTTAGGTTAGCCCTTAGCAAATTTTTGTTAATCAAAATCTGTAAATTGTCGATATCTATGTGACTGTGCATATCGTAATGTCGAAAGCCACAGAGGACCTGGCCGCCGTTCCGATTGTTGATTCCGAGCATACTAAAGGATATGGTGCGTCTTGGTCAACTTCGTTCAATACGCGCTCTGAAGTTTTTGTTTGAACCTGAGTCGAAGTTCTATCGAGTCTTTCGGTACCGAGATTTTCGCTATCTTTGGCTTGGAGCGTTTCTTTCGTTTATTGGTTCCTGGATTCAGAACGTCGGTCAAGGCGTTCTCATTTATGACATGACGGGGAGTAAGGAACGACTCGCCCTGGTTTCTTTTCTATCAATGGTTCCAGTTACATTTTTTGGTCCATTTGCCGGCAGTTTTGTCGACAAAATGAACAAGCGCGCCTTGCTTGTTTGGAGCCAAATTCTTTTAGCTTGTTC
Source organism: Armatimonadota bacterium (assembly GCA_031430115.1). Classification (GTDB taxonomy): domain Bacteria; phylum Armatimonadota; class Fimbriimonadia; order Fimbriimonadales; family Fimbriimonadaceae; genus Fimbriimonas. The sequence continues at coordinate 989 of JANPAV010000411.1, read as the reverse complement.
AGCACTTTTGATTGCTTACTTGGCTTGGACCAAGCTCATTCGAGTTGAGCATTTGTTCATTGCAGCCGTGTTTAACGGGACTATTTCTTGCTTTGAAATGCCCGTTCGGCAAGCCGTCATTAGCTCTTCGGTTTCTAAAGAGGATTTGCCCTTAGCGATTCCCTTTCAGGGCCTAACTTTTAACCTGGCGAGGGTTGTGGGACCGGCAGTAGCTGCCCTTCTCTTGACTCGCTTTGATGTTGCGACTTGCTACCTGGTTAACGGGATTTCATTCATTGCTTTGATTTTTGCAACATTGACCGTTCGATCTGATCTCTCGGCAAAAGCTGATCGCGCAAGTCATATGGTTGATCTCATCCTTGAGGGATTTCGGTACACATGGCGCGACAAGCGGCTGAAGATGCTGTTTATGCTTGAGACTGGGATTTCATTTTTTGCCCTGTTTTATTTGGCTCAAATGCCTGCCATAGCGCATGAAATGTTAGGGCTGCCTCGGGAAGGTGGTGGCGTTGGAATTGTGACGACGGCAGTTGGAATTGGTGCGATCCTCGCTCTGGTGATTACTTCTAAGACCTCTGATTTGCATATCAAGGGAACGCTTATTCGGATTGCGGTAACGACTGCAGCGGTTGGACTTCTCCTCCTATCTTTTGTTAATAGCGTTTGGGTTGCGTTTCCAATTCTTGTTTTGCTTGGCATTAGTAATGTCACGATTTTTAATACTTGCAATTCCCTTTTTCAACAGATTGCCCCCGAGCGACTACGCGGTAGGGTCATTTCAATGCACATATGGGCTTTGAGCGGGATCGGTCCGCTTGGTATGTATCCGTTTGGATGGCTCGCAGAACACTACGGACTGCCTTTTTCTTTGCGGATTGCGTCCATACTTACCATTGGAGTTGCCGCGTGGGCATGGTTAAAAAAGATCTCACTTGAGGCAAAATAGAAGGACGAATGTCACGACGCAATCGCGATGATTTTTTTTGGCA
>JANPAV010000410.1:0-8742 GCA_031430115.1 Armatimonadota bacterium | reverse complement strand
GTATTTGGGTCGAAGACCAAAAGAACTTTCCGGTGGTCAACGACAACGAGTTGCACTTGCTCGGGCAATTGTCCGAAAGCCTAAAGTGTTCTTGATGGACGAGCCACTTTCGAACCTTGATGCCAAGCTTCGGGTTCAAACACGATACGAACTGATTTCCTTGCATAGAAAGCTGGGAATTACAACCGTCTACGTCACTCATGACCAAGTCGAGGCAATGACGATGGGCGAGCGAATGGCGATTATGAAAGACGGGGTCCTTCAGCAATGTGATAGACCCGAACTAGTCTATGCTCATCCGGCAAACAAATTTGTAGCCGGATTCATTGGTTCTCCGCCAATGAACTTCTTGGAGGCATCGATTATTGGTGGAAAAATCGATGCAGGAGCAATTGTGCTTCCAATCGTTGGAAACGACGCCGCAAAGGCATATGAGGGCAAGAAAGTAATTCTTGGCATTCGGCCTGAAGAGATTTATGACAAGAGTGTTCCTTCCAACATGACACCATCTTCAGATAACACGATCAAAGCGACAGTTGACGTTATGGAACCGCTCGGACATGAGTATGTTGCCTACCTCAAAGTTGGCGATATCAAGCTCGTTGCCTCGATCGATAAAGAAACGAAGTTGAAGCCATTGACCGAAGCAGAATTCTGCATCAACTTGGAAAGACTCCATATTTTTGATGCCGACACCGACCAAGCAGTCTGCTGAGTTAGTTGGCAGTTGACAGTTATCAGCGATCAGCGGAAGAAGCCCCGGACAATTTGACTTGCTCGGGGCTTCTTCGTAAACGAGAAAATATGAAGGAAGTAGCATTTGGAAATCAGACTGTCATCGTTAACGAAGCCAAAACCAACGAATTGTACGATTGGTTAACCAGCGGTTTCGGACTAGATATTTGCCAGTGCGATGGATGCTCAAATGCTCGCATGACACGGGTCAGATTCATGCCCAGGGACCAATATGATTTACTGAACTCTCTTGGCTTAAATCCACAGATTCCAGTTCACTGTCAATGGGTTCGAAGCTACACCAAAGAATCTCGACAATTCACTCGAAGGATGTCGAAGTGGTATCTCTATGCTTCGTTCGATCGACCAGAACCGGCTCAGAAACTGATGTTTGAAAACAAAGGAGTGGCCTGGATTGATGACAGCGAGTCAACCGACGAGATCAAACATAGAACAATAAACTGGCCGAACTTGGACTTGGAAGGTTTGGTAGTCATTAGAACTTCCAACTCGTATCCTTGGCTATACGGGCAAGTTACAAGTCTAAAAACCTCAAGGTTTGCTACCTGTGAGGAGTGTGGTTCTGGCTTTCGCGAGATTGGATTTCTAAAGAAAAATAGTCTTATCCCAGAATGGTATGGTCTTCCCGAACTTCGGAAGGTTCTGTTGATTGGAAAGAGCCGGGTGAGGGTTTATCTTTGCTCCCATTGCGGGCACCTCGACTACGAAGTTACAAAGCGTTAGCCTCTAGCTTTCAGCTTTCAGCTTTCTGCGGAAGAAGCCTCGGTCAAATGTTTGGCCGGGGCTTTTTTCGTGCCTCGCCAAAAAAGGCCAAAGCAAGCCTTCGCTGCATGTCATGAACAACGATTGGGGCTGGATAACCGCACATCAGCGCTTCCAATTCTGTTGGTTCGTGGATTGATTTAGCGTCAAATTCAGCAAGTTCTGGAATCCATTCTCGGATGAACTTCCCCTCGGGGTCGAACTTCTGGCTCTGCAAATTTGGGTTAAAGATTCGGTAGAAAGGTTGCGCATCGCACCCTACACTGGCTGCCCATTGCCATCCACCATTATTGGATGCCAAGTCAAAGTCAAGCAAGTTTTCGGCGAAATATTTTTCGCCTTTGCGGTAGTCAACAAGGAGGTCTTTGGTGAGGAATGAGGCTACGATCATTCGGAGGCGATTATGCATCCAACCGGTTTTGGCGAAGCATCGCATGGCGGCATCAACGATGGGATAGCCGGTCTGACCAACTTTCCAAGCGATGAAGTGATCTTCCGTTCCAGGCCAAACCATATCCTTGTAGAGGGGGTCGAATGGAGTAGATACGACTTGGGGATTTGCGGCGAGGATATCTTGATAGAATTCCCTCCAAATCAGCTCAGTGAGCCATTTCTTAGCGCCTTCTGAGTTGTGGCTCAATGCGGTTCGGATCGCTTCTCGAATGGAAACCGTGCCAAATCGGAGGTGGACGGAAAGGAAGCTAGTCCCTTCCATACTGGGGATGTCACGAGCTAATGAATATTGGTCGATGCGTTCTTCAAAACTCTGCAATGCAGCCACGCCGGCGGCTTCGCCAGGCGAGAGCCAAGGGTCATCTTGGGTAAATCCAATTTGAGAATAGCTGAGATCAATTGAATTCCCGGCGAGAAGGTCATGCCTCATCAGCTTTGACAAATCGGGGTCATACTCTTTGGCGTCTTCGTTGGGATCAAACAAATCGAGCCATCGTCGAGAGAACGGCGTGAAAACTCGGAACGGCGTTTGGGATTGAGTAAGCACCTCGCCTTGTTCGAAAATCACTTGATCTTTGACAGTTTGGAATTGAATTTCTTTGCTTGATAACGCTACTTGCATAGCTTGATCACGCTCAAGGGCATATGGTTCAAAGTCTCGGGCAGTGACGACGGTTTTTACGGCAAGTTTGCCAGCCAGTTCAGGAATCAGGTTCACAGGGTCACCATGAAGGACAATCAGTGATGAGCCTTTTTCACGCAGTTTGGAATCAACTTCAATAAGTGATTGCATGATGAAGGCGACTCTTTGGTCTGAGCGACTTGGCAGAGCATCGAGAATTACGGAATCAAAGACAAAGACGACCGCCACTTCGTCGTGGTTTGAACACGCCTCAAAGAGTGCACGATGATCGCTTAGCCGTAAGTCTCTTCGAATCCAACACAATGCTCGGCTCATGTTTTGCTTCTACGTACCGGATTGGCAAAGGTACGCTTTCATATGTGCAGGAGCGATTTCACGAACACCTTCAAACGACCAGGCTGATTGCTCCGGGAGCCAAAGTCCTTGTTGGATACAGTGGAGGAGCGGATAGTACTAGCCTTCTCCACTTGCTAAAGGAATGTGGCTACGATGTAGTTGCCGCTCACCTCCACCATGGGCAAAGACCCGAAGCGGACAAGGAGTTAAAGCTTTGCGAGGCATTTTGCCAAGAACTGGATGTTCCATTTGCATCGGGGAAAGCCGACGTTCCAAGGATGGCTAATGACCTCAAAATTGGAATCGAAGAAGCCGGTCGAATGGCGCGCTACAACTTTTTGGAGCAAGCGGCAAGAAGGCTTGACTGTGACTTGATTGCGACGGCGCATACGCTCACTGATCATGTTGAAACTGTGTTGCTCAACCTGGTGAGAGGAACCGGACCGACGGGATTAACCGGAATACCGGCTGTTCGACAGAATATTGTTCGTCCGCTATTGAGCTTTAATCGTGAAGAGACGACAAAGTATTGCCTGGACCGTGGACTTTGGTTTCATAACGATCCAGGAAACGAGAATGTTGACTTTTCAAGGGTTAGGATTCGAAGTAGGGTCACCCCAGAGCTGTCGGCCATCAACCCAAATTTTGAGCAAGCTATTGTCCGATGCGCGAACATCATTGATGAAGAAGATCGCTTTCTTAATGGTGCTGCGGCGGCCGCGCTTGAACAATCAGAGATTCCGCTAAACGGTGAGCTAGCATTCTTGACCAAGGATTTAGAAATTGCTTTTTCAAAATCTCATCTGACAAGCTTGCCTCCCGTCCTCTTCAAACGAGCAATTCGCCTTGCTTTTCAGTCCCTCGGTGCCCCATTGGACTATAATCAGACCGAAGCCATTGCCCACTCCATTGGTCAGCCAAAGGGATCCTTGACCGCCGATGGCGGCGAAGTGATCGGCGAGTGGGATGAGGAAAAGATTCATTTCCGGGTACTACGACCTACCGAGCCATTTCGGTTTGGCATCACTTGTCCAGGTGAAACCGAGAGCGCAGAATTTGGATGGAAAATTACCGCCAGAATCCGAACGGCAGAAAATGTCCCTCAAGTTCGGGCAGCACTGACCGTACAATTACCCAAAGCACAGATTCAGGGCGACTTATATTTTCGTTCTTGCCAACCTGGAGATTCTATGCAGCCCTTTGGATTCGAAGGAACCAGAAAGGTGAGTGACTTGTTATCTGAATCAAGACTAACTCCGGCCGCCAGAGTCAGATTGCCCCTCATTTGTGATTTTCTTGGGCCAATTTGGGCACCGGGAGTATGTTTATCGAACAGAATGTATATGAGTGTCGAATGCGAATCAGTTGTTGAACTGACATTTGAACCTATAAATTAAGAGGCGTTCACCGTAACGCCGAGCAGTGGGAATGCGTATTTACTGCATAGACCCGTTTTGGAGAAAGATTGAGAAATAATAGCAGCCGCAACGCAGTATTCATTGTTGTTACCCTTATTTTAGTAGGTTTCATCGTGCTAAGCATCCTGACGCCAGAAAGGTTTTCTGGGCGTGGCGGCAGCAAGACCGTAGAGCTCTCTATTACTGCATTGACTAGCAAAGTCGAAGAAGACAAGGTAGCAGACGCAAAATGGCAAGGGTCGGAGATCACTGGAAAGCTCGACACTGGTGAATCCTTCGAATGTACGTTTATCGACTACACAAATCCAAACGCTAGCGCCTTTATTGCCTCGCTCAACAAGCACAAAGTTGATACTAAATTCCTTGGTCCCGGACCAGGCTCAACAATCAGCGGTGTTGCAGCGGTCATCCTTCCAACCTTAATCTTTGTTGCGGTCATCTACTTCTTTATCTCACGAATGGCTCAGGCCTCTGGCTCCCAAGCAATGAATTTTGGCAAGAGCAAGGCTCGACGTGTCGGTGAAAGCGGTCCAAAAGTAACCTTTGATGATGTCGCTGGAATTGACGAAGCCAAGCAAGAACTGTTTGAGGTTGTTGACTTCCTCAAGAATACGAAGAAGTATGCTGCACTTGGGGCCAAGATTCCGAAGGGAATTCTTTTGACCGGACCTCCTGGAGTCGGTAAGACACACCTTGCTCGCGCAATTGCGGGTGAAGCTGGCGTGCCTTTCTTCCACATATCTGGATCTGATTTTGTCGAAATGTTTGTTGGAGTCGGTGCGGCAAGAGTTCGAGACCTCTTTGAAACAGCTAAGGCACACAGACCCTCACTCATATTTGTTGATGAAATCGACGCAGTTGGACGACAAAGAGGAGCTGGCCTTGGCGGCGGGCATGACGAGCGGGAGCAAACTCTCAACCAACTCCTTGTCGAAATGGATGGTTTTGATCCAAATTCAGGAGTCATCATGATCGCGGCGACTAACCGTCCAGACGTACTGGATCCAGCCCTGTTGAGACCGGGTCGATTTGATCGTCAGATTGTTGTTGATGCGCCAGATCAAAAAGGACGACTTGCGATCCTCAATATCCACTCAAAGGGCAAACCGCTGGATTCAGAAGTTAACCTTGAAGTCTTGAGTAAGCGAACACCAGGCTTTACTGGTGCCGATCTCGCCAATATGTTGAACGAAGGTGCACTCCTGTCGGCTCGAAGAAATCGAACCAAGATTGGCATGCTTGACCTTGAAGAAGCCCTTGATCGCGTCATTGCTGGACCACAACGAAAGAGTCGAGTAATGGATGACGAAGAGAGAAAAGTTATCGCCTATCACGAGGCAGGTCACGCTTTGATCGGTGAATTGCTTGAGCATAGTGACCCTGTTCACAAGGTAACCGTACTTCCTCGAGGAATGTCGCTTGGCTCGACATGGCATATGCCGGACAATGACAAGTACTTGACCAGTAAGGAAGAATTGATCGACGACATCACTTCTCTGCTTGGCGGTCGCGTCGCTGAACAAATTGCGTTCGGTAGGGTATGGACTGGGGCTTCAAATGACCTTCAGCGAGTAACCGCAATTGCGAGGGCGATGATTACCAAATTTGGTATGAGTGAAAAGCTTGGAACGCTGGCCATTGGTAGAAGCAAGGATAATCCGTTCCTTGGTCGGGACTACTACGAAGAGCGAGATTATTCGGAAGATGTTGCAAGACAAATTGATGAAGAAGTTCGAAATCTTGTTGACCGATGCTATCAACGTGCTACCGACATTATCACGACGCATCGTAAGCAGCTCGACGATATTGTCACCGCATTGTTGGATCGAGAAACGCTTGACCGGGAAGAATTCCTTGCTGTAATGGCTGGAAATGAACTGCCCGCCGTCAAGGATACTTACGACACTCCTGCGCCAATTGATACGATTAAAGACCTTGAAGCAACCCCCGGCCAGACAGTTATTTCGCAAAAACTCGAACCTGGCACCGCATAAAAATTGCAAAAAAAACCTCTCAGCCCAGTAGATAGCTTGACGTGGAGACTGTAACCACGCTAAAGTGTCTGTTGGGCTGAAGTCGATTTCAATGGATATTGAGGGACTATATCAACGGGGATTTGAGTTAAGATGCGAGGGGAATTACCCCGACGCAAAAGAGTGCTTTACCAAAGTGCTTTCCACCGAACCAACCCATGTTAATGCTCGGCACCAAATGGCATTGATCGTGGGATTTGAGGGAGACTTTGATGGCTCGCTCTCTTCACTCGAAGTGCTTTGCACCCAGTATCCGCAAAATCTCGAAGTTCGATATGACTTTGCGATGACTCAGATGATGCTCGGTATGTACGAAGAAGCTTGCGCTAATCTTAAATTCATCTTAGCGAAGGACCCAAGCCACGCTAAGGCACTTCAACAAGTCACCTATTGCTAAATCAGGGTTCATAGTTCAAAGCTCAAGGCTCAAGGCTCACAAAAGCAAAGCATTCAGGAGTTATAGTTTCACGCCCATGCGGTTAAACTACAATTGATCTCTGAACTTGGACCCCCTGAGCCTTGAGCCCTGAATTATGAAACGCTGGCAATTACTCCTTCTGCTCTTTATCGTCGCCGTTTTTCCATATGGCAGGGCATTGGTTAGTGGGCACAACCTTGGACCAACTGACCACATCCAAACGATGGTCACCCCGGGGGGCCCAATACCAAATTATGGTTGGGACATTCTTCAGGCAGACGGCGTAATCCAGTTTCTTCCCTGGCGAGACTTAGTTTTTGATTCATGGCGAAAAGGCGAAGCTCCGATCATGAACCCCTACCAGTTGGCGGGACAGCCGTTAACGGCCAACTCGCAATCCGGTGGATTCTATCCGCTGCACATGATCTTTGCGTTTGTTCCAGGATCGACAGGACTCAAGATCATATTTTTAGGCATCCTCCATTTGTTTTTTACGGGGCTAGGAATGTTCACTTTACTGAGGAACATGAAGGTTTCTGAGCATGGAGCCGTTGTTGGGGCAATTGGCTTTTCCCTGTCCCAATTCATGATTGCCTGGGCACCACTGGCCAGTGTTCCAACGACGGTCGCTTGGATTCCTTGGATTCTAGCGGGGATACTAGCGGAGAACCGCAGAGTTGGATTTTTTCAGATAGCGATTGCTACGGCGATGATGATGCTAGCTGGACACCTGCAATTTGCGTTTTACGGCTTGTTTGCGGCGTTTTTGTTAGCCGGTTGGGAAATTGTCCAGAGCCGAAAGGCAATTGCGCTGTTGCCGTTTGCAGCAATGGGAGTCGGGTTACTTGTTTCCTTCCCTCAAGTAAGCCTGGTATTGCAGAACTCTCAAACCAGCCATCGCAAGAACATTCCTACCGAAGAAGGCTATCAAGGCTACACCACTGGCGTGCTTGCGCCATTTGAAGCAATTGGGTTTATCAGCCCAAAATTGATGGGAGACCCATCGGTGTTGAATATCGAGCTAGAAGGTAGCGGGGGTCACACTGGATTCTGGCCAATGTTGATTAAGCGAGGTGCCAATCCGGCTGAATCTGCCCTTTGGATTTCACCTGCCGTCTTGACCTTGGCTTTCCTGGGACTTTTCATTAAACGCAGAAAGGATTCGGGTGAATCTTCGGCAGTTCCAGCGGCTTTGTTACTGATCCTAGGCGGTTTGCTTGCTTTTGGTTCACCGCTCAATCGGCTTCTGTTCTTCTACTTCCCGGGTTGGTCAGCAACTGGCTCCGCTGGGCGAGCTCATGTACTCATTGTTTTAGGGCTTTGCATCGCAGGTGCGATCGGCTTCGATCGACTGAGTGCTAAGAATGATGGGTCAAAAAAGTGGTTCGGGCTTTGCCTGGTTCCGCTTGTTCTACTGGCACTTGGCTTTAATGTCATGAACATGCTGGGGGGAATGCTCGCTCAACCAGGCGATGATACGCTATCGAAAATCATTAGCCTTACGACCAAGCCCCATTTGGCGGACATTGCCGTTACGGCTTTGTTTAGTTGTATGACCCTCGCATTTTTGGTCAAATGGAAGGAAGGAAAATACCTGTTTACTGCTGCTGGCATGCTTGTGTTTACTGCTTGGAGCAATCGCCCAATCTCTGGTCGCCCACTTGAGTTGCCGAATCTGAACTTTCCGACCCAAGAACGAGCCGTCTTCGTCAGCCGTAATTGGGACATGTTGAAGACACCGAATGCATCAATGCCACCAAACATCGCCAGCCTGATGAGGGTTCACGACCTGTTTGGTTATGACTCAATTCTTGACAAATCTTTTGTCGAAAAGTTAAAGCTAACCCTCGGCGACGATCCGGCTCCACCCCAAAACGGGAATATGATGCTGCCTAGGCTAAGGGCCGACGAATTTTATGATGC
>JANPAV010000409.1:0-2499 GCA_031430115.1 Armatimonadota bacterium | reverse complement strand
GTAGCGCGCCATTCGACCGGCTTCTTCGATTCCAATTTTGAGGTCATTAGCCATCCTTGGAACGTCGGCTTTCCCCGATGCAAATGGAACATCCAGTTCTTGGCAAAATGCCTCGCAAAGCTTCAATTCCTTGTCCGCTTCGGGCCTTTGCCCATGGTGGAGGTGAGCGGCAACTACGTCGTAGCCACGTTCCTTTAGCAAGTGGAGAAGACAAGTACTATCCGCTCCGCCACTATATCCAACAAGGATTCTGGCTCCGGGAGCGATCAACCCGGTGGTTTGAAGGTGTTGGTGAAATCGCTCCTGCACGTTTGAAAGCGTACCTTTGCGAGCACATTGCGTAGAAGCAAAGTATGAGGCGAGCTTTATGTTGGATTCGAAGAGACTTACGGTTAAGCGATCACCGTGCACTTTTCGAGGCGTGCTCAAACTACGACGAAGTGGCCGTTGTTTTTGTATATGACGAGAATATTCTGAATGCACTTACAAATCAAAGCGATCGTCGGGTGACCTTCATCATGCAGTCTTTGCTTGAAGTTGATGCAGGGCTTCGAGATGCTGGTTCATCCTTGATCGTACGCCATGGAGATCCAGTTACTGAAATTCATGAGCTGTCGACCCAACTTCATGTGAATGCCGTGGTCACAGCAAGGGATTTTGAGCCCTATGCTTTACAACGGGACGGGGCTGTCCTGGACTCGCTTGCCAAGATCGGAGTTGAGTTTGTTGCCGTCAAGGATCAAGTGATTTTTGAAAAAGGTGAAATTTTGTCGAAGTCAGATGAGCCATTTCGAGTGTTCACGCCCTATTCACGCTGTTGGTTAGAAAAATTTGAGCGCCAGTTTGATGCAATGAAGTTCGAATCGGATCTAAAGAAATTGATTCCCAGTGAGCGAGTCATGGAATTCTCAGGTGGACTGTCCTATGATCAAATCGGATTTATTGAATGTTCGCCTTGGATCACGGCCGGAGAGACTGCAGGGAAATTAGCCCTTCAAGATTTTGAGCAAAAAATTGATGCTTACAAAGAGTCGCGAGATACACCAAGTGCGAATGGCACAAGCTTTCTTTCAACCCACTTGAGATTTGGTACGATTTCAATTCGTGAAGCAGTTCGAATGGCCGCAAGGCATGATTCCGAAGGAGCGAGAAAGTGGCTCATGGAACTTGTTTGGCGGGAATTCTATCAAGACATTCTCGCAAATCACCCCAGAGTAGCGACTACAACATTTAACCCAAGTTACGAAAAGCTAGTGTGGCCCGGATTGTTAGATAACTTTGAGGCCTGGAAATCAGGAATGACCGGATTCCCGATCGTCGATGCTGCAATGCGGTGCTTTGCCGAAACCGGTTGGATGCATAACCGATTGAGAATGGTAGTTGCGTCATTCTTAACCAAAGACTTACTCGTCGATTACCGGAAAGGCGAGGAATACTTTGCATCCCTACTCATGGACTTCGACTTCGCCTCGAACAATGGCGGATGGCAATGGGCGGCAAGCGTTGGCTGCGATGCTCAACCATATTTCCGAATTTTTAACCCCTACTTACAGAGTCAAAAGTTCGACAGCGAAGGTACGTTCATTCGCCGATGGGTGCCAGAGTTAGCAGACCTTGATTCAAACGAAATCCACAAGCCGAGTCAATTCGAGGTAGAAATGAGAGGCTATCCAATGCCCATAGTAGATCACGACCATCAAAGAAAGCTTGCGATAGCAATGTTCGAGCAAGTACGAAAAAGCTCCTGCCAAATGAATTGACAGGAGCTTCAATTACCGCCCAAATCAGCAAACAGCTTGATCGGTATCCGCGTCAAAAATATGAAGACGCTCCAAGTTGATGCAGAATTCCGCTTCGGTCAATGGCTTCAACTTCGTTTCTTTATCGATCGAGGCAACGAGCTTGATATCGCCAACTTTGAGGTAGGCAACATACTCATGTCCGAGCGGTTCCATTACGTCAACGGTCGCTTTGATTGTGTTATCTGGCGATGGAGTCATGTTGGAAGGAACACTCTTGTCATAAATCTCTTCAGGGCGAATGCCAAGTATTACTTTCTTGCCCTCATATGCCTTCGCAGCATCGTTTCCGATGATCGGAAGCACAATTGCTCCTGCGTCAATCTTTCCACCTATGATTGAAGCTTCCAAGAAGTTCATTGGTGGAGAGCCAATGAATCCGGCGACAAACTTATTTGCAGGATGCGCATAAACCAATTCTGGTCGATCACATTGTTGAAGAACTCCGTCCTTCATGATCGCCATTCGTTCGCCCATCGTCATCGCCTCAACTTGGTCGTGAGTTACATATACAGTCGTAATTCCGAGTTTTCTGTGCAACGAAATGAGCTCATATCGAGTTTGAACCCGAAGCTTGGCATCAAGGTTCGAAAGTGGCTCGTCCATCAAGAACACTTTAGGCTTTCGGACAATTGCCCGAGCAAGTGCAACTCGTTGTCGTTGACCACCGGAAAGTTCTTTTGGTCTTCGACCCAAATAC
>JANPAV010000408.1:0-22539 GCA_031430115.1 Armatimonadota bacterium | reverse complement strand
ATGGTGAGCAAGGACAAGTCTATACCACCTATAGCAATGGTTCCATGTGGATCTACTCACGAGGACAAAACTGGGGTCTCGCTGATACCCACGCTAAGTTCCGACGACTTGGTGCAACTCAGAGCCCAGGCAACACTGACTACCGAACCGATCCTGAGACCGGTTACGATGCAACAGGTCGCGCTGGATTCTACTGGTGGGACGGTTGTCACGCTTGGTTGTTCAGACCAGACTACGACTTCAGCCTCTAGACTTACGAACTGACATCGTATAAAAAAAAAGAAGCCCTTCAGAAATTCTGAAGGGCTTTTTTATGTATTTCTCGATTGAGTCAATGTAAAATAGCTTCATGAAGAGATTAACTATCTTCGCAATTATTCTTTCGTTAACTAGCTTCGTACTGATCGGCTGCTCTGGTGGTGATGAGGGCGCCGGAGACAACAGTGTCAACAAGGAGTCAACCGTAAAGGCAGACTTTAACAAGCCAGCGGCTCCAGATAATCCTGGTGGCCTCAAGAACGCAACCCCTCAATAGGGTTCCTTTGCCCGCACGATCACCAGTCGTGCGGGCGTAATTTTCAACTAAAATTTTCTCATGAAAACCTTTGTTCCATTCGTCCTCATAAGCGGAATATTCCTCCACGGCTGTGGTACCGATTCAGCGGCTCAAAATGCCGTTGATCGAATTCAAAACCGAAAAGCTCCAGGATATGCCCGTGTCGTTAATTTGACATCAGGGGACATTGATCTTTGGTACAAAGCTCGTCGAGTTGCGCCAACAAGCCCAACAATGGATGCTACTGATATGCTGCCAATTGGAACGGGTGAGCAAACTCTTCGTATCGAATACAAGGAGAAACCAGGCGACGCTGAATTCAAGAAAATTGAAGTTAAAACCAATTTGACAACTGACGTCGGATCATCGATTTTGGTTATGCCGGACCGGACGACAAAAGTTATTGAAAACGAAGTTCGATATGCAACAGCCGAAGCAAACGTGCATATTGTTCCGGTTGAAGCCGGCGGAAAGCTGCCAGCGACGGCAAATTTCACCGGTGCGGACACAAAATCGGTTCCGGTCAAGGACAGTCAAATCCTTTTCAATCAAGGAAGTATTACCTGCCCAGATGGAACCTCAATCGAAATTAAGGATCGCATTGCCTATTCTCTCTTTATCGTTGCGACTCCGGGCAAGGTGCACTACATCCTTGGTAAGAACGCCAGCGATAAGAAGCCAGCAGCAGCCGGAACCGCCGCTGCCTAGACAATTTACAACTAAATAATCTAATGTCCCGCGAAACATTCATGCCTTCGACCGAGACGATCTTTGAACGTGTTGGCGAAAACACGATGATCGTGAACATGGGTCCTCAGCACCCGTCAACTCACGGTGTTTTGCGGGTCATTACCGAATTAGATGGCGAGACCATTGTCCAATGCAAGTGCGTGATTGGTTATCTTCACACCGGCATGGAGAAGGAAGCCGAGTACCAGCAGTATCACAAATGCGTCGTCATGACCGACCGCATGGACTACCTCAATGCGAATGGCAACAACCTTGCGCATGCCTTGGCGGTAGAAAAGCTTTTGGAATGCGAGATCCCTAGGCGGGCACAATACCTTCGAGTCATTCTCGCTGAACTTAGCCGAGTCGCTTCTCACCTCGTCTGGCTAGGAACTCACGCCTTAGATCTCGGCGCAATGACGCCATTTTTCTATTCCTTTCAACAGCGAGAACTGATTCTTGACTTGTTCGAGATGTTTAGCGGAGTTCGAATGATGCCATCGTGGATCGTGCCAGGCGGTCTTCGCGGTGATATGCCCGAAGGATTTGAACCTCGACTTCGTTCATTCCTCAAAGGGTTTGGAAGTGAGTTGGAAGTTCTCGAAGGCCTCCTGTCTGACAATCCAATTTTTAAAGAGCGAACGTTTGACGTGGGAATCCTTTCTGCTGAGCAAGCCCTAAACCTAGGCTGTTCTGGTCCGATTTTGCGAGCTAGTGGCGTAGCATTCGACCTTAGAAAAGACATGCCGTACAGTAGCTACGGAGACTTTGATTTTGGAGTCCCGACTGGCAAGACAGGAGATGTCTACGATCGATATCTCGTCCGAGTGGTTGAGATGAAGGAAAGTATTCGCATTATTCAGCAAGCAATTGATGGCTTGCCAGAAGGTGATTTCCGGACTCAAGATAGAAAAATTTCTCCTCCACCGCGAGAAGAACTTGATACCTCGATGGAATCTCTCATCCACCACTTCAAACTGTACACTGAAGGCTACAGACCCCCGGTTGGCGAAGCCTATGCAGCAGTTGAAGGTTCAAAAGGCGAGCTTGGCTTTTATATCGTTTCGGATGGCACCAATAAGCCTTACCGCTGGCACGAAAGACCGTCCAGCTTCATGAACTTGAAATCTCTCGAGGTTCTGGCTGTCGGTCGAATGTTAGCCGACCTCGTAGCGATTATTGGCTCAATCGACATCGTGCTGGGCGAAATAGATCGGTAAGAACCACTAGTAGTAATTCTTGCTAGTTTTCACGGCTTCGTCAATCCAGTCGGCAGCAAATTGCTTCATCTTCTCTTCGGAAGAAGGTCCTTCAGGAATAATTCGAATAAATGCTCCTTCGTCGTCTTTGCCCCAGTGCAACACCTTGTACTTGAACATATCCCACTTAACGCTACCAAACTCAGCATAGTAGCCCTGAGTGATCTTGAGGAAGTACATGGCGGTCTTCTTCTCCCCGCCCTTCTCCATTTCAAACAAAGTGACTGGCACAGTTCCCCGGGACTTTGTCATGATACTTTCAACTCTCTGATCGGTTAAATTCCAACTTTGGGCAGTTAGACATGTCTGCGGATCGTGAAAACTTTCTTTTCTTCGACTGGCAATTGCCACAACTTCATACTTTTCCTGGCCATCTACAAAGACTCGAGCAACGATTCCCCAAGGATTCAAAATGTCGTAGTTTGATTGGTCAAGCTTATAGGTGCAATATTGCCCTTGCGCCAAGGCAGCCGTAAAGTGCTTTACCTTGAGTGGCAACATAGCCGCAACTTCGGCTTCCGTACGCTCAACTTGTGCAGGTCGTGGTGCAAAATTCAGGACAAGCCCGGTTGTCAAGAATATTCCACACAGAATTCCGAGTCGTTTACTTAATCCTTCCATCCAAATAACCTCGCAAATTTAAAGAGAATAAAGAAGCATATGAGTAGCGTCAAATAGCCACTGTAGTCATGGAACTTCAAAGCCGCATCTGATCCCTGTAGCTCGCCAACCACCGCGATCAGCGCAATTCGGAGCCCGTTGATGAAAAGGCAAAGCGGGACGACTAGCACGATCATCAAAATATTGAAGCTGAGTTCCTTGCGAGCGATTAAGACAAAGTGCGCCGTGAAACAGGCTACTGCAACCATCAATTTGAGGCCACTGCATGGAACCGCTACGGTAAGGGCATAGCTATTGAGTTGGATATCAGTGCCACTAAGACGCATTGGATTGAATCCAAACAATGACAAAAACTTCTCCGCAACGGTCGTGGAAAGCAATTGCAGGGTGTTTGTGTTGCCATCGATGAATGAACCCCAAACTGGCAAGGCAAACAGTAAAAATCCTATGGGTAAGGCGATAAACCAAGCTCGCTTGAATCCGAACAACAGCCACAACGACGTTAGGATCGAAGCTACGAACATAATACATTGAATGACCCAAAACTCACCGACGAACGCGATGTATTGAAGGAACACAATGGGCAAAAACATTGCGATTGCGGCATATCCAGGTTTCGCAGGAATGGCAACCAGGTCTTTGTAGCGGATTTTAATTTGCCAGGCAATCAAGAGGGGAACAATAAAACCGTGAGAGTAATACTCATCTCCCATCCACTTTTGGCTTGTGATGACCAAAAGGTTTGAGAACATCAGGACCAATCCAACAATTGTTCCGAGGAAAAACCAAGTCCTTGGATTGCGAAGTAATGTTGGCCAGTTGACCTGCGACAGGTATTTCAGGCCAACATTTACGTAGCCCATAACATCATCTAACAGCGATGTTCCTTCCTTTTGTTTAGCTGTTCCGGCTTGATCCAATCAGTACTCCACATTTATTAACGACATTTGTCGCGAAAGAATTCCAACTTTATTGTTGGAAGTTGTTACCGTTATTATTGCTCAGTTGGCAAGGAAAAGGGAAAAAAGTCTATGATTTAGCAGGATGCCTGATCTTAAACATGCAGTTATACTGGTTTGCGGCGGTGCCGGATTTATTGGTTCACACTTCGTGCGCCTGCTTGATGCCAAGTATCCTGACTCAAGGATTGTCATTTTTGACGCGCTTACCTACGCAGGAAATCTCTCCACCATTCAAGATCTTTTAAGTGAACGTGTTACGTTCGTTCACGGCAAAATTCAAGACCCCTCCGCTGTAAATGGTGCAATTGAAGCTAACGGAGTCACTCACATTGTCAATTTTGCCGCTGAAAGTCACAATGATCGCTCAATTCTCGATCCGGGTTCCTTTATTCACACCGACGTCTTTGGTGTTTTTGTTTTGTGCGAGGCGACCAACAAATTCAATATCCAGAAGTATGTTCAAGTTAGCACCGACGAAGTTTACGGTTCGATTGACCAAGGACGATTCACCGAGGACTCACCCATCATGCCCAATACTCCGTACTCTGCAAGTAAAGCTGGTGGAGATTTACAGGCTAGGGCTCACCACATTACGTTTGGGACTCCCGTTTGTGTGACGCGGGGCGGAAATAATTACGGTCCGTACCAATATCCAGAAAAGCTCATTTCTTTCTTTACAGTTCGGTTGCTGATGGGCAAAAAAGTACCTTTGTATGGCGACGGGTCTCAGGTCAGAGAGTGGATTCATGTTGAAGACCACTGCCGTGGTATTGAGGCAGTACTTTTGAACGGAGTGCCGGGCACGGTCTACAATGTTGGCGACGAGAACGAACGCCAGAACAAAGAAATCGTCCGGATCCTCCTTGAAGAAACTGGTCGAAGCGAAGAATTGGTAAAGCGCATAGAAGATCCTAGAAAGGGTGCTCACGACAAGCGATATTCGATGACATCGGACCGAACGAGAGCGTTGGGTTGGAAACCGCAAGAAGATTTTGAGACACAAGTGAGAAATACCGTTCGGTGGTACCGAGATAATGAGTGGTGGTGGCAGCCAATTATTGCGCTGCCGGACTATCAAGACTTTGTTAAAGCATTTTACGGTCGATTTTTGGGTGAAGATTTATGAAAGCATTAATTTTGGCGGGTGGGAAAGGAACGCGCCTTCGACCCATCACATACAGTCTTGCAAAACAACTTGTGCCGGTCGCCAACAAGCCGGTTATTGAATACGGCATTGATGCAATTGTAGCCGCTGGAATCAAGGAAATCGGCATCATTGTCATTGAAGAAAATAGCCCCATTGAGGAGTCCTGTGGAGATGGTTCGCGCTGGGGGGCAAAGTTCACTTATATCGTCCAGCCGGATCCACTCGGTCTTGCGCATGCGGTTGTTACCGCCAAACAATTTCTCGGTGACGACGATTTCATCATGTATCTTGGCGATAACTTAATCAAATCGTCTCTTGGTGACCTTATTGCCGAGTTTCATGAGTACCGACCTTCGGCAACTGTATTGCTCACACCTGTCCCCAATCCAAATCAATTTGGAGTGGCAGAAATGGAAAACGACAAAGTGGTTCGCCTTGAGGAGAAGCCCAAGGAACCGCGGTCAAACCTTGCGCTTGTTGGCGTCTACTTGTTCGACAAAGTCATACATGATGTGATTGCTCAATTGAAGCCAAGCCCTAGGGGCGAGTATGAAATTACGGAAGCGATCCAAGGACTCATCGATCGAAAGATGACCGTTAGGTCTCATATCGTGACTGGCTGGTGGAAAGACACTGGAACAGTAGAAGCAATGCTCGAAGCAAATCGACTGATCCTTGAGGATATCGAGCCAGCCCAGCACGGTGAAGTGCTCGACTCTCAAATTGATGGTCGCGTGATCATCGGAAAAGGGGCAATCGTTCAGAACTCATCTATTCGTGGACCGGCCATCATTGGTGAAGGATGCCTGATCTCCAACAGCTACATTGGACCTTTTTCGGCAATCGACAACAATACAAGAATTCAGGATTCCGAGATTGAGCACAGCATAGTTCTGCAAGACTGTCAGATTATCGGCGTCAAACGGATGGATGGTTGTCTTATCGGCCGGGGTGCAAATGTTAAGCAGGGGTTACAAAAACCGGCTTGTTTGAGATTGGTTCTCGGTGATTCCAGCGAAGTTACGCTACCGTAAAGTATTCTAATACGAAATGAGTTTGCAAGTCACACGATGGACCGTGGACTACGGCAACGGGACGATCAAGGAAGTTCGGATTCCCCACGCCTGGCGCCAAGAAGTCGATGTTAGGTGGGAAGGTCCTGCCACATATAAGACCCTGATTGACGTTCCCGTTCGCCCAACAAAGTTGCGTTTTAACGGGGTTAGCTACGCCTGTAAGGTGTTCATCAATGGAGTTCAAGTTCTTCGTCACGAGGGTATGTGGGATGCCTTTGAAATTCCCCTCACGCCATATCGTGGCAAGCGCATAGATATCGAAGTTCAAGTGATCAAGAATGGAGGTAAATCGTTCCCCGTCAAGAAGACATTGGGCGGCTTTTTGCCCTACGTTTACCAAACTTTTGGTGGAATCTTCCGCCCCGTAGAGATCGTCGACGAAGCAGATTCATTGAACATTCAGCCTCAAGAACATGCTCCGTTTGATTCTTACATGCGAGGAATTCTTCACTGGGGTTGGTATCCGGAATTTGGACACTGTCATCCCGACGAGACCACAACCAACAAAGAACTGGACTATATCCAATCACTCGGATTCAATACGGTTAAATTTTGTTTATGGCTACCTCCCCACAGCTACTTGCAAGAAATGGAAAGGCGTGGAATGTTTGCTTGGCTAGAATTGCCATTGTGGCTCCCTGAAGCAGGTTTGTATGAATCACCCGGAGTCGACGCGGAACTTGATGCCATGATTCGACAATATGCTCATCACAGCAACGTAGTTGCCTGGACGCTCGGGTGTGAGCTAGCAAATGCACCGGCTGAGTACCGAGAAAAGTGGGTCAAAAAAATTCAGGCTCTTACAAAGTGCCCACTCATCAAGGATAATTCGGGGGGCGCAGAGATGTACGGTGGTGATCCAAGGGAGTACGGAACGTTTTACGATTACCATCCTTACGCTGATGCTCAATTCTTCCCTCCACTCGTCGATTCTCTTCAAACCGGGCCGCGAATCGACGGTAAGGCATTTCTTGGGGAAACGATCGATTGCGATGTTCACAGGGACATAGAACAGATTGGGGAAACAATGCCATTCTGGGCATCTGCCCTTTCGGAGCTCAATGACAAAGGAGTTCGTTGGCAATATGATATGCCGAATTTCATTAGCGAAAATCGATTTGCTAATGAAGCGAAGGTTTCTCGGCATAAGGAACTGATGGCATCAAGCATCGATAAGGCACTGTTTGTTCGTAAACACCTCGTTGAGCAATTTCGGTCTAAGTCTGACTTTGATGGTTACGTCCTTACTGGTCTCAGGGATACGCCTATTTCAAGCTCGGGAATTCAGACTGACTGGGCTCGAGAGAGATACACCGCCGATCAATTTGAAACATGGAATGCCGAAAAAGTTTTGTTCTTGATTCCATCAAGAAATCCTCGATGGACCCGTGGAGGAAATCGAATTGGGTATTCAGATTTATATAATTTCTTTGCAGATAAACCTATACTTATCCGCATTGGGTATGCCGGCGCGGGAGCCAGTAGTAGTGCAATTTGGACTCTGAAGACCCTTAATGGACGACCAATTCAAGAAGGAATAGCAGAGCCAACTTCGACTTGTGGACGGCCGATCCAAATTGCGAATGTATTTCTCGATTCACTGGATCCGGGTTCCTATGTATTTCATTGTGAATATGGCGGGGCACAGAACTCATGGGAGATTCATTCTCACCTTCCCTTAACTTTTGACGACTGCAACCTGAAGTTTGAGGATGATCGATTCGATGGAGTGAAATTTGGTAAGGAAGGATTGCCAATCGTATCAGGTTGGCGAGAATTTCTTAGAGAGCGAATGGGGCAACCAATGGTTGTTCTGGTTGAAGGTCAAGGTGGAGTAGCGGCTCCCTATTGGCGAGAGTGCATCACCCAAGGGTTTGGCTTATCGTGGGAGGAAAGACTTGCAATCTGTCCGGATCAGGTTCTCGATCCCGAATGGCTCGCCCGTTTAGATGGAGTCGAAATTCTTGAGACAAGAATTGACACGAGAACCTACGTTGAATCGGCATATATTGCTCGAGTTGGTGAAACCATTTTGACGACCTACCGCCCTCATGGCGGCTTAGGAACTCAGCCAAATGGACTTGCAATCAATCCTGCTGGGCAGACTTTCCTTCACCGTCTGGTAGATCTTGTTCACTTTTAAGTGTGAAACCTTTAAGCTGGAAACCTTTAAGCTGGAAAGCTGGGCGATGTTCTGATAAGGTGAACCTGACCTTGATGATAGGCTGGATGGAAGGCAAATCGTGCTAATGCTCCTTCTCCGGTAATAATCGGTCCCAAGGCACTCTTAATTTCTTTGGTTAAGAATTCTTGAGATGGATTTTCGATATGGGGTTTCACAATTTCTTGCCCTCGAGCCAATGCGGCTGAAATCAATTCTGGGCTAATTTCGTCAACTGAATAGGGAAATGGGTTTTCGTTGACAACCCCGTCCACGGCAGCCTTTGTTAACCGCAAATCTTGCTCATTGAGGTCTGATCCAGTTAATTGGGCCACAAACCAGAGTTCGACGCCAACAACGTGAAGGACCATTTCACCCGCGGTTAAGACGTCAGGGTGCAACCGAAAATTGAGTTGCTCTTGGTTCAAATCAGAAACTGATTCTGCGAATCGGTGTCGGCTCAATTGCCATGCTTTGGCGAAGTCGGTCATGTATTCAGAGTACCAGGCAACTGATTTGTCGAGCGCGACACTTCGTTCGACAAATCAATGGATGATTGGAGAATTATCCTCTGTGCTTCACAAAGGTGTAGTACTTTTGACCATTTTTCTTTACGATCTTTCGATCATAGCGAACGCCATTTTTGACGTAGTGATCTCGGTTATAAAAAGCGGCTCTTTCCCGGCGTGTTCGGTTTTGACTCTTGGTATCTTCTTGCATTCGGTAAATCGAGTACAAAGCGACTCCGGTTCCAAGATATGATGCCGTTTTATCTTTATTGAGCTGACCTAAAATTCCTATCACGCCAGCGATGTTGGCGGTCTTTTGCCAATCTGCTTTTGACTTCTGACGTTTGGCTATTTCCTTCTTTGATTTGCTCTGGGCATTGATCGTCATTGGCATGATCATGGCGCCGGTTACTAAACCTAAGGTTACGAGTTTCAAAATATTATTTTTCATTTCGCCTTCCAAGGTTCAAGACGTCTAGGGATTGGAATACATTACTGAAACGCCAAAAGCCCCATGGCAAAGAAAACCAGAAAAGCCCTCCATCCTTACTCAGAATGAAGGGCAAATGTTCGGCTAGTTGTCGCCGCGACCTTTAGATTTTTCGTTACCATGACCTTTGCCATGGCTTTTGCCGCTTTTTTTCTTCCCTTTGTTTCGGTCGTTTCCCCGATCATTGTCGTGGTCCCGATTGTTTTGACTGTTGTTCCGGTTATCGTGTAAACCCTGAGCCTTCCAGTCTTGTTGACTCTTTGGTGCCTTGTAGAACTGGTAATATTTTTTACCGTTTTTTGTGACAACTCGTCGGTTGTACCGAACTCCGTCGCGATAAAATTCACTTCGGCTGAAGTACTGAGCCCTGGTTCTTGCCAATCGATCCTTACTCTTTGAGTCCTCATCGTATCGATAAAGCGAGTACAAGGTGCCTGCGGCTCCCGCAAAGGTCAAAGTGTTGTCCTTTTTCAAAAGTCCTAACAAGGCTGCTGCTCCGCTAACGGTTGCGATGGTTCTCCACTCGTTTTGCGTTTGGCTTCTCCGTTGAGCTTCCGTCTGGGCCGATACCGTCATCGGCATGATCATCGCGCTGGCGATGAACGCGAGAGCCGATATCTTCATTATGCTATTGTTCATTTTGCTACCTACAATCTTCCATACTCCGGCATTGGGTTATTATTGCCGTCACGCAACATATCGAGACTTATGGCAAGTCTTCTTTCAGGGCCAAAATTTCCTGCCTAAAGGGTCAAAGTGGACTGAAACATCCTCGCCTTTCCGTACATAACAAAGGAGACACTGAGAATAGCAGAGTGTTGCTCAACACATAAAGCCAAGCAAAGCGGCTACTTTGATAATGGAAACTATGGTTCCCTTTTCATTGCCCGTTTGCTCACGTCGGGACTTAACTGCATAAAATGACACTTTCTGATTCTCACTGGAATCCGCTTTTGAGCTCAAGACAATAAAAAGAGTGACCTGAGATATCTTTCTCAGGTCACTTCCGAACGAACTCTAACTGCGGTTGAGTTAGTCGTTGCGGTTTCCTCGACCGCGATTTCGGTCATGGTCTCGATCATTTCTGTCGTCTCGGCCATCGCGATTTCGATCATAGTCACGATTCCGATCATTGCGATGATCTCGATCCCATTTCTCTTGCTCTCGGCGACGGGCATCTTCTCGCTTTCGCTCTTCGTCGATTCGCTTCTTTTCTGCTCGTCGCCACTCATCTTGTCGACGCTCTTCTTCACGTCTCAACTTATCTTGGTATCGACGGTCCTCGTCAATTCTCTTCTTTTCTTCCCTTCGCCATTGTTCGTCGGTGTAGCCGTTGCGATTTTGATAGGAGTTGTTTCCTCTTGAGTCATCGCATCTAACGAACTGATAATACTTCTGACCATTTCTCCAAACCGTTTTTCTCTCATATCGCTGTCCGTCCCTATAAAAATATTCGTGATCGAAATATTCCGCTCTTGTGTTGTCGCAACGATCTCGGCTACTTCGGTCTTGATCGTATCGATAGGTTGAGTACAGGGCTCCAGCTGCGCCAGCGAATGTCAGCGTGTCGTCATGGTTGAGGGCACCGAGCAATCCAATTGCTCCACTAATCGTGGCGATTGTCTTCCACTCATTAGCAGTCTTGTCCCGCCTCCAGTCTTGCGCTGTAGCGGTTGTAGGGGCGAGGATAACACTTGCCATGAAGGCGAGGGTTCCGATCTTGATGATGTTTTTCATGTTCATCTCCTTGTGATAATCCAGACGCGCAATGCCGTGCGGGGTTTTGCCAATTAGGGATTCTTGCTCAATTTCTTGCTGTAAACTGGGTTCCACAATGTCCAGCAGCATCGGTCAAATCTTCCGGATAACGACTTGGGGTGAATCTCATGGCGGAGGTTTGGGAGTAGTGATTGATGGTTGTCCTCCTCGCCTTGCCATTAGCGCAGAGGAAATCCAAATTGAATTGGACCGCCGAAGGCCTGGTCAAAGCAAAATTGTGACCCAAAGAAAAGAGTCCGATACCGTTAGGATTCTTAGTGGGGTCAGTGAAGACGGACTCACGCTAGGTACTCCAATTTCTCTCATGGTCATGAATGAAGATCAGCGCAGCAATGATTACGACGAAATGCAAAACAAGTATCGTCCAAGTCATGCCGATTATGCCTACGACCAAAAGTATGGAATCAGGGCTTGGCAAGGCGGCGGACGATCTTCGGCAAGGGAAACCGTTGGACGAGTTGCTGCCGGCGCAATTGCGAAAAAACTACTTTCTACAATTGGCGTTGAAATTGTAGCTTTCGTTCAAAAGGTTCACCATATTCAAACGCTGATTGACCCTCTAGAAGTCACTCTGAAAAGTGTCGAGCAAAACATCATTCGTTGCCCTGATCAATCCGTTGCCGAGCAAATGATTGCGCACATCGAAGAAATCCGTAAGGAAGGTAATTCAGTCGGAGGAGTCATTACCTGCGTAGCAAAGGGAGTTCCTGCTGGGTGGGGCGAGCCTATTTTTGACAAGCTAGAGGCAGATATTGGAAAGGCCATCTTATCCTTGCCCGCCTGCAAAGGCATCGAATTTGGCGGCGGATTTGGAATGACGGACAAAACTGGACTGGAAGTGAATGACCACTACTATTCCGTTGACGAGCAAAGAGAAAAGCGCACTGTTTATACTCGCACGAACAATTCAGGAGGCATCCAAGGAGGAATCAGCAATGGAATGCCGATCATTTTCCATTCAGCTTTCAAACCAACCGCCACTGTCCTGAGGCCCCAAGATACGGTTGATACAAACCACGAAGAAACCACTCTAACTGGAAGAGGGCGTCATGATCCATGCGTACTGCCGCGAGCAGTTCCGATCGTCGAATCAATGGCAGCGATCGTCCTTGCCGATCATTTTCTTCGTCAAAGGGCACTCAATCCGTCGCTGATGCCGTGACACGAGGCTTAACAAAAAGCTAACATATATGGGGCACCATTCATTATCGTGCCCGGCCTTGTCGAAAGAAAACTCATGTCTGAACCAGCTGAAGAAATACAGGTAAGGCCAAAAATTGTCGCGAAAGATATTAACTTTTTTTACGGCAATTTTCAGGCATTAAAGTCAGTCAGCATTACTATTCCCGAAAAGAAGGTAACCGCCTTCATCGGTCCTTCGGGCTGTGGCAAGTCAACATTTCTTCGTTGCTTGAACCGAATGAACGACCTCATTGATGGAACCCATCTTGACGGAAGCATTACAATCGACGGAATCAATATCTATGATAAAGAGGTCGATCCGGTAGCTCTACGAAAAGACGTTGGAATGGTTTTTCAAAAACCGAATCCATTCCCAATGTCGATCTACGACAACATCACTTATGGGCCAAAGCTCCACGGTGTTAAATCAAAAAGCGATCTTGACTCAATTGTAGAAAAATCGCTCAAGCAAGCTGCCCTCTTTGAAGAGGTCAAAGAAAAACTCAAAAACTCCGCCCTTGAACTATCAGGCGGTCAGCAACAACGGCTTTGCATCGCTAGAACATTAGCGGTTGACCCAAAGATCATCTTGATGGATGAGCCTTGTTCTGCGTTGGACCCCATTGCTACTTCGAGAATTGAAGACCTCATTTTTGAACTCAAACGCGAATACACAATCGTAATTGTTACCCACAATATGCAGCAAGCGCAAAGGGCGAGCGACCGAACCGCGTTCTTTATGCTCGGCCAAATTGTTGAGGAGAATTCCACATCCAACATCTTCTTGTTCCCTCAAAAACCCGAAACTCAGGGATATATTTCTGGGCGATTTGGATAGGTCTCCTTTACGGAGTAAACTAGTGCCTTGATTGACGTTAACGGAAGGCTTATCCGTGCAGTTCAGCTTGCAACACATACTCTGTCGAGTCATGGCGAGTTTGATAACTTGTTAAAGCGCGTCCTCAAGATATCCGTTGAAGCTGTCGGTGCAGCCGGAGGCACGATTTACCTTCACGACGCTGCCACTAGTCGGCTTGTGTTTCAACATGTAGAGCCACCAGAAGTAGAGCCAAAACTGCCAATGAAGGATATTGCCGACGATTTTGGCATGGCGGGAGCCGCATTTCAGCAAAAGAAAACCATGCTGAGGGAGATTCCAGAGCGCCCAGAATCTGAGCTCAATCCGTTTGAAAAGGCGACGGGAATAGTCGTTCGAAGTATGGTCGCCACCCCACTCATGATGGAACAGGAAGACCCCATCGGAGTTGTCCAACTTCTGAATAAAGCGGATGGTCCATTTACTGAAACAGACGGAGCTGTTCTCGACACCATTGCCGCTGTGGCGACCATGGCTTACCACAACTACCGATTAAGCGAGGAATCTGCGCGAGCGTCCACTTTGCTCGGAATGGGCAAAGTGAGCCACGATATTGGCAATCTTGCCGCCAGCCTCTACGCGAGCTTGTCTTTCTCAGAGATGGCAATTGATGGTCTCAAAGAAAGTCTTGCTGACCAGGAATTGTCGAAAAGTGCTCAAGAGAACCTAACGTCACTTGATCCAATGGTTGGTGATTTAAAGAAATCAGTAGACCGAATCGTCGGCTATTCAAGATTAATATCCGATATGTCGGCAGGAAGGGAGTTACGGCCGAATGTCACCATTGGTCGCATGGGAGACACAATTCAAAAAGGAGCTGCGTACCTCGAGAGCGAAAGCCGATCAAAGCATGTTGCCCTTAATTACGAAATTGATAGTTCGGCACCAGAAACACACTTTGACGATCTCTTTGTTTTCAGAATCGTTCAGAACGTGGTTGGAAATTCGGTCAAGGCAGTTTACGAAGTTATCCCAGATGAGAAGATTGAGTCGAGTGATGAATACGACACTTTCGGTTCGGTTACCGTAATTTACCGATATGACGGCGCCGATCATATATTTGAGGTTGCCGATACTGGTCCAGGAATGACTAAGGAGATTGCCAACAGGATCTTAAAAGGTAATGCTAGGAGTCAATGGTCCAAGGCAGGTGGAAGTGGCTGGGGAACAAAAATAGTTCTCGAATTGACATCCAGTCTCGGTGGCAAGGTTGAAATTGACTCGATGATTGGAAAAGGAACAACGTTCCGAATTCGGTTTCCGCACCGAGAATCGTAGTTACTTAGCATGAACTATAATAAATGGAACCCCCGTCAAGGATGACGTGTTGAAACAGCCAATAGGCAATTTGAGGTCAAGGATGCAACCGCAAGAACCAATCAAGGTACCGATTCGAGTAAGAGAGCAGCAGAGAAATGCGCCTTTTAAGCGAAAGCTTGGGGTTGTCTTTTACGGCATTTGGATCGCTGCATTTGCAATTAGCGGAACGTTTGCCGGATACCTTAACCGGTCACCAGTAGCAGTAGCTCTGGCCCAATCAGTCCTCTTCAATGTAAAGCCTGAGGACACTTTCAAAAGTGACTCCCTTAACATCCTTCTTCTTGGATGTGACGAAGATCTTGCCCCTGGCGGATTAAAGGTTCTCAAACAAGCAGGTCGAGCCGACATGATCATGATGGCTCACCTTGATTTTAAGAAAAAGACGATCACGGGTATATCAATTCCACGCGATACTCGATGCCAGTTACCGGGAGAACCGTCTCACAAGTTAAATGCGTATCATAACCTCGCCAAGCCCGATGAAGCAAAGCAAAAGCAGGAAGAAGCAGTTGAATACCTTACTGGCGTAACCATCGATAAGACCATTGTTCTCGACTACGTTGCGTTCCAAGACTTGGTCGACGCAATTGGAGGGATCACAGTAACCATAATGGATAAGATGGACTACGACGACAATGCAGGAATGCTCCACGTCCATTTTGTTCCGGGGGTAAAAAAGCTTGATGGCTACGATGCCATGTGCTACGTCCGGTTTCGTAAGGACACGGGTGGCGACTTTAAGAGAACAGAGCGTCAACGTCAACTGCTCATGGCCTTTAAGGGTGAGGTCGTTAAGAAATGGAAAAATCTCCCGGAGATTATCGAGCAGGGAGTAAAAGTACTTGGCGAAAATACATTTAGCAATACGGAAGTTGCGGGACTTGCCATTTTTGCAAAAGGCGTCGCCCAAAAAGATATCAAGATGTTAAGACTTCCAACCGTCCCTGGGCGAGGTTCATTTGAGGAACTAGACCTCAAGAATGCCAAAAAGATGTTGTCCGCAAACGGGTTTCTAAATGGTTTAACGAGTGAAAACAACTAATGAGCGAGAATAACGCATTCGATCCAAACGCACCAGAAGGAGCTTCTGCTCATTCTGGTGGTCAGTACATGACCAGAAAAGACTTCAAACTAATCGTTTTGGTGACGATATTCCTGATTATTGGGATGATCCCCGTTTACCTTTATATGCGAGAAAAGGCATATAAAGCGACTTGTGTCAGAAATATCAACGGGATGATGGCTGCTCTGACGTTATATTCCGCTCAACACGATGATCGGTTTCCGCCTCTCTATAACGAAAACGAGAAGGGTGAGCCCGATGCGGATGCAAATGGCATTGCTTACACCTGGATTAGTGACATTTATGACCTGAAGGGATCAAGAATTGACTTTGTCTGTCCAACTGCTTCATCGGAAGAGTATGCCTATTCGGCAAATCCAAGTGGCGGACCTCCCATTCCCTCAACTTACGGATTTTACGCTCCCTATGCGTCTTTTTCGACACCGCTCGTAGACAACCCTGATACGGTCGTAATCCTTGCCGAAACTTCCAATGGAGGAGCAAATATGACTTATGATCCTAAACCATTTGCGAGCAAATACGACGGATTTGTCATCGGCTGGGATACGACGAATGACTGCTCTGAGAGCAATGAAGACATTCACGCTGTAACTCGCTTGGCATTTCCAGGAACTCAAGATGGAAAACCAGACAAGGGCAACGGGCGACACGATCGGTTCATCAATGCGATCAGTGCAAGTCGACTCAAACTGACGTTAACTCCAAACAACATGGCAACCGAATTCAATCCGGCAAAATATATGCTTACTGAGCATTGGCAAGAACCGCTTAGGATCAAAAGGAAAAGTCAATAAGGCACTCATTAAAAACAACGACTCAAGAAGACTTCTCCAAGAACAAGTTGGTCGGGACTAACGAGTTGCAACCAATCCTCGGTAAAATCAACCGTAATGGCTACAGCGATTACGATGACTCCTCAGGGGCTTAACGTCCCCAACGACCCTATCATCCCATTTATTGAAGGCGATGGCACCGGGCGAGATATTTGGCGAGCAAGCGTTCGAGTCTTTGACGCCGCCGTTGAAAAGGCATATGGTGGTTCAAAGAAGGTCGCATGGAAAGAAGTGCTCGCTGGTCAAAAGGCATTTGACGCAACTGGAAATTGGCTTCCTGATGAGACTATCGCCGACTTCAACCAATTTTTGATCGGTATCAAGGGTCCCTTGACGACACCAGTCGGAGGCGGAATAACTTCGCTTAACGTTGCCCTCCGGCAGATTCTCGATCTTTATGTTTGTCTTCGCCCCGTACGATGGTTTACGGGAGTTCCGAGTCCGGTAAAGCGCCCACAAGATGTTGACATGGTCATTTTCCGCGAAAACACGGAAGATATTTATGCCGGTATTGAGTTCCCTGCTGGTTCGGCTGATGCCTCGAAGGTTCTTGACTTCATTAAAGAGAACTTCCCAAAGAGCTTCGGGAAAATCCGATTTGGAACGACTGAAAAGACGGCGGAGTGGAGCAAGGCGGTTCACGACGGACCAGACACGGACCTGCTCGTTGGAGTTGGAATCAAGCCAGTCAGCAAGCAAGGTTCACAGCGGTTGATCTACAGCGCAATCGAATTCGCCATTCGTGAGAACAAGAAGAGTGTTACTCTCGTTCACAAGGGCAACATTATGAAGTTCACCGAGGGAGCGTTCCGCGACTGGGGTTATGAACTCGCCAAAGAGCTGTTTGGAGCCGTTGAGATCGATGGCGGACCATGGTGCCAGATTCCAGAAGGAAAGCCGGGTGCAGGTTTGATCATTAAAGATTCTATTGCCGACATTACCCTTCAGCAAGTTTTGACTCGTCCAACGGATTTTGATGTCATCGCTACGTTGAATTTGAACGGTGACTATTTGAGTGATGCCCTTGCCGCTCAGGTAGGTGGAATCGGTATTGCGCCGGGTGCAAATCTCAACTACATTACTGGCCACGCAATCTTTGAAGCGACCCATGGTACGGCACCAAAGTATGCAGACCTCGACGTAGTTAATCCATCGTCGGTCATTCTCAGCGGCGAAATGATGTTCCGATACATGGGTTGGATCGAAGTCGCCGATATGCTCCTCAAGGGTGTCGAAGGTGCAATTTCTGCTAAGACGGTAACTTATGACTTCCATCGGCAGATGGAAGGGGCAACAAAGCTGAAATGCTCCGAGTTTGGCGATGCGATCATCGCGCATATGTAGAAATTGGTCACTCCCCTTCTCCCATGTCTTCATGGGAGAAGGGGCTGGGTGATTAGGTCACAATTAATTCATGCCCACAATTGAATTTAGCCAAGACGATTTTGACTTCCTGGTGGAACAAGCGGCACTTGAGGAAATCTCGGTCGAAGATTATGTTTCGCTGATGGTGGGTCGCCAGCGAGTGATAGTCAAATACCACTCGACATCACCATTGAGTGAACCAGTCTCACACTCTATCCTTGAACCGCCACATCGAAAATGGGGGATGTAAATGATCGTTAAGTTTGGAGCAGTTGTTGTTCCGATGATGATTTCCTTGCCCAGCTGCAGTAAGCCATCAATAAGTACTTCTCCACCCAGCCCGAAGATTAACAGTTCATCTACCTACTCTCGATTATTCACATACAATGGCCATGGACAAAGACCTTCGTTTACCAATGGCGTAAACAAGAAAATACAGTATGTCGATGTTGGCAGACAAACCATTTCTGCCCATGGTGAAGACGGCTATGGAGGAGGAGGAACTGATCGGACCTACATAGGAGCGAGAATTGGATTCGCCGACGGATCAATTCAGTTATTCCCAAAAATCACCACGGGTACGAGCATGAATGGCACTTTCTCCTGGGTCCAAATCGAAAAATAGGTGCTCGATTACGGTTTTTTGCGAAACGTTTCGCAAGTTCAAACATCGAATGAGATATGCTTAAAAAGGTCACCTGAAATCCTTTTCAAAAGCCAATCGTGAGCCCATGCTGACTTCTCTACTTTTTGCTATATATATGCCACAAACTACCATCAATTCGAAGCCGAAATGGGTTTTGACATTTGCCCAAGAATTTGACGGAAAAGCCGGCACTGCCCCGGATCGCAAAGTTTGGTCGCGGGACACCGGAGGCGGTGGCTTTGGAAACAATGAACTTCAAAGTTGCACTGACGGAAACAAGAATTCATTCCTTGACGGCAAGGGCAACCTAATATTGGAAGCCAGAAAGGAAAAGACGACCGGCGAAGATAATGTCACTCGAGATTACAGTTCTGCTCGATTAAAGACTAGTGCCACCTTTAATCAGACTTACGGCAGAATCGAAGCTCGCATGAAAATGCCAAAAGGAAAAGGCATATGGCCAGCATTTTGGATGCTTGGAGCCGATATTGCCGAAGTTAGCTGGCCGAAGTGCGGTGAGATCGACATCATGGAGTTTCTTGGTCATGAGACAAGTACAGTTCACGGCACCATCCATGGTCCTGGCTATTCCGGTGGTTCTCCGGTTTCAGCTGCATTTGTTGCCGATAAGCCACTATCTGATGGCTTTCACGTCTATGCAGTTGAATGGGAACCAGAACAAATTCGCTGGTACCTGGATGATAAGGTCTATCACACTGCTACGCCAAACGACATTGGAACCAACGACTGGGTTTACAACAAGCCCTTCTTCATTATTCTCAACTTGGCGGTTGGCGGTAATTGGCCAGGCAGTCCAAACGACAAAACGACTTTTCCTCAGCAGCTAGTTGTGGACTATGTTCGGGCATATAAGGATGAAAACCTCAAGATCGATCATGAGGGAATCAGGCAACGCACAGCCAATCGTAAGCTCAACGGACCCACTTACAGTTGGCCCGGTCCTTTTCAGATTCCTGGCACCGTCACCCTTGCTGACTATAACAATGGAGGCGCGGGAGTTGCCTACCAAGACTCTGACCAGCAAAACAACGGCGGGCAATTTCGAGCAAAAGAAGGAGTTGACGTTGGTGCCTCTGGAGCCCCCGGGGCAAGGTTTTCGGTTGGTTGGACGAAAGCTGGCGAATGGTTAACCTACGATATCAAAGTTCCAACATCTGGGACTTTCAAGTTACAAGCAAAGGTTGCGAGCGAAGGGCCGGGAGGAATTTTCTACTTGGAAGTTGATGGAAAGAGGATTGGTGATGAATCAACCGTTCCGGATACTGGTGGCTGGACCAACTGGAGAACGATTGATATTGGAAAGGCAACACTTTCCGCCGGAGCACATGTCCTTAAGCTCAAGATGGCTAAGGACAGTGAAAAAACCGGATCAATTGGTAACATGCTTTCGATTCAGTTTCTCAAGCAATAACCCGGGTGGATGGCTGACGATACGTTTCATCCGAAATGGGGAATATTTTGCGCTTCAGAATAGTAAGATACTTTTATGAAGCGCTTTACCTCGTTCGTCGTTCTTGCGTCCCTTTCTGCCATTTGCTTTCAGGCATTTGCCCAAGATGGAGCAGTAGCTGCGCCAGCGAAGCAAGGCTCTAAGCTCAACATGTCCGAAAAGATCTTTGATCCAACTCGAGATTCGGCTAAGGACATTGCGGACGCCATCAAAATGGCAACCAAGCAGAACAAGCCAATTCTTATGGACGTTGGCGGAAATTGGTGCAGTTGGTGCCATAAGCTTGATACCCTATTCAAATCCGACAAGGAAGTTGGCAAGTTGCTTAAGAAGTACATCTTAGTTAAGGTGAATTTCAGCCAAGATAATGAAAACAAGGCAGTGTTAGCTAACTATCCAAAGATCACCGGCTACCCACATCTTTTCGTGTTAGACAAGGCCGGGAAACTGGTTCACTCACAGGACACCGGAAAGTTAGAGACGGGCGATCATCATGATCCTGCGAAGGTCATTGAATTTCTCACGAAATTCTCGAAGTAGTCGGATAGCAGGAAGCAGTGCGAAGTGCACGGTGCGAAGTGCATGGTGCTTCTCCGGCTAGAAATGTTGACATGTGTTATTCGATCTATTTGTCCACAAACAGTTGTGAGGACTTGTCTCAGCTAAAGTCTGAAGAGTTTTCGTTAGTCAGACTGCCTTTGTCCAACGAATCTGATTATCTTGACGAAATCGATAACTCTGAGGAGGCTCAACTTTTGCGCCTCCTCTCATACTCAAATAATTGGTATTTAAGTGGCAAGCACGGCGGATGCAGTTGCCACTTCCGGCACACGGAAGCAGGTTATCATCCAACCACTAAAGTGACCTCAATGCCTTACTTCTCGGTTCCTGAAGATTGGTCTCCCGAAGATCCTGAAGAAGTTGAGTCAACGGTAGCCTTTTATGACGCCATCGTACAAATATTAGCTGCTGGCCACCAAGTTGAAATTCTTGATGCATGGACGGGGACCAAGCCAACTCGAATAAGAAGTATCCCCGTAGCTTTGAGCAAGGTTCCGAGGGAAAAGTTTCGGTTCTTTAATGGATTTAGATTTATCTTAGAAGCTTAATTGGAGAAACCTGGCCAACTAATCTCGACGTTGCATGAAATTGGTCCGGTTCTCGCGCCACGCTTCTGCAGTCAATTCCCAAACTTCTTCTGGAAAGACCCCGCTGACGAAAGGGACATCGGGAATGACATCAACCAGAACCGCTCCGGACTTCTCTTTAATTCTCCGAGACCCAAGGTTCGGGACTGCGTTACCCAACCGCATCAACGGCATCTTTAAAACATCAAACGCGAAGTCATTGACCGCAGTAACCGCTTCGGTCATATAGCCATTCTTATGATGTACGGGTATCAGCCAGAACCCGCGATGAAACGGTCCTTCGACATCCAAATCAATCAATCCTATCAACTCGCCACCAAGAGTAATCGCCCAAACAAACCGTGATCCAGATTCGATCTGGGGAAGAATGAAGTCGAGAAATTGCTCGGCTCCGTCGGGTGGATAAGGCCACGGAATTGAGGCGTTCAGGTACTCAGTAATCTCCATTCGAGGAAACACCAGTTGGATCCGAGGACCATCTGCACGCCTAATACTTCGGAGGGTGAGCCGAGCAGTATTGAGTGTTGGAGCCATGTCATATTTTATCCCGTAAGCAAAACACACGACCTTAACCAGTATTTATTCATATTCGAAAAGCCTCGTATTTATAATGTAGATGGCTCAATGAGCTAATCCATAAATTTAGGGGAATTAACCATGAAAATTAATCGGCTTACATTCGCGGCTTTCGTAGCTGTCGTAGCTTCATCGGCAAATGCGGTCATTCTTGTTCCAGACGTATTTACTGCCCTGCCCGGAACATTAACGCCAGGTGGGACCGTTGTTGAGGACGTCCTTCAACCGTTCTCATTTGCAGCGAACGGTGGAACCATGACTGGTACTGTTCAAAATCGAGTTGTCCGGAAAGCAGATAACACCTACTTCTTTGCTTGGAGAATTTTTAACGATGCGAATTCGTCCGGTCCAGTTCAGGATTTACGACTCGGAGGATTCAGTACGCCGGTATACGATGGCGATTGGGATCCTTCAAGTCCAGGGACTATTTCTCCAACACGAGCAATTCTTTTCAGTTTCCCGGGCGGCTTTGTGAACTTTAATTTCAACGAAGCTACTAACCCCGGTGGAGTAACCGCTGGCAATTCATCAAAGATGTTCTACCTTGATACTAATGCAACGGCGTACGGGCAGGTCGCTGGTTACGATCTGACTAACATTGGTCAATCTGCAGCAAGTGGTGCATTCTCAACCTTTGCTCCAGTTCCGGAGCCTGCATCGTTTGCGGTTCTTGGTCTTGGACTCTTGGCTTTGGCTCGCAGAAAAAGAAAGAACTAAGGCACCGATTCCTTCGGCACTGAGAGTTCCT
>JANPAV010000407.1:0-5219 GCA_031430115.1 Armatimonadota bacterium | reverse complement strand
TGAGCTCTGAGCCCTGAGCCCTGAGCTCTGCACTCTGCACTCTGCACTCTGCACTCTGCACTCTGCACTCTGCATTCTGCACTTTGCACTCTGCACTCTGCACTCTGCACTCTGATCTCTGCTCTCCGATCTCTGATCTCTGATCTCTGATCTCTGATCTCTGATCTCTGATCAAAGCTCCTTCTCATAAAACGTGTCGCACCCCGAGTGCCCAGTATTCCCCTGCGGACAAGAAATCTTCCTAAAACCGTTTCGCTCATAAAGCGCAATCGCCTTGTCGGCTCCGACAATGGTCTCAAGATACATTTTAGAGTAGCCCGCCGCCTTGGCACCATCAAAGATCAGATTCAACATCGCCTGAGCCTTACCCAGCCCCCGAGCCTGAGGCAAGAAATACATTTTTCGGAGTTCGCAAACGTCGTCGGTAGCGTCGATGAGTTGGGCGAAGCCTCCTCCACCGAGGACTTGGTCGTCGTCGACCAATACGAAGTAGCGTGCTCGTGGTCCGATATAGTTTTGGGACATGACCCGGACTTCCGGATCATTGATCGAATAGCCTTCGCCGATTGCTCCGATTTCGGTCATGACCTGTTTGATCAGGTCGGCGAGTTGCGCGTCGTCGTCGGGGTGGACCTTTCGAATCGTGATTTGGTTGGGTGTCATATAGTCAGATTATGACTTGCGACGGTAAAGGTGCAACTTCTTGCTACGCGTGCTCTTTCCGCCTATCTCTTGTCCGCCGTAGCACTTGTGCGAAGGCCGTAGCACTTGTGCGAAGGAGGAAGCACTTGTGCGTAGGCGGAAGCGCGAAGGTAGCAGCACTTGTGAGAAGGCCCATGTCGTCCGCTGGAGCTCGATAGCGTCTGAAGTGCCAGCTTCATCCTGAGAGCCTTAAGCGAATCGGAACTGCCCGCATTTATTCGTTTGCGGGGCGGACCTTTCTTGTGCCTTTGCCTGCAATCGCATAGACCCCAGAGAGTCCTTGAAAATCAATGACAACGGGGCATAGATTGTTGAGGACCAAGTTCCCAGACCATGTTTCGCTACGCTACCGAGTCAACCCGATCATGTATATAGTCAATCAACAATGTCAACTAAGCTTTCCATCGACCGAGCCAAATCCTTCACTTGGTCTCACATTGATGGCAACTGGACCAATAAGATTAAAACATATATCAAATATGACAAGATGTCCCTCCCTCAGCGATTCCCATTCTTGACTCGAATCGTTTCGGCTTGCAAAGACCCATCTAGTCCATTTATCCCATTGAATCAACGCAAAGCCTTGATCAAGCTTCTTTACATAACCACTAAATGGTCGGTCGACAATCCAAAGCCGTTCCGCCCTACCAGGGTAGTTTCCTCTTGCGGAATCAAGTCTAGCAAACACTTGAACTGCTTCATCACTGTGATCGCATAGAATAAGTTGCCGCGCGTGAAGCACCTGTGCTTCAAAGTTCCGATCACCATGGGTATAGGATCTTTGCAAATGGTAAAGCACCTGCCCGCAATCACTGTGTGCCCCAATGAGCAATCGGCTCATCGAATAATGAAGCAAAGGCGATGCAGGATTAGCTTCCAACGACCTCTCTAGAATTATTCTTGCTTCTTCTGTATTACCCTCATCCAAATGTATTTTTGCTAAGCGATTGGCTACGGCTGCATTCCGCGGATTCTTCAAAAATGAAGCTTCCAAAGCCCTTTTGATTCGAATCTCATCTCGTAATATTGTTGCGAATTGTGCCTCTGCAGTCTTTAAGTATGAATCACCCGGAAATCTTTGAAGGCCAGATGTTAAATGTTCTTCAATCCTTTTAATTGTAAACTCATACTCTTGAGGCAAGTCTTCGGCTTCATCGACTAGCGACCTTAGTCTTCGTAGGTCAATTTTGATCAGCGTGTGGAAAGGGAAAGAATCTTGAGTCGAAGCTTTCAATGACTCTGCTATCTTCTCTGCCTCATTCAAATGACGATTTCTTTCAACGATAGTTTTTGCCGCATCCGCAAACGAAATCTGTAGCTCGGCCAGAGAGTGCTTAATACTAGTGTCCTTTGGAGCCATGGTTTGGGCTCTAGATAATAGTTCCTTTGCACGCTTCAAGTTGCCATTTTCTCTCACCATCTCATAAATTGCTTCTTGCTGCAAAAAATAATGGTCTTCAGAGTAACTGTTTTGAGCCAATCGATAAATACCTGCAACATGATCATGACTCGGAAAGGCTTCGTGGAGAGAGCGACCCCGCAAGAGTTCGCGAAGTACTTGTCGATCCAGGGAATACATAGGATTTAAACCTGTAAGAACTTTAACGACTTCGTCATACCGTTCTTCCCCATTTGAAAGAACCTCATGAAAGACAATATCGGCAATTATTGGATGACGAGCCTTATAAACATGGTCATCTGTATTTTGATCAATTGCAGTATATACAATATGCTCTAATGGTCGAAAGAATCGGTCTTTAAACTCAACGAATGGCAAATCATGAATCCGCGATATGACTCCGGCGCGGACTGCAATATTAAACCTATTTAGCACACAAATGGACAGATATATTGACTTTGCTTCAGCATTGCCTATTTCTCTATACTCGTCAACGATGATTTCTTCAAATCGCTTACCAAAAGTAACCTCGTACAAGGCAACAAGCAGATGTTTGTAAGAGCGCTGGATAAACTCCTCAACAATCTTGCTTTTAGGTTGTCCTTTCAATGCCCCTAAACAATCGTGAATGTCAAGTACTTCAACCAAGGACGTCGCTTCCCTTCGCGAAATTGTTCCTATCTCAAATTCATGTACAACCCAATCCTCAATGGGTCCAGATGACACATTCCATTCATTGCTTCGCTCTGCCGCAATAATAGTCAATTGAGCCATCGGCAACTTATCTATGAGATTCTTAATCTGAAAGATTCTATCAGCGGCATTGTCGATAAAGAGGAAAAGTCTTTGCTTACATTTTTCTAGTATTTCCGCTATTGAGTCGGGATTCAAATTCGACCCGTCCTTGGCATACAAGCAAATTAACTCAAGATCTTTTCCTGCGGACCAAGCCAATCGTTGCATCACCACTGACTTCCCGGAACCAGATGCCCCTTTCACAATAAATACTTCGACCTTCTTCTTTCGGTCGGATTCATCTAGCATGATGATGTTTGACAAAAGTGAGTTATATATTTCTCTCTCAATGTCCAGACTTTGTGCAATTGCGGACCAGGTGGGATTGTGTCCTTTGTAAAATTCGCTTGGTGTGATATTTGAAAGCCGGTCTACGCTTCCCACATAATCGACGTCATGATCAAGAAAAGACAACAGTTTAGGGGAAGAACGTGCACCGGATAGGACAAAGTTACTTGAAATTGGATGTTCTAGGTCGAGCAATGTCTGCAACGGGCTTCGAGCATTCTTCGGTACTTCGGCGTCAAGGGTCTCCATTAATGTCCCGAAGGTTCCTTTAATTGCAGTTACTCGCTTTTTTGCCCAACTTGCCTTTTGTATATCGTCTATATCTGGTGCGACAATATAGAATTCGGGACGGTTTGGCGCAACTTGCAAAACCTCTAAAACTATTTGTCGCAGATCAGGATCAGTAACACTTTGACCGACAAATACAAAGGGATAATCATAACAAAGTTGACGCATTATGTCGAACAACTTATCACGTCCTTGCCTGTGAGCAATGTATTGATCGTGAGACAGAATTAATGGACAATTAGGATTTGGATTGCTGCTAATGCAACCGTGAATCTTTAAGAGTTGGACGGACTCTCGACCTTCCATTTCATTTGAAATCCTATCCATGTTCGAAATGAGAGGAAATAGTTTTTGAGCCGGCTTCGATATTGACTCATATCCCTTTTCAACTAGGCGGTCGTAATTTGTGGTGATTAGTGCTTTCCAAACTAAAGTTGGCAGTGTCTTGTGCGCTACCGTTGGCAGTAGTGGCTCATATACTTCCCTAATATATAGCTCGACATCAGCTTGTCCCGCATTATCGACCGCGTATTGACCAACGCTAGCTAAAGCCTTTCCTTTGTAAGAATTGTCAAGAAATTGTTCTGCGAGTAGGTCCGCCAACTCTTGGGCTCCTGGTGCTCTCTTGCCGGTGGGTCCTTTCGAGGCTAAAGATGAGCCCGCTCCAAGAACAAGAACGGCTCGACCGGTTCTTACAGCATCAATTAGCATCGGCGGTATATTCACGTTTAAGATCGTACTCGTTTCAATCACGTGAACATCGCATGTTGAATCAAAGTCTTTGTTTACTGCGATTTTTGGAGGCAAGAGAAGCACCCCGGTTTGACTGCTTAAGCAAGTGGAGGTTTGTGAGCATTGTTCGTCACATGATTCGCACTGAGGGCGCCCAATGTTAGGTTCTATTTCGTCTTAATCTTTCTGGGCTAGCTACGTTGTCCCGAAACGGGATCTTCGTTAACCTCCGATGTGGCGGGATAAGTTCTCCAAGTTCCCGAGACTTGTTGAGGGGCGAGCCACTACGTGGGCGGGGTTTTTTTTGTGGCACTGGAGATGCGAAGCGTCCAAACGGACTTCCGGAAGGTCCGCCGAAGCGCCTTGGCGAAGGTGGGTGCGTCGCCTGTCCGACGCAACGAGGTACGAGTGAAGGAGGAAACGAAGTGAGCCTACTAGAATCCAGAGGTTATTCGCTCCTATAGTTCCGACGACCGAACACGGGCACCGCATTACGATAAAGCACAGAAAAAGATAGAATGCAAGTTGTCTGGTAAATGTATGAAATTCTTTGTGGGGGTAACGGATTACGATTGGTATCAGCAACTGATGTTGGACCAGGCAAGTGAAGTGAATTTTTGGCTTCCAAGCCCCAATGTTGGCTTCAAGTATCTTGAGCCGGGACAGCCGTTCCTTTTCAAGCTTCATTCGCCACGCAATTTCATCGTTGGAGGAGGATACTTTGCTGGCTACTCGGCGATTCCGGTTTCAATGGCTTGGGATGCCTTTGGGCGAAACAATGGAGTTCCAGATCGCCAGGCACTTTTGACTAGGATCACCAAGTATCGAGATGGGGACAAATCCAATCCTGATCCCGACATTGGTTGCATTATCTTGACTGATCCATTCTATTTTGAGGAACGGGATTGGATTCCACAACCATCAGACTGGTCATCCAACATTGTGCGTGGGAAGGGTTATTCAATGCATATGGGGGTCGGCAAGGAAGTTTGGGAGAGCGTCCAGATGCGGTTGG
>JANPAV010000406.1:0-5758 GCA_031430115.1 Armatimonadota bacterium | reverse complement strand
GATGCCGGAGGAATCTCACCAAGTGCCGTTGGTCCTACGTTCAGAAGGTAGTTTCCACCCTTGGAAGCACAATCAACCGCGTTAAATATCAGCGTATCGACCGACTTCCAGTTGTTATCATTGGCATGATAGCCCCAGGAGCCATTCATGGTCATGCACGACTCCCAGTCGTCCTTTATGCCGTTGGCAGGAATCTCTTGCTCTGGGGTTCCAAAATCTCCAACTGCATCTGGTCTGGATGACATTCCTTGCATGCCGGATCGACTATTGTCGACTCGGTTGTTGATGATCATGTCGGGCTTGAGTGAACGGCAATAGTTGTAAAGATCAACTCCACGCTCGTGGGTCCATGTGCTTTGCCATTCGCCGTCGAACCACATCACCGCCGGATCGTATCGAGTGATGATTTCTTTAAGCTGAGCCCGCATGATCTTGTCATAACGCTCGTAGTTCGAGTTCTTGCTGTCTCTTGTATCGTACTTCTCCTTTGGAATGAAGTCTGGGTGGTGCCAGTCCATGATGGAATGGTACGTGCAGAATTTGATTCCTTGGCGTTTGCACTCGTCGCTGAGTTCTTTCAGCGGATCACGCTTGAACAGCGTGTTGCCGATGTCCCAAGTGCCTTGATCGGACGGATACATCGAGAACCCTTCGTGGTGTTTGCTGGTGATGACGATGTACTTCATGCCGGCACTCTTTGCCGCACCGACGATCTTCTTAGCATCAAAATTAACTGGATTGAATTGCTTTTGCAATGGCTCCCAATCGATAGCCTGGATTTTGGCAGTGTTCATAAGCCACTCAGATGCACCCGGATAAATCTTGCCTTTCCAGGTTCCAGCAGGGATGGAATACAGTCCCCAGTGGATGAACATTCCAAAGCGACTCTCACGCCACCAAGCCATGCGAGCATCTTTTTGCTCCTTGGTTTCGTGGGTAAAGTCCTTGCCAATTGTTGGCGACGCATAAAGCCCAAATTTACTAATTTTTACTTTGCCAAGGTACTTGGTAACCTTAACCGCGAGGTTGGTAGCCGTGACCGGGTTACACCGAATGAGCTTTTTGTTGCCAATCGTAGTGCCCGAGGCAATGTCGGTCCACACTCCCTTAATCTCCGCTTGAACGGTAAACGCAGCAACGTTTTGACCTTTCGAAATGTCCTCGCCAAGTTCGATCGTGTCGAATGTCGTTGGACCATTCAAACGGAAAGGGAATGCGCTGTCGTTGTCATCAGTTTTAAAGGCGAGATTCTTCGCGAAGGTCTTCGAAATTCTTTCTCGGAATCCATTGAGAGACTTGATGTCAGCATCAGAAATAAGACCCTTATCGTTGGGCGGAACGTTGAGCAAGAAGGAGCCATTGTTGCCAACGGATTTGTAATACAGTTCTTCAAGCTGCGAAGGAGTTTTCACCTTTGCATCTTCCGCTTTTCGCCAGAACCAGCCTGGACGAATGCTGACATCGCACTCGGCAGGAACCCAGTGAGTCCCATTAGCGCTACCTTCGCCTAGCTCCTTCGAAAGGGAAGTTCCAGGTACGTAGCGGTCTCGATTGAGAGTTGCCCAGTTGGTATCCGAAGCAATCCCGCTTTCGTTGCCAACCCATCGAACATCAGGACCTGCGTCGCTAAAGATCACCGCTTTTGGTTGGAGTTTACGAACAGTTGCAATATATCGCTTCCAATCGTATTCTTGCCGTTTGCCGTTTGGTCCCTCTCCGTTTGCTCCGTCGAACCACACTTCAAAAATTGGTCCGTAGTTCGACAGAACTTCATGAAGCATTCCATCGAATGTGTCGTTATAGCCCTCGGTTCCGTATGTTGGATGGTTTCGATCCCAAGGTGATAGGTAAACCCCCATCTTGATGCCTTCCTTTTTGCAGGCAATCGAAAGCTCTTTGAGGATGTCTCGCTTGAAAGGCGATTGAGCGACAGTGTGA
This sequence comes from Armatimonadota bacterium, assembly GCA_031430115.1. GTDB lineage: Bacteria > Armatimonadota > Fimbriimonadia > Fimbriimonadales > Fimbriimonadaceae > Fimbriimonas. Next base: position 3,820 of record JANPAV010000406.1, on the reverse strand, counting down.
TTTGAAAGCTTGCTTGGCCACAAGCAGAAGCCGTCATGATGCTTAGCCGTGATAATAACGCCCTTCATACCGGCTTTCTTAAAGGTCTTTACCCATTGATTGCAGTCAAGTTGAGTTGGGTTAAAGGTTTCTGGTCGTTCCTTTCCGTTCCCCCACTCTTGTCCAGAAAAGGTGTTTGGTCCGAAGTGGACAAAAGCGTAAGTCTCCATTTTGTGCCACTCAAGTTGGCTTGGAGTAGGGACGGGACGTTGAGCTATAGCCATAGCAGAGAGTAAAGCAACGACAACGGCAGACGCACGGTGCATGGGAAATTATAGTTGATTTTGAAGTCGAACAAACACAAAAAGCCCCGAAGTCAAGCTTCGGGGCCCTTGAAAATGTTCGTTCTTATTTGCTAAACGAATACATTGCCGAAAGTCGAAGACCACTGAAGTCCAGACCCGAAAGCTTTGGCATCAACATGTATTGGGCAGCCAACGTGACTCGGTTACTCAAAACCACGCCAACTTCAGCCGATGAAAACTGTCTAAACACTTTCCCTTTTTGGCTAGTTGAGCTAACAAACATGTCGTAGTCGTAGTATCCGATTCCAGTACCGGCACGAGCGTAGGTCATCGTAGCTGTACCTTGGCCGCTTTGAACTTCGTAGCCGTATGTACCGCCAACTGCGAAAAATCGATTACCAGTTGCTGAAAGTGAAACGCCAGAAAGGTCAAAACCTGCTCCGTCTCGGTGAGTTCGGTCTGATTTGCCAAGACCAAATCCCCAGGCAAACGACGATGAGCCAAAAATACTCTTGATCGTTGCATCTCGGGGCATATAGGTACCCGCACTCACGCTAATTTGAGCCATTGCAGCGCTGCTTAGCGTTACAAAAGCAAGTCCGAAAATTATCCCTCGATTCATTACTTTTCCATTTTGTGGCAAAAAGCCACTCTTCGAAGTTATTTTTGGCGAAAAACCCTAGAATCTTTACTCGGTAAATCGTGGTTCAACTCTTTTCACCGTGCGTCTAATCGCGAAACTTGCCGTGTTTGCCAACAGAATCGTATCTATCCCTTCAAGGCGCCCGCCAACATCGTCTTCTGAATCTGATCTTTGAAAATCAGATAGACGATCATCATGGGCAACATGACGATCACGATTCCGGCAAAAAGAGGGCCATAGCTCGCGGTCATTTGCATGTTATCCGCCATCTCCGCAATACCTATTGGTAGAGTCTTGACGTTGTTGGTTTGCGCCAAAACGAACGCCAACGGATATTCGTTCCAAAGGCCAATTGCATTAAAGATCGCCACAACCAAGATTCCTGGCTTCGCCAAAGGAAACATGACTCGCCAAAAACAGGCTGAATGCGAACATCCATCAAGGAACGATGCTTCAATGAGTTCATTTGGTAACTGTTCAAAAAAGCCGCTGAGAACGAAGACAGTGAACGCCAATGAGTAAGCAACATAAACAAGGATAAGACCAATCTTGGTGTTCAACATTCCCAACTTTGCCAAAAGGAGATATAGCGGAATGACCACCAAAAAGTTCGGGAACATGAGACCTCCCATGAAAGAATTCAGGATGAGGCGGGAGCCTTTGAACGGATATTTGACCAACACATAGGCCGCCATTGACCCAATTGGAATAAGGATGACCAGAGTTCCCACGGTGGCGATAATCGAGTTCCAAACGGTGGTCGTGAAGTTTCCATCGCTCCACGCTCTTCCAAAGTTTCCAAACTGAGGTGAAGCAGGCATAGCCCATGGCACCCCAGTCACTTCTCGGGTCGTCTTTAGCGACGATAAGATCATCCACAAGAACGGAACAAGAATTGTAATTCCAAAGAGAACGAGCAATGTTTTGCCCAAGAATTTATTCATATAGCGTGAGACCTCCGCGGATTCTCGGGATTCCTGCCGATCACTCGCCAAACTAAGGCACCTAAAATCATGGCAATGAAGAAGCTATAAACAGCAATGGCGCAAGCCTGCCCCATTTTGCTTTGCTCGTAACCTTTCTCTTGCATGTACGTTAGCAACACTTGGGTAGCGTTATCCGGTCCGCCCCGAGTCATCATCTTTACCAAGACAAACGTGCCCATTACATTTGAAACAATGTAAATAACGGCAACTCGTTTTACCGCCCAAAGCATGGGCCAAGTAACTCGTCGAAAACGGGTCCAACCCGATGCGCCATCAAGCTCGCAAGCTTCCATAATCTCGCTGTCGAGGTTGCGAAGTCCGGCTCCAAAAAGCATGACGTAGAAGCCGATAGCGTGCCATACAAAAGCCAGCAATATAGCAAAGTTTGCCCATCCTGACACACCTAACACACCGCCCGGTGGGTAGGGTACGCCAATCTTGCGTCCAGAAGCAATCATCAAACCATAGTGCGGTTCCCACATGAACTGCCACATGATGCCAATGACAACCAGAGAAACGACCTGAGGAAACAACATGATCGCTTGCACGGTTTTGCCTAAGGCCGTCGGCTTGTGAAGAGCGTGTGCAATCGAAATGGCGAACATGAGGATCATCATTCCTCCACAAACCAATAACAAAAACTGGTTGATGGTGGCCGTGTGCATCACATCGTCTTGGGCCAATTCGACCAGATTCTTAGCGCCGACAAATTTCATGTTCGTCGAGATGCCTCGCCATCGGAACAGCGAATAGTAAAAGGACTGCACCAAGGGCACCCCGACTAAGAACCCATAAATAAGGAGTGCCGGGCTTAGGAACCCGATAATAAACCGGGTTCGTTGATTCATTTTGCGGCTCGGCTCTTCACTTGTTCGATTTCGCGCAAGGTGAGTTGCAACGATTGGAGCGATGTTTCAGGGGTCGTAACGTCAAATGGCATACCAGATTGAACGCGATCAATAAAGTGGGCAATTTCGTGATAATACCCGCCAAGGTCGCTGATGTTACCGCCGCCTGAACCGGCATCCATCTTCGGAAACTCTGGTACATAAGGCTCCTTGCCTCTTTCGTAAACCGTCATCGGGCCACCGTCCATAATGACAACTCCTTGCTCAAAAATGGCTCGAAACGCCATTTTGAACGGTGTTCCGGGAGGCATATTCCATCCTCCTTCGAGGTGGCAAATTGCTTTGTTGAAGACAAAGGTCGAAAAGATATGGCTGACGCCTTTGGCATCAATAGTTCCCGCGCTGAAAACGTCATTCGGTTGACCCAATAAGAACAAGGCGAAGTCGGTGTCGTGGATATGCATATCCAGAGCTCCACCACCAGCTTTCGATTCATCGGCAAGCCAGTTGTTGCTACCCCAGCTTGGAAACTCGCCGTATCGAGTCAAGTTGAGACTGAGGATCTCGCCGAGATGACCAGTAATCGCGATTTGTTTGAGCAGAGCGTACTCGGGCCAGAAGCGGATACAGTGGGCGATCATTAGCCGCACATCAGCTGCTTCACATGCCTCTTTCATCTTGATCGCTTCGTCCATGTCGAGCGCCATCGGCTTTTCGCACAATACATGCTTTTTATGGGCTGCAGCCTTGAGTGTAAATTCGCAATGACGATACGTCGGGAGGCAGATGTCAATGACGTCGACTTCATTGGCTAAAGAATCAAAGTCGGAAAAGAATCTCGTACCATGCTTGTCCGCAAACGGCTGTCCTCGTTCGGATGAGGAGTCAAAAACGCCAACAAGTTCAGCGTCTTTGAGCTGTCCATATACCGTTGCGTGCATCTGTCCCATGAAGCCACAACCAACTAATCCAACTCGTACCATCGGGGATAGGATAGCTTGAAAAGTGCTCGAAAATAAAGACTATGGAGCTACCGCACAGCCTTTCCAGCAAAAATCA
>JANPAV010000405.1:0-7962 GCA_031430115.1 Armatimonadota bacterium | reverse complement strand
TTGAATGAGTTCGATGTTATCGAATGTTAGGAGGCGTTCTTTGGCATCGGGACGGATTTCAATATCGATGGAGAGAACATTTCCACTGGTTCCAGCGGCAAGGTGGGAGGTGCTTCCTCCGGTGCATGTGCCGAGTTCGACAACAAGTAGTGGCTGAAGTACTTTGGCGACGGCGTAGAGGAGATTGTAATACTGATTAGAACCGTCGAGTCCAAAACTTCGTGAGTCTCTCGAAGGAGAAGGCTTCTCAAACTGGTTGAGAAATGCTTGCGCTCGGTCGCTTATTGGGTTTAATTGCTTCATTGATAAATTCCGCTGTTAGTGCCCCATAATTACTCCCTATTCCATTTCCTGCTTATTCTCGCAACTCCGTAGATTGTCGAGTAAGCAGGCCACACAAGATGACCCAGCCCACGAAAGTGGCTTGCCAGGATTACCCAACTCACACTTGTGACTCGTCCAGCCCACGAAAGTGGCTTGCCATAGTGATCTGCTCCTTTGAATTTCCCTTACTGCTCATATTGATTTGATTCCTATTCTGAAACATAGGTGGTCAGTTTGAGGGGAACCAGTCAAACGCAATGGCACTTGTTACAAGGGATGTCACGAAACATAGACTATTCAACTTCAATCTCAAATATTTGCAGTAGCGGCGTCCCTACAAATGGCTTTAGTTCTTTTTTTTTTGCAGGAAGCCACAAAATCGAATCTTCTGTTAAAATTCTAGTGATCACGGCTTTCAACTTGACTTTTGAACCAATTCGCAACCTAGAAATATTTGCTAGTCTCTCTGTACCGACAAAGACCCCTAAGAGTGCTTCGCCATTTTCACTTTTAACAATTATCATAGACCCATGGTCGTATTTATCTGAAATACGACCATGGGTCAAAACGGCGGTGTTAGAGACTTTGGACTTTTTAGTTCTCGTGGCTTCAATCAAGCCATGAATCGAATAGGCAATCGGACTTTTTCTAGGAATTGATGACCAAGATGTTGGTCTGGCATCAAAAACCAGTTTAACGACACTGAAAATGAGAAGACAAAGTACTGCCAATGTCAAGCTAACCGATACGAAAGATAAGTGTTTTGGCACGTTCAATGTTCGTGGAAGTTTAGAAAACATAACGCAATTTCATTGCCGACGTCCGGATTCACAGGAACACCACAACAATGCGTTAACTCATGAAGAATTGTGAATTCTAGACTATATGAGCCCTCAAATTCGCACGCAGGCACTTCGTAGGATACGCTAACTCCACAGTGACATGGCTTATGTAAAGTAGTAGTGCAAACATGGATGGTGCATTGGCCATTTGGAGGATTGGGACTAGTGAATCCACAAATATTTCTAAAACACCAAAATCCCCCGCAAAAAATGCTGGTATTGTAACTTCCAGAATTGCATCGTTGGATTAGGCAATGAAACAGTTCTGCGGCAGCCGCCCAATTTTCGGCAATACACTCCAGGGCTTGAGCCCGACACACCGGATTTGCAAAGCAATTTTGAATTCTTTTGCATACATTGTTTGCAGCAATGTTTATTGGATAACTCGGTGGTGGCGGTGGCGGCGGTGGCCCGTCATTATCATCGGGGCAATCAGAAGACCTGCATTGGTGCCCTTCGATACCCCATCCGGTTGGATCAATAAGTCGGGTTGGAATGCAGAAGGAATAATTGTAGGGACCTTCTCCCGCAAGCCATTCCGATTGCCTGACGTGTACGGTAAAGCCTCCGCTCGTCTTTGAATAGTGCCTAGCTCTCACATAGTGGCTTGAAGCACTAAGTCCCGTCTCACGGTATCCCCAACTTCCGATCCAACCGTAGCTTCCTCTTGTCCCAGTTGAGGTTAAATCTCCGCCATACGGTTTGTACCGACCATCAAATGTCTTGGTATTCCCAGTTTGGTCAACTTCGGCGGTGACAGAGCCAAGGGCGTCGGCCAGGAAGTCTTTGCGACCTGCTGCAGTTTTGTAGCCAATCATTTGACCATCGATCGTGTAGTAGTTTGTAACTGGCATTTTGTTTAGCTCCTTCCTTGCAAGTAATCGCTTCCGTCCCAGATCAGGGTCGTTGTTGTTGCTCCAAGCTTTTCGGTTCGCTTCATTCCGTCTGGCTGATATGTGAACGTATTGAAGGTTGCTCCTAAGTTGTGAACTATCATTCGGTTTTCCTGATCATACGTCATCGTTACAAATGGTGAAGTCCTGTCGCCAGCTCCCTTATCCGTTCGAACCACAGTATTGTTTCCATCGGCATCATAGGTGTATGTTGAGAGAACGCCAAGCGCGTTTCCGACCAAGATTTGTCCGGCTCTGTTGAAGGTGAAGGTTGTTGCACCGTCTTCGCTCGAGAACGTACGGTTATCCACTGCATCGTACGTGTAGGTGTAGAACTTGTTGGAGACTGGTGTAAAGTTCGCCGAAGTCAGCCGATATTTGTTGTCGTATCCATACTTGTTCAAATCGCCTGAGCTATCCAGGATTTGAGTTGGATTTCCTACGGCATCAAACGTGTAAGTCAAGATTTGCAAGTTTGCACTCGTAGGCGTAAAGTCTTGCAACTTCGTGGTTCTGCCAATCGAATCATACGTTCGAACTCGCTTCATGCCTGAATTGAACACCAAGGTCGTTTCACGAGAATCGGCATCATACTGGAATGTCGTGAACTTATTGTCAACGTCTCGGAAAAGAGATTTCCGACCGAGCGAGTCATAAGTGAACGTCCGTATTCCGCCATCAGGATCAGTCAATGCTGTTCTTTGACCAACCGCATCATAAACGTATGCCTGAACCAACGCTCCCGGATCGGTCTTGCCCAGCAACTGCCCAATCTTGTCGTACGCATAAGTTGTGGTCCCCGTGTTATTCGCCGCCGAAGAAGGAAGTCCTGTCTCGTCGTACGCGTAGGTTACTCTGCTTCCGTCTTGGTATTGAATTCCGGTTTGCTCATGAATTGCATCATACGAATAAGTTGTGACTAGGCCACTAGGTTGCTGTTTCTGGGTTACCCTGCCTGCCGCATCGTAAGTGGTCGTCGTGACTTTGCCAATCTCGTTCGAGATTGCCACCATTCGGCTGTTGGCGTCGTAACTCATCGTGATGAGGTTTGCCATGGCGTCTAGTCTCACCGTCTGACGACTGATCGCATCATAAGTGTAAGTCGTTCTAAAGTTCAAGGCGTCAACCGAGGCTTGCGTTCTACCGAGGGCATCGTAAACCGAAGTCGTTCGGTTGCCGCTTGCATCTTGCATTCCGGTTTGGCTACCTCGAGCATCGTATGTGTACGAGGTTCGTTGACCAAGGGCATCTTGCGAAGCGGTCACTTGGCCCGCATTATCGTAAATCGTGGTGCTAATAAAGCCCAATGGGGATTGCGAAGCAACCTGCCTTCCTGCGGCATCGTAAACCGAAGTCGAAACCTGACCAAGCTCATCGGTCACCGCCGTCATTCGGCTGTCGGCATCGTATGCGTAGGTTGTTCTAATGTTTAGGGCGTTGACCGAGCTTTGAGTTCTTCCTGCATTATCGTAGACCGAAGTAGACAAGAAGCCCAACGCGTCTTGTGTAGCAATCGTTTGTCCGGCAACATCATAGATGAATGTGCTGACAAAGCCTTTCGCGTCCATCCTTGATGCCACCCGGTTCGAAGTTGCCTGATAGGTCGCAGTCGAAACGTGGTTCAGCGCGTCTTGCGTCGAAACCTGAGCGCCGTTCACGTTGTAGGAAATAGTGGTTCGGTTGCCAAGCGGATCCACTTGCGCCGTGACCTGGTTAGCCGAGTCGTACACCGTGGTGTTTATGAAGCCAAGCGGCGAGGTCGAAGCCGTTCTTCGTCCAATGGCGTCAAATGTCGTAGTAGCTCGATTGCCAAGGGCATCTTGCGACGCAATCGCGTCCCGAGCGTTGTAGATCGTCGTGGTTCGGTTATCCAGTGCGTCTTGCGTAGCGTTTGGACGACCGGACGTATCGTACGAATAGGTTGTAAAGTATCCCAGCGCATCTTGGCTAGCAATTCGCTGCTTCGCCGCGTTGTAAACCATAGTGCTAGTCCTACCCAGCGGGTCGATGCTGGCGGTTTGGTAACCCATGTTGTCATAGACCTGAGTCCAGACATTGCCAAGCGGGTCTTGCTTGGTGAGGACGTTTGCGAACCGACCATAGGTCACCGTGGTTCTAAAGCCCAACGGGGTGACCTTCACGGTTGGAAGGCACGTATCGTAAACCGTTCTCGACATCTCACCAGCCGCATTGGTGATGGAAATGACATGGTCAGCAACGTCATAACCGTAACTGGTTATTCGTCCGAGTGGATCGGTGACTGCTGTTCTATGTCCGAGACTGTCGAAGGTTTGGGTGGTGACACTTCCATCGGAACCAGTTACCTTGGTCTGGTTGCCGAAGCTGTCGTAACCAAAGGTTGTCACAAGCCCTCTCGGGTCCTGGCTGGTCAGCATTTGGCCAAACGAATCGTAGGTGAAGGTGGACCTACGACCAAGCGGATCGACGCTGGCGGTCATGTTCCGACTAGCATCATAAACCATGGATGAAATGAAGCCGAGCGCGTTGGTTATCGTGGTTCGGTTGCCAGCGGAATCGTATTGGTAAGTCGTTCGGTTACCCAGCGGATCATCAGACGCGGTAATCCTGCCCCTGGCATCATAGGTATAGCTGTAAGTAAATCCAAACGGGACTTGTTCAGAGGTTCTAAAACCATTTGAATCGTAGGTGAATGTGCTAGTGAAGCCTTCGGGCCAATTTGTTGAGGTAATTCCTGATGTGCCGGCAATATGGGTCGTGAGCGCGCCTGTTGGAGACGTTATTTGGGATCCACTGAACCCGACAGAAACTCCCGAGGCATAAGCGTATGTCCAAACAGCTGTACCTTGGGACATTGTCGAGACGCGCTTAGATGTGTCGTAGCTGTAAAGAGTTGAAAATCCCCGCGGATCAGTAATTGAGTTCAGTAGGGTGTTTCCCGAAAAAACAGCGTATCCAAGAATGGTTTGGCAACCCAAGGGAGTGATAAAGGTTGTTAGTTGACGATTTGAGTCATATTGGAAGGTCCAGAACCGGCCACCCCAGTCCTGCACAGAGCTAAGAAGTGACGTTGGCGAGCTAGCCGCATAAGTAAACGTAACTTTTCGTCCATCGGTTACTTGGATCGTTTTGAGAAGACCCGCTTCGGCGGCTGTGCCATAGTTGAAAGTCTGAACGCACCCGGTGGCGGAAATGGCCCGGCTCAATAAGTATTTGTCGGCATTTTGCGTCTCATATTCCATGAGACTGCCATCAGGGAACCTTTCTTGGTATTTCGTGCCATTAAAGGTCAATGTAGTAGGCGAATAAGTTGCTGCGTTTGGGGAGAAGGTAGTGATGCCGCCAACTGTGCTTACAAAATTCCATGCATATGCTTTTTGGTCGCCACGGAAAATACTCGCTCCGCCAAAATCAAAGTCTTGTGCCGCATAGGCATTTACGCTCGCTGAACGCTGTTTACCAAACTGATCGTCCCTAGTAGACTTGCTACTATAGAAAAACTCAATAGTAAGACCCATTCCAAGCGCTTTGAGAACAATTTCAGGGTCTACTTCGAGTGAACCATCTATTGGATTTGGAACCGGCATATACGGATGCTGGAGAATGGGATCGCTAACTGATCCTTGCGATTGTGCGGAAATGCCTTGCTCGTCTTTGTTTTCGTTCATGAGGAAGTCCGCTTTCTAAACCGTTGGGCACACTGGCGCAATTTGAAGATCCCCAGGACCAGGCTCATAGTAGCCAGGAGGGCAAGGTGGAGGCGAGCCACCATTGTTAATACACAATTGAAAAGATGGAGTACTTCCGCCAATACCTTGGCCGGACGACGCTGGTAATTGTGGATCGCTTGCTTGACAGGTACTACATTCCAAGGCGATCATTTCAGCTTGCCTCCATTGCGTCTCGTAACGCGGTAATCGCAAGGTCGGCGTAATAGCCTTTTCCTTCAGGAAGTCCGCCAAGGAATCTTTCGAGTTCCCTTGGTTCGAGCAATTTCATTTTATTCATCATTCTCCCTATCGCAAGTTCGCATAAACCACTTGAGCATCCAATACTGCTTGGACAGCCATTCGTGTCGTATGTCGCGCGGAGAATCTTATCGCCTTCGGTTTTTAACCAGATTTTTACGAAGGGTCCATCGCCGATTACTCCGGCAAGACCTACTTTATCTGCATCTGGCATTTCACCACGGTTTCTTGGATTGACCACATGATCATGTATCCGTTCCGAGAAAACCATCGATCTATTCCCCTGTTAAAAGTACTGTACAACAATTACTTTCTAAACGTGCCAAGAAGATATTAAATTAATAGAAAAAGTCAAATTTCTTATGCGATAGTCACTTTTTGTACTTCGCTTCTTTAACCTATCCGAGTTCCATGCGTAGGCTCAATTGAACCTACCCGCAAAATAGAACAATTAGGCAGCGAGAATATTCATCACACCAGTGTAGGACCATCATTTTCACCCTGGAGCAATTTAAGCTTCGCCAACTGCTCTATGCTCTGAACATGACCAGGATTGAGTTCAATGGCACGTTCGGTGAACCGAATTGCGCTAGCTATATCGTTATGTTGTAGGGCATAAATACCCAGCAAGAACGCAGCTTCTGCCACGCCTTGAGCTTCAAGTTGACCAAGGTGAGGCAACGCAAGATTAGTTTGGTTTGCGGCTAACAAATACCGAGAGAGCAAAAGTCTAGGTCCAATTTCTTGCGGGTGAGTCTGAACGTAATAGTCAAGCAGTCCAATTGCTCCACCGGGTTCTTTTAAAGCATCAGCGAGCTTAGCCCGGCGCTCCGCCCAATCGATACTAAGTCCTTCAATTTGGCTAATAGTATCAAGGTTCAGACGAGCGGTATTGAAGTCGCCAAACTCAAGTGCGGCATCAGTTAAGGCAATAAGGCTCAGACTGTTTTGAGGATTCGCATGATAAGCGTTTGCCCAATCCTGCCTAGCTCCAATATAGTCACCCAGAGCCATCTTTATTCCCGCTAGATTGTGAAGTCGTTTGAAGGTTAGGATCCCGATATCAATACTACTGAAGTAAGCTCCGGTATCCGCCGGAATGGATTCGTATAAGTGTTTAGCGTCAAGCAAATTTCCTTTTGCGGCTGCGGTTATTGCGAGTTGAAAGATGAGTTCCGGATCTTCGCCCACTTTGGCAAGACCCTCACGGAACCACGATTCGGATTCATCCAGCATTCGGAGCTCCCGGTACGAAACGCCAAGGAGTGAGTAGGCTTTTCTAAGATGAGAGTCCTGATCTCCTGAGAACCGGATACTTTGCATGAGTGCCTTAACTGCTTCTTGGTGTTCTCCGGTGAAGTGGTGGGTCATTCCCACGTTGAACCAGACGAACGGATGTTCGGGCCGGTCTTGGAGATCGAGGTTGAGTAGATGCCAGTCGCGGGTGCGCTTGTTCGCTTGTCCCTTAACACTTGTATCGTAACCAGCGTGAAGTACAACAGCATTGAGGCGAAGGATTTCTCCACCGTGTTCGCGAATGGAACTGAGGATTTGTTCGTGGATTCGTCCTTCAAACTTTATTCCGTCGTAATTGCGAATGAGTTTGACGTGGTCAACCTTGGTTCCGGCGTTTGGTCCTTCTTCGACAAACTGAACGGGAATAACAAAAGCGGTGATCTCCGGCGTAGCATTGATCGCCGCATGAAGCACGGCTTCGCCACTTTGGAGTGGGAGAACATCGTCGGCGTCAAGCCAGAATATCCAGTCTCCGCTGGCATGGCTTAGGGATTCATTTCTCGCTTCGGCAAAAGAGTCTGGCCAAATGCTTTCAATGAGCTTTACTCCGTGGCTAATTGCGATCTCTTTGGTTTTATCGGTCGAGCCGGTGTCAACAACAATGATCTCCTTAAAGAACGGTTTAGCACTGGTGAGGCACTGGTCGAGTACTCGCTCCTC
>JANPAV010000404.1:0-5873 GCA_031430115.1 Armatimonadota bacterium | reverse complement strand
GTTACAGGAACTTTAGGGCCAGAGCCACCACAGCCTACAACGGCGATTGACGAAAGGGTAATGATAAGGGCAAGTTGTTTCATGGTTCTCATTAGTTGGTCAGCATGGACTTTGGAAGCTCAACAACGATCGAAAGAACGCTGTAGTTTCCGTTGGAAAGGAAGTCAACCGCATTGCCTGGACTTCTCCAAGTGGTTGATTGTGGTTGGTTCGGATTTGCGACCGGAATGCCATTGAGCGGAGTTGCTCGGTCAGGGAAGATGGTGAAGAATTGCTCGAGATCAAAGAAGAATGAATCTTCTCGAACGCCCGTGAATACTTGCATTCCGCTTGTCGGCGCAAAAGTCGTCCCAAAAGCTCCAGTTACTGAGTAAGGTGTCAACAGTTTGCCCGCCATCCCTACGCTGTCTGGAATCGCTGGACCCGCAACGTGAGCGACCTGAGAAGAACCGGTTCCTTCAAACCAAACCTGAATAACTCGATCCTCTCGACCGTCAAGGTTGTTGTCAATCTTGAATTGGTAGAGAACATTGGTGTCAAACGTGGTTGAGTTCTTGGTTGCAGGCGTAATCAAAGGATTTACGTTCATGGCAAGAACAACATTGTTGGAGTTGTTCGGACTTGGGAACATATAAACATCAGTTAAGTCAGTTCCTGGTGAAGCGGCGATTTGTGGAGTGTCAGCGTGATCAGACGCATACACATGTTGGATACCGAGCAGGCCAACTGTGGAAGCTAGGCCTAGTCCGGCTAAGATTGGAATCATTTTTCGTTTCATTGTTACTTTTCCAAACACTCATTTCTTAAAAGTTATGGGTGCTTGAGTTCATGAAACGACATTCACCTGAATGAACTCTGAACGGAAAGTGACCGAGGCGTGAACTTCGGAAATATTGGGACTTTTGTCCATGGGGTGCGGGGGCAAAATGAGAATGCTGTGCTTCGCAGTGGTTCAAAATCAAACACAAGGCGACGATTCACAAGCGTGAGCGAGGTAGTTTCCGGGTGGCACTGGTAGCTCCTTCTGCGTCCTGTCCGCCGAAGCCGCAGGCGAAGGAGGAAGCTGGGAGTTACCAGTGTAGTTGAACTGCCTTGTAGAGGTAAAACAATCTCAGAGTGAACCAAGAGAATATGTTCAAAACCAGGAAATCGTTAAACGTACCTGGTCACTCCCACTACCTCACATTCTCCACTTATCATCGAAAACCATATCTTAAGAAAGACGAGATCTGCCTCCTCCTAGCCACCCGAATCAATAGGGCATCAACAACTCATAACTTCACCGTGCTTGCTTATGTCTTCATGCACGACCACGTCCATCTTCTCATCCGACCGATGAGTGAAATCTATGATGTGTCGAAGATCCTCAAGTCAATCAAGCAAGGTCCATCTTGTAGCGCAAAGAGCCGAAGCTGGATAAGCACCGATCTTTGGGAGCGAGGTGGAGGCTATGACCGAAATGTGACAAAGCCAGAGACCCGAGAGAAGATCATCAACTATATTCATCGTGACCCCGTTAAGAAGATAAACTCGAACTTCCCGAAATGCACAAGTCCGGGTTTGGCGTCGTCTTTCGATAGACCTGCAAGGCAGTTCCCTCGTTGAATATCCATCCGGTTTAAACAGATTCGACGAACCAAATAACTCAATATTTCTTCCCTCAAAATCACGAATAGTTGTTACAATTGCTTAGAGGGTTCAGCGACATGCCTGTAACGAACTACTACACCGTTGACGGCCAAATGATTGGCTACAAAGACGCCGGAGGACGAAAGGATTTCCTGACCGACGCCCTTGGCTCGGTGACTGCTGAAGTTGACCAAACTGGAGCAACTAAGACGTTTGACGGACGCTATAAACCGTATGGAGGAGATTTGTCATCATCCGGAACCAGAGGTAGCTATGGATGGGTTGGAACATGGGGCTATAGAGGACCTGGTTTATCTGCTGCTAGCCACTATGTAAGGGCGAGGCACTATTCAAAGAATAGTGGGAACTGGAATACAACTGATCAAATTTGGCCAATCGAGCATTCTTACTGCTATGTCAATGGAAGACCAAACTTACTGATTGATCCTGACGGTTTATGTAGCATCACTCTTGGGAAAGGCAAAGCTGTATTTGGCAAGGAAACTTGCATCGCATCTTGTAGTTCCGGAAGCCAGTCGTCGGAGTGTACATATTATATGCACGGAAGAGCAGGAATTGACTGGGATTCTAAGTGTCCAGATTGTGTTCTTTATCAGTGGTGGACGACGAACCAGGACGGCAAGTTCTGGGTAAAGGACGACGTTTATGGATGGCCAATTGGCTCAACGCGCCCATATCCTATAAAACCATTCATTGATGAACCTGGCATTAATGGCCAGATTTCTGGATGCAGAGATTTGGTTTATGATAAGGCCTTTACGACATGCATTTCTTGCCTAGGAGCCTGTCGGTGCTTTACTTGGTATCTAAGCTTAAAAGCCATTTGTTGTGAAAAACCCGTATGCCATCCTGACAAAATTACAGATATGGTTGAACTGCCTGCCGAAGAAGCCGCAAAATGGTGCAGAAAAGCAAGAGGTAAATAGAGCAATGATTTGCAATTGGGAACTTAAGCTTCATATTACCCGTACAAATTCAAGAGGTGAACTATGCTTAAATATCGTTTACAATTAATGTTCGTACTCGTGGCATATTGTGTTCTAATTTGCTTGGCTCAAATTAGTTGTCGCAATCAGAACAAAGTCATATCGAACCAGTCTTCTGGTTCTCAAGATTTTGCTTCTCTTGGTGCTCTTCCAATTCAGGTCGAGAATGAAACTAAAGTGCTTGGAGATCCTAAAAGGTTCATCGGAGTAGTCATAAATAAGTCGACTGGGGAGTATGAGATTCCACCTGGAACGACAAAAGCGTCAGTCCAGGTCTATTCCCCGAGGTCAATAAGTACAACGATTACTTTTGAAGCAACTAAGCCGATCAAAACGCCGACTAAGGACAACTGGGTAGTAAAAATAAATGGACAGGGGGAAGTTATTGATTGCCCAGTATCATACTCAACAGTACATGACTAGCTTTCTCTAAATGAAGTGAAACAAAATGACAAGTCACGTTGTGAACTGGATTAAATCTTGGTGTGACCTGCTACCCCGCCGTAGTGCGACCTGTTCGCCGAAGCCGCCCTGTCCGCCGAAGCCGACCTGTCCGCCGAAGCCGCAGGCGAAGGAGGAAGGCGAAGGAGGGAAGGCGAAGGAAGGAGGCGAAGGAGGACGAAGAAGCAGGGAGGATAAGCAGGAGAGACTAACAGTTACTAACATGCGACAAGGTAAAACTCCGAAATGCACTGGCCCGGATTTGGCGTCGTCTTTCCATAGACCTGCAAGGCAGTTCCCACATTGAATATCCATCCGGTTTAAACAGATTCGATGAACCAAATAACTCAATATTTCTTCCCTCAAAATCACGAATAGTTGTTACAATTGAATACAAGGTTCAGCGATATGCCTGTAACGAACTACTACACCGTTGACGGCCAAATGATTGGCTACAAAGACGCCGGAGGACGAAAGGATTTCCTGACCGACGCCCTCGGCTCAGTCACCGCCGAAGTTGACCAGAGTGGTGCTACCAAAACATTTGATGGTCGCTACAAGCCTTATGGTGGTGACCTTTCATCGACCGGGGCTCGAGGAAGCTATGGATGGGTTGGAACATGGGGATACAGAGAAGCAAACCTCGCCGCATCCAGTCACTATGTCCGAGCAAGACACTACTCCAAGTTAAGCGGAACCTGGACAAGCGTAGACATACTTTGGCCAGATACTTCTGCCACTTCATACGCTTGGCTCGCGCCTACCGATACTATTGATCCCACTGGCCTCGCACCATGTAAATCCAACTGCTGCGAGGAGAAAATGGAGGCGGCTAAACAGTATCGGAACCAAATGGGTCACTGTCCTGGTGGAGATTGGTTCGAATGCAGCCCAAACATGACGAATGTAAAGCAATGGTATTCAGGTTGCAAAGCACTTCTCGCAGGACCTCGCGATATGAAGCTCTGCCAAGGCGCAATTGATCGTATAAATACCCGTCTTGCGTTCTGTCTCGATAACGGCAAATCGGTTCCATCGGTCTCGGCTATATCTGATTGTTGTGGGACTGAAGTATGTGTTACATGGTGTTGTAGGTCAAATATCAACAAGCTTAATCCTTGTTTCAAGAAATGCCTCTCGGAGCACGAAAGAGAACATGGTAAAGGATGTACAGCTCACCCCCCCGGACCGCCGAGTCCGGAGACATGCGCATATGCTGCCGAGGCCAAATGCCTATTTAATACCTTCAAAGGCTACTGCGGATGGACGGATACCTCTGCCTTCAAAAACTGGAATGCCTGCATGAAATTGGCAAAGAAGGATGGATGTTGAATTGTAGGGCAAATAGGTCAGCAATACGGTAATCATGTACTTTCCCGCACTTATGTATCATCTCTTGGATCAAAGCTCGACTAGAAGTTTCTTGACGGTGGGGCAAATTGAAAAGGGTATCGCTGTCAGTCAAATTAGCGTTTCAACGACGAATCGGACAATGAAGAGTTTAACGATCGCTTACTGTGGCACCAAAGAAGACAAGCTTTACGCGGTTGAAAAGAGTCCAAACGGTCGGATGCTAGCTATACACACGCATAAACCTGACAAGGCTGCTTGGTTGTACATAGTTGATAATGAGCTGAGCAAGACAGTCCTTAGCAAACAAATCAGCCACCATGTGGACTGGATCAGATGGCCAAATTCCCAAAATCTCTGGCTTCACGACTTTGTACTCGGCACCCAAATCGGCACAGATAATCAAGGAGATAAGTATGTTTGGCGACCTCCTACAACGGAGTTGCGAGGACTAGAAGGATGGCGGGAAGTGAAGGTTGGCAAAAAATTAAAGGCCGACAAAAGTTCTGTTGTTTTCGCAAAGCGGGCTGCGCATATCCTTAAATCTGTCGGTATTGAAAGGCCGACAGATTGGGACGGCGCGTCGGGGAATATTACGTACCATGACGTATTGGAATCTGTGATCGTACAAGTTGATCCTGGTCTAACTCACATCGTGGCGTTCGGTCATCTCACCCAGAATCAAGGCAAGGAGAACAATCTGTTCGTTCTAAAAACTGGGGATTGGAAGCCAATCGTCTTAAGGTCTGCGTTCCCGAAGTCAATCCGCCTTGTTTCAATTGTGGGTCGATTGGTCATCGTCAGAACTGCTCCTCTGTTAGGGAACCATTATTTGGAGGTATTCGATGACACTGGCATCAGGTATGGGGTAGTTGACGGTGATTTTGCGTTATAACTTGAGAGGTCGGCGAGCAACTTTGCATAGTTAGTCTGTTTGACTAGTCCCCATTTCCTGACTGACTGGCGAGCCACAAGCCTGGGCGGGGCTATATTGTGGCACTGGAGGCGCGAAGCGTCCAAACCGATCACTGCGTTGACGGAGCCCGCCGAAGCTACAGGGAACGAGTTGCGAAGGAGGGACAAAGTGACGCTGGGAGAAACCAGTGGAATTTGTCAATCATAGGGGAACTCCTTACGAAATAGATGAAACGCGTAACAACAATGACAGATCGAGCAAAAGAATTTCTCAACCAGTTTGTGAATCCGTCTCAGTGCCAAGACCCTCGAAGTTTCGGCTTCGACGGCTCTAATCAATACTACAACCTCCTCTACTCCGTCGCCAATGAGCTTCAACCAGTGTTCGTCGTCGAACTCGGCACATGCACCGGAGGAAGCACCTCCCACCTTGCCGCTGGAACCAGTGGAAATGTTCTCTCCATCGATATTGAAATCCGTCCCGATGCCAAAGAACGCCTCCTAACATTCGATAACATCGAACTCATTCAA
>JANPAV010000403.1:0-11828 GCA_031430115.1 Armatimonadota bacterium | reverse complement strand
ATTGCCACGTAACTCACGATGCGGTAGCCGATGTAACAGGCGATCAGTACGCCTATCAACTTTAAGATATTTTTGGTTCCTTCGGACATTTAATGTGCCTCAATCAATGTATACGGACGAAACAACCAATCGGTTTAGATCGGGACTCTGGTCCCATTTTCATGCTATTCTAAATACTCCCAATGCTTGATTCCCGAGGACTTCCAAATTGCAAATAGGCATAGTGGGAACCGGACTAATCGGCGCTTCAATCGGGATGTCGCTCAAATCCCAAGGCTACGAAGTTCAAGGATGCGATTCCAAAGCCGAACATATTGAAATTGCCCTTCGACGAAATGCCATCGATTCCGGGGTTTCCCTCACTGAAGTCTCCAAACTCGACCTCGTCTTCATTTGTGTGTCGCCAAGCCTAATCGTTCCCATTTCCCAAGAAGCCTATCAATCCAAAGGACCAAACTCAGTCTTTACCGACTGCGGATCGACCAAGACCGAAATTGCCGCATGGGCAACGTCAAACCCAGACTTCGTTCCTGGCCATCCAATGGCTGGGCATGAAAAAAGTGGCCCCTCGTTTGCCACAAACTGGCTTTTCCGTGGTTCCAAATGGATTCTCACCCCTTGCGAAACAACCTCGCCACGAGCATTAGATTTAGTTGAAGAGTTCGTCCGAAAAATGGACGCCACTCCAGTTCGGCTAAAACCGGACAGTCACGACCGTCAAGTTGGAATCCTTAGCCACCTGCCCCATATTTTAGCGGGAATCCTCATCGAATCCCGGAAATCTATCCCCAAAGGTGACATCAGTGGAGGCTCTTGGAAGGATCTAACGAGGGTCGCAGGTGTCGATCCAATCTTGTGGGCTGATATCCTAATCTCCAACCGGTCCGAGCTGTCCGATATCCTCTCGAAGTTTTCCGATGACCTCAAAATGGTCACCAACCTGCTCGATTCCAATGATCGCAAAGGGCTAGAAAAGTGGTTGAAGGAAATTGCGATTGCTAAGGAGAAGCAGAAATGAACCTCAACTTTAGTCGGTTAGCCGCAATCCAGGGCGAATTTCGTGCACCAAGCGACAAGTCCCTGACCCACAGGGCTTACATGATGGCGGCAATCGCCAACTCAGAGTCAGTAGTCAAAAATCCTCTTCGAGGCGAAGACTGTGAAAGCACCCGAAACTGCCTCATAAGACTCGGCTTGCGACATCAAGAGCTATCCTCAACCGAATTCCGACTGATTCCAACCGAAGAGTGGACTCAACCAGCCGAAGCGCTCGATTGCGGAAACAGTGGCACAACAATTAGGCTCCTTTCCGGTCTCATCGCCTCTCGACCACTAAAAGTGACCATGATCGGCGATGCAAGCCTGAGTAAACGTCCAATGAAGCGAATTGCCGAGCCCCTACGATTAATGGGTGCTCAATTTGACGGTGACACTCCTCCGGTCACCATTCAGGGCGGGCAACTTCAAGCCATTGCGTATACAACCCCGGTCGCCAGTGCCCAAATCAAAAGTGCCATTTTGTTTGCCGCCCTCAAGGCAAACGGCACCACATCAGTCACCGAACCAAGCCTCAGCCGCGACCACACCGAACGAATGCTCTCCGCCATTGGAATCAATGTCGAGCGCAATAATTTAACCGTCTCAATAATTGGCGGTCAACAAGCCTCAGGTTTTGAATTCGATGTTCCCGCCGACATCAGTAGCGCGGCATTCCTGATGGTTCTTGCCGCCTTGCTCAACGGAAGCCTAGTTACCGCAACAGACCTGGCTGTCAATCCAACCAGAGCCGGAATTCTCGATGTATTCCATCAAATCGGCGTCCCATTTGAACTCACCAACGAACGAGTCGTCCTCAACGAAGAAATTGCCGATGTAACCGTCGGAACTGCGCCAATCCTAAGACCATTTAAGATTGAAGGAGACTTGGTCCCGCGACTCATCGACGAAATACCCATCCTCGCCGTCCTCGCAACCCAATGCGAAGGAACCTCAACCATTCGAGGAGCAAAGGAACTCCGAGTAAAAGAGAGCGACCGAATCGCCGTGATGGCCAATGGCCTAACCAGAATGGGGGCAATGGTAGAAGTCTTTGAAGATGGAATGGCGATCACCGGTCCAACCCCTCTCTCCGGCATCCAAGTAGACTCTCACCTCGATCACCGGATGGCAATGTCGTTTGCGATTGCCGGATGCATCGCAAATGGAACCACCGAAATCCATGGTGCCGAAAGTATCCGCACCAGTTTTCCAAGTTTTGAATCAGAATTGTATCGGTTAGGAATTTCTTAATGGACGTTAAAAAAGTAGTAATCGCGATTGATGGTCCCGCCGGGGCAGGGAAGAGCACGGTCAGTAAAATGCTGTCTCAGCGACTCGGACTTCGGTATCTCGATACTGGAGCAATGTACCGCTGCCTTGCCTACTTTGCCCTCAAGTCCGGCCTAACCACCGATCAAGGCGAAGAAGCCGCGTTACTCCTCGATACCCTTACCATCGAGTTCGGAATCGGCGAACCTCAACCCGTTTTTGTCAACGGAACCGATGTCACCACCGAAATCAGAACCCCGGAGATCGGAGAAGCCGCCAGCGCGCTCAGCCAATACACCCCGGTAAGACAAAGAATGGTTGAACTTCAGAAAGACCTCGTCGCTCATGGCGGAGTCATTTTGGAAGGTCGGGATGTCACTACCGTTGTTGCCCCCAACGCAACCCTCAAAGTGTATTTAACCGCCAGTCTCGAAGAGCGAGCGAAGCGCCGTTTAGGTGAATTTGAAGCCAAAGGCGTCGAGGGCACGTTCCAAGACGTCCGTACTCAGATCCAAAATCGCGACCACCGCGACATCAATCGCGACGATAGCCCCCTAAAAGTAGCTTCTGATGCCGTCATCGTCGAATCCGCCGGGCACACTCCTGAGCAGGTCTGCGACATGATCGTCGAGCACCTTGAACGGGTAATCTAGGTGCGTCGGCTAGCCTCACTAGCTCGCACCACGAGATACAAAAAATGGGAAGTTATTTTGCCCCCCGAGACTGGGGAACCTTGCTCACCGCCATGATCACGCCGTTCAATTCTGACGGAGCCGTGAACTTTAAAGAAGCGCGACGAATCGCTGCACTCTTGGTGGATGAGCAAAAAAATAACGGCCTTGTGATCAACGGTACCACCGGCGAGAGCCCGACCACGACCGACGCTGAAAAGCTTAGGCTCATTGAGGAAGTTCTTGACGAAGTTGGCGACCGAGCGGCAATCGTCGCCGGCTGTGGCACCTACAACACCGCCGAATCCGTCCAAATGACCAAGGAAGCGACGGAAAGGGGTGTTCACGGAATCATGATCGTGAATCCCTACTACAACAAGCCAGGACAGCGGGGATTGTATGCCCACTTTAAGGCATGTGCCGAAGCAACCGAGCTTCCGGTTCTGCTGTACAACATCATCCCGAGAAGCGCTATAAACCTTGACACTCCAACTTTGTTGGAACTCGCCAAGATTCACAACATCGTTGGCGTTAAGGAGGCCAGTGGCAACATTACCCAAATCTCTGATGTTTGTGGGTCGGCGCCGAAAGGTTTCCGAATCTATTCTGGTGATGACGGTTTAACCCTGCCAATTCTCAGCGTTGGTGGACATGGAATTGTCAGTGTTGCTGGTCATGTAATCGGAAAGCACATTGCCGAAATGGTTGATTGCTTTGCATCCGACCCGGTAAGAGCTAGAGCGATTCATCATCAGTTGATGCCAGTCGTTAAAGCCTGTTTCGTTGCCTCGAACCCTGGCCCGGTTAAGTACATGTTGACCAAGATGGGATTCGACTGCTTGTCCCAGCGTCTTCCTTTAGTTGAGTTAGATGCTGCGGAAATGAAGGTCTGCGATGCTGCCCTTGAAGTAATCAAGGCACTTTAGGAATAAAGTGCCTTGATTGCACGTTAACTACTGTGGATCAGAGAGCGAATCACCAATATCTCTCGATAGGGGGAGAATTCCTCCTGGTACTATTACGGTGTTGAGACGCTTCGGCTTCCTCCTCATATTGGCGATGACTTTTGCTCAGGTTCACCTGTGCGAACCGTCCTATCGATTCGCTGATGGCAAAATTTGTCAAACTTGCCCAAGTTTGACTGATCACTCGGTCGAAGCATTGCAAGCGGACTTATCGACGATAGAACCTGTCCATGGTGACTGTCACGATTGCTGTGATTTACTGTCTTGCGAAGATCACGACCAAACTCCACAAGTTGGACGAACTGTTGGCTCGTCTTTAGAATTCGAAGTTTGTATTGCATCAACTTTTGAATTCAAGATTTCCAAATTGGGAGTACCAAGGTCGGTCTTTGTTCATGTTGAATCTACACCATCAACTGGACCACCAGGAACGAACCCGTCTCGCGCTCCTCCTTTTAGCGATGAACCCGTTGCCGTCCCGCTGGACGCAGTTCGTGATCGCTTAGCTTAGCTCTCAATCCTGCTCCAGCCCTTACAAAGGCCCCCATGGAGCACTCATTGAAGACATTATTTATAATTCCCCTTATCGTGGCAGCATCATTTTGCCACGCACAATCGCCCCTCAGCGCCACAGACGCGCTCAAACTAGCAGCGCAGAATCGCCCGGCTCTCAAGTCAGCAAAACTTGGAGTCGAGCAAGCGCGAAACGCATCCAGGGCCCTGGGCGCGTATGCGCCAACCACCTTCCTTATCGGGGCGTCGAGCCGAAGTGAACTCGGTTCCACTGACCAAGACCTTCAACTCTCGCAACCTCTCGATTTTTTCGGAAGAAGGAAGGCAGGTCAACGACTGGGTGAAGCGGGGATTCAGCTTTCTTTAGCCGAATACGTCTCACTCGCGACAGACTTACAAAACGATGTACTCACGGCGTACGCCGAGTCGGTCGCCAACCAACACCAGAAAGAAGTTGCAGCCGAACTGCTCAAAATTTCCGAAGGGTTGCTCATAGCGACACAGCGAAGGTTCGATGAAGGCAAGGTTGCAGAAACGCAGGTCACGAGGGCTTCGATTGAGTTTGAAAGAGCCAAGCAGTCGGCAGAACTGACCAGCGCCGATCTCAACGCTTCGCTCGAAAAGCTTTCCGGCTTACTTGGAACAGAAACATCCAGCATTGCTCTAGAAGCAGACGCAAAAATTGAGCCGCTTGTTAACCCGGCTATTGACGGTAGACCTGACCTACTCGTTTTGAGATCTCAAGTTCAGATTGCCGAAGCGGACGCTGGAGTCGCAAGAGTCTCAAATCGGCCCGAACTAAGTGCCCAGATCGTAAGATCACCCTGGAGCAATGACCCCGGCTATTTCGCCGGACGACTCCAACTCAGTTGGGCCTTGTTTGATCACGGCAAAGCTAGGAATGAAACGAGCGCGGCAAAAAAACGCGCCGAATCGGCACGCAAGCTTTTGGAGGATGCGACAGGTAGGGCAAGAGCAGAAGTCAAAGCCGCCCAGATAGCTCTTGAAGCACGGCAAAGCCGCATCGCTCGTTACGAAGCGATTCTCGTATCTGCTCGTGATTTAGTTGCCAAGTCTCAGAAGGGCTACTCCGAAGGATTTGGCACCCAGATCGATGTGCTCGAATCGACGAGGGCACTTCGTGAAGTTGAACAAGAGTTGGTGGAAGCAAGACAACAACTCTCCCTTGCCGTGATAGCCCAGTACCGGGCATCCGGATTTCTTGCCGAGGTGCTCAAATGAAAAGACTTCTAATTCCAATCGTCATCTGCTCATTACTCATCGGTTGCGGGAAGCCCGCCACCGAAGCGGCAAAGGACGAACACGGCCATGAAGAAGCTGGCCATGTCGAAGGAGAGGCGGGTCATGTCGAAGGAGAAGCTGGCCATAAGGAAGGCGAAGAGGAACACGTTGAAGGACAGGTCAAACTCTCCCCAGACGGCTTAAAGCTTGCAGGCCTTGAGACGTTCACGGCTCAGACTCGTGAGATTCAGGATTCGCTTAGAATTCCAGGAACGGTGATGAGTACGACTAAAGGACGAGCTGTAGTCACCCCACCGATTGCTGGGCGAGTCGTTTCAATCTCGGTACAACTCGGTGACAGCGTCAAGCAAGGTCAAACGCTTGCGATATTGGAATCACCAGAGCTAGCGCAATCGTGGGCGAGTATCGCCGAGGCCACCAAAATGCGAGACTCTGCTAACTCAGATCTCAAACAGTCCAAGGCCGAAGTTGATCTTTCTCTGGCCAAACTCAGTGCCTCAAAAGTAAGCCTTACTCGTCAGCGAGATCTTGCAAAAGCAGGAGCTTTTAGTCAAGCTCCGGTTCAGCAGGCCCAGAATGAACTCAACGAAGCTCAAAGTGAGCTACTCAGTGTTCAAAAGGAGCAAGCGAGCCACGCTGAACAACTACGAAGGCTCGAAAATCTCTTCAAGGAAGGAATCGTCTCGAAGTCCGAGCTTGAGGCAGCCCGCCTTGAGCTTCAGCAAGACCAAATCCGCCTAGACCGAACAAAAGCGAAAATTGAGAATGCCAAAGCAACCTACGACCGGGAACGAAACATCGCGTCCCGAGGCCTTCTCAATGCCAAAGAACTTCAAACCGCAGAGGCAGAAGTGCGGTCAAGTCAACTGGAACTTGACCGGGCGAGACTCAGGGTGCGAGCTGCTGAGTCAGCTTTAACTAGCGCGAATAAAACAATCGCCAACGCTCAGGCGGTGTATAGATCAAACGTCGGAATGGGCGGGGGATCGGTCGGCAGGGTCGCACTTGTTGCCCCAATCTCCGGAACGATCACTCACGTCGATGTCACCCGTGGACAAGCTGTTGACCGCACCCAGGTTCTTCTGGAAGTCGAAAACCTTCAGTCAGTTTGGGTCACCGCCAATGTTCCAGAACAGGATTCAGCAAAGGTTCGGAAAGGTTCGATGGTGCAAGTCACGGTTGCCTCATTACCAGGACAGGTGTTTGAAGGTGTCGTTCAAGTGGTTGGCTCTAGGGTCGATCCAAAGACGAGATCAATTCCGACGCAGTGTCTCATTGCGGGCGCGGCGGGACGACTCAAGCCGGATATGTTTGCCACGATCCGTTTGGGTGTGGGTTCAACCGTTCGAGCGGTTGTTGTTCCTAAATCAGCGATCTTGACCGAAGATAAGAAGTCATTCGTGTTTGTCAAAGACGGCGATGCCTTCGACAAGCATGAAGTAGAACTCGGCCAGGAAGATGGCGATATGGTCGCGATCCTCTCTGGACTCAAAGCCGGTGAAGTCGTTGCTTCAAAGGGTGCCTTTGTCTTATCGAGCGAACAGAAGAAGTCTGAACTCAAGGGGCACGACCACTAATGCTGGACAAAGTGCTCCACTTCAGCCTCACACAGAGGTTCCTTGTCATCATTGCCACGATCCTCATGGTCGCGGTAGGAATTGTTTCGTGGCAGCAGCTCACGCTTGACGCCGTTCCCGACATCACAACCAACCAGGTCGCGATCAACACCGAAACCGGGGGAATGAGTCCGGAAGAGGTGGAAAAGCTGGTGACCTTCCCGATTGAGACGGCAATGGGGGGCATCCCCGGCGTTGAGCAGGTTCGAAGTCTCAGCCAATACGGACTCTCACAAGTAATCGTGACTTTTCGCGATGATGTTGAAACGTACTTTTCCAGAAATCTGGTGAACGAGCGGCTCAACAACGTCAAAGAGTCTCTACCTGGGGGAATCGAAGCCCCCCAAATGGGACCTGTCTCAACGGGCCTTGGCGACATTTATATGTACGCGTTAGAGAGCAAGACTCGAAGTCCGATGGAGCTACGATCCCTTCAAGACTGGACAATTGCTCCACAAATCCGAACGGTCGCAGGAGTCGCCGAAGTTAACGCCGCAGATGGCTCTGTTAAGCAATATCAGGTTATCGTTGAGCCAAGGGCACTGTTAGCGCGAGGAATCGCGGTCGATGAAGTCGTCACTGCACTCCAAAAGAATAATCAGAACGCTGGTGGAGGTGTTCTGGAGCGGAATGGCGAACGGGTGCTCATCCGTAGCGTTGGCCTAGCAACCACGATCAGCGACATCGAGAAAATCGTTGTGAAAACAGAGGCCGGGATTCCGGTTCTCATTCGTGAAGTCGCTAAGGTGCAACTGGGAATTCCCGTTCTAACCGGGATCAGCACTAAGGATGGCGAGGAGGCCATGACAGTCACGGTTATGATGCTCAAGGGTGCCAATGGTCGCACCGTAGCTGACGCGGTGAATGCCCGGGTCAACGAAATCAAAGCTCAACTTCCCGAAGACGTGACTTTGACAACGGTTTATAACCGCTCCGACCTGGTGGGAGAGTCGGTGCACACCGTGGAAAAGAGCCTTCTCGAAGGTGGAGTGCTTGTCATCGCGGTCTTACTCCTGCTTCTTGGGAATTGGCGAGGGGCGGTCATTGTGGCACTCGCAATTCCCCTCTCGATGCTCTTCGCGATCATCGGGATGAACCGATTTGGAATCTCGGGAAACCTAATGAGTCTCGGGGCCATTGACTTTGGCCTGATCGTTGACGGTGCGGTCGTCATGATTGAGAACACGGTAAGAAGGCTTGCCGAAGCGAGAGAACACAAAGGCTCAACGCTAGATCGGCACGAGGTGAGACATACCGTTTGGGAGTCATGCCGCGAAGTTGCCAAGCCAACTGCGTTCGCAGTAACCATCATTACGGTCGTCTACTTGCCGATCCTTGCTCTTGAGGGAACGGAAGGCAAGATGTTCAAGCCGATGGCATTCACGGTTGTATTTGCCCTTATCGGTGCGCTCATCTTGACGATGACCTTGATTCCCGTGCTTGCCAGCATGTTCATGTCGGGCGATACCAAAGAAGGCCGAAACCCAATCATGGAGTTTCTAAGCCGGATTTACCGACCTGCATTAGGATTTGCTTTGAAGCGACGGGCAATTATCGTTGGCGGTGCGCTTGGGCTGCTCGCGATAGCCGGGTTTCTTTTCACCAAACTTGGCTCAGAGTTCATTCCGCAACTTGATGAGGGATCGATTGTAATTCAACCAGTTCGGGTGCGAACGGTAGATGCAGAACAGACGGTGAAGCTCGTGACGGCGTTCGAGAAAAAGGTTCTTGAAGTTCCCGAGGTGATCACCGTGTTCTCTCGAAGCGGAACGCCAGAAGTTGCCACCGATCCGATGCCGCTTAGCCTCACTGATTCATTCGTGATGATAAAGCCGCGCGACAAGTGGAGGAGCGGATTGACGAAGGAGAAGCTGATTGAGGAGCTAACCGAGAAGGTGAATCAGGTTCCTGGACAGGGTTACAATTTCTCCCAGCCGATCCAAATGCGGTTCTCTGAACTTGTCTCCGGCGTCAAAGCTGATATCGGAATCAAGGTGTTTGGCGAAGACCTCAAAGAGTTGAAGACCAGGGCCGACGAGATTGCCGCTGTCGTCCGGACACTTCCAGGAGCGCAAGACGTCGAGGTGGAGCAGGTCGATGAGGTGCCAGTTCTCCAAATCGACATTGACAGGGACGCAATCTCACGAGTTGGCGTCAGCATCGACGACATTCAAGAAATGATCAAAGTCGCCTTGGGTGGAGAACCAGTTGGACAGATTATCGAGGGGGATAAGCGCTTTGCTTTGACAGTGAAGTTGCCTGACAACGTTCGCAACGACGTTAGTGAAATCAAGTCCATTCTCATCGAGACTCCGGAAGGTGGAGGCGTTCCACTCTCCTCACTTGCCCACATTGATAATGCACCCGCACCCGCGCAAATCTCGCGCGAAATGGGCAAACGGCGTGTGGTGGTTCAGCTCAATGTCAGGGGCACCGACCTTGGCAGCTTTGTTCTTGCCGCCCAGAAAGCGATCAAGGACAAAGTAAAGCTCAAGGAGGGTTACTACATCACTTGGGGTGGACAGTTTGAGAACTTGCAAAAAGCGTCAGCCAGGCTCACCCTGGTCGTTCCGATTGCCTTGTCTCTAATCTTCCTCCTGCTATTCTCAACATTCGGATCGTTAAGGCAGGCGATCCTGATTTTCACCGGAGTTCCGCTTGCGATCACCGGCGGAATCATCGGACTGTTTGCCCGAGGAATGCCGTTTAGCATCACCGCCGGTGTGGGCTTCATCGCCCTTTCGGGCGTTGCCGTCCTCAATGGAGTCGTCATGGTTTCCGCAATCAACCGACTTCGTGAAGAAGGGAAACTCAAGGTAATGGATGCAGTGCGAGAGGGAGCAACTCAAAGGTTGCGCCCAGTCTTGATGACAGCTCTTGTAGCCGCTCTAGGATTCATCCCTATGGCACTGAATACGGGAATCGGAGCAGAGGTTCAAAGACCCCTTGCGACCGTAGTCATCGGCGGAATTGTATCGGCGACCATTCTGACTCTGCTTGTTCTTCCGGCACTCTACACGTGGTTTGAGAAAGACGATGAAGTCGTGGAGGAACTGTAATGCAGAGCAAGTTCCGGATCGACGCAATGGATTGCCCGACAGAGGAAGGGATCATCCGGAACCGACTTGGAAAGGTTCCGGAGATAAGCAATATTGAATTCGATTTGATGAACCGAATTCTCACTGTCGATCATTCGTTCTCGGATGACGCTCCCATTAGCAAGGCTCTTACGGAAGTGGGAATGAAGCCGGCGGCTGACTGTGAGGTTGGTTGCGAGTCTGGTTCGGCCAAGTCAAGCAAGAGAGAAAACATCCTGCTCGGCATTGCCCTTACATTGGCTCTCGGGAGCGAGTTTGTCGGTTGGTCAACGGGTCAGGAGAAATCTTGGCCCGTTATTGGTCTTGCCCTTGTTGCGATGATCCTTGGCGGAAGAGAGACTTTTGCCAAGGGAATCGTTGCAGTCAAGACCTTCACGCTCAACATCAATTTCTTAATGTGCCTAGCGGTCGTCGGAGCCATGATCATCGGTTCCTGGCCAGAGGCGGCTATGGTAACGGTTTTGTTTGCGATAGCCGAGCAAATCGAGTCGTTTTCCCTTGACCGCGCTCGTAACGCAGTCAGAGCTTTGATGGAACTTGCCCCCGAAAAGGCTTGGGTCCAAGATGCTTCTAACCAATGGATCGAGGTCGAAGCAGGATCAGTTGCTTTAGGTCAGCGCGTCAGAGTCAAACCAGGTGAGCGCATCCCTCTTGACGGAGAAGTTGTGCTTGGACAGAGCGCAGTCAATCAGGCTCCGATAACGGGTGAAAGTATTCCTGTGGACAAGTTAGTCGGAGACCAACTGTTTGCCGGGACAATCAACGAACAAGGCGTCTTGGAATTCACAGTGACTGGAAAGCGCGGGAACACGACGCTCGATAGGATCATCAAGACAGTTCAAGAAGCCCAAGGAACTCGCGCCCCAACCCAGCGGTTTGTCGACAACTTCGCCCGGTACTACACACCGGGAGTCGTCATCTTTGCCATTCTGGTGGCAGTCGTTCCGCTTGCATTTGGGCAACCGTTCATGCCGTGGCTTTATAAGGCACTGGTGATGCTAGTTATCGCGTGTCCGTGCGCTCTGGTTATATCAACCCCCGTCACCGTAGTGAGCGGCCTTGCCGCAGCTGCTAAGCAAGGAATTCTGATCAAGGGTGGAGTTCATTTGGAATCCGGGCGGAACCTCAGAATGATCGCGCTTGATAAGACCGGGACCCTCACACATGGTAAGCCCGTGGTCACAGACGTGATCGCGATGCACGATTATGATAGGGAGAAAGCGCTTCAACTGGCTGCAAGCCTGGATCACCTCAGCGGACATCCGGTCGCAAAAGCTATTGAAGATCAATGGAAAGGAGAGCTACTGGAAGTCATTGGGTTCGAGTCCATTACGGGCCGAGGAGTCGCGGGAACCATCGAAGGCGTTTCCTACATGGTCGGCAACCACCGACTCA
>JANPAV010000402.1:0-9070 GCA_031430115.1 Armatimonadota bacterium | reverse complement strand
TGGGTGTTGAACGGCGTCTGCGGCAATAGCGAGCGCAAGGAAAGTGGCAATCATTGCTTCCAATTATA
Organism: Armatimonadota bacterium; assembly: GCA_031430115.1. Classification (GTDB taxonomy): domain Bacteria; phylum Armatimonadota; class Fimbriimonadia; order Fimbriimonadales; family Fimbriimonadaceae; genus Fimbriimonas. The sequence continues at coordinate 9,002 of JANPAV010000402.1, read as the reverse complement.
TCACTACATGTGTAAGATTGCCGATCACGCACAGAGGACCCTTGTGGCGAGAATGGCAAAAGTGAAACAAATAACGCTTCTTGCTTGGGAGGTGCAATCGTGCCTATGGCTTGATTCGCTTCAGTTCCCTCGGTAAATCGAAGAAGTTCGAATTTTCTAGGTTCAATTGGTCGTTACCGGTAATCCGATAGGGAACCAACACCCAACCTGAAGCATCCTCGTCTGGGTGTAGAGCGTGAACAGTGCTTCGGTCATCAACCCACCAGTTAACCGGGAAATTTTGGTCACCTTCGCGGGTAATCAAAAATGTTCCGTCTTTCCAGAAATCGACTTTGGTACCTTCGCTGTCAACCCACGATCCAAACAATCGAGGTTCCAGTACTCTATGAGGCTTATTTGCGAAGTAAATCCCTGTGATCAGGCATAGCGGTGCGACGACGATTCCTATTCGCCACGCTTTCGATCTCGGAAACTGGACCACCATCCAGACTAACGTTAATGAGCTTCACTTTGTTTCATGAAACTATCTTGCCGAGTTCGAACTTGGAGAATCTGAGACCAAGTTGCGCCAAATTCCGTAATAGCGATTACCTTTGCTTAAGAGGAGCGCTTGGCGGCATTCCCGAAGGACCAATAGCCCCTCCACCAAGCATCGCCATTAACTCAGGCGGCAAACCGCCAGGAACGCCTGGTGGCATTCCTTGCCCTAGCCCTTGGTCTAGCCCTCCGCCCTGAATCGGCAAATACTTCTCCGGATCCGTGATCCCCAAAGCCTCACCGAGCAAAATGACCCCCTTCGGAGCGACCTGCGCCGCCGGAGAAGAGATCGCCTGGAGCCACACTTGCGCCTTGGCAATCGCCTTGTCCTTCTTATGGTTCACGTCGGTCAGCAACAAATCCTCTTCGCCAATCACCGCATTCAGTGGCCCTTCCCACACCGCGCGTGAAGTCAATTCGCGAACCTTGCCGTTAAACTCAATCGGCGTATTCTCAAATGTCATCACAAACGGAGCTGTATCGTACATCGCCGCTGCCCGACCCAGTTTCACCGCAAACGACTGATACCCACGAGAGAACTCTCGCGACAAGAAAGAAGCCTGCGCCCCGAGTCGAGAGTTAATGCTGTTGATTTCCGTAGCGGTGGTTCCATTGCTGGTCAACGCTCCTGCCGCGTTTGCGCCAACGCCCGACTTCTCATCAATCGATTCTTGTCGCATCTTCAGCCATGCATAACGATCCTGATTAATCGGCACCCGAGGGACTTCCATGATCGGAGTTCCGCCCGCTTGTATCAAAGCTGGGTCGTCCTGCAATCGAATGTATCGAGGGTCTTCGCCATCAGCAATCGCTTGCAAGTCGTCGGGATGGATGAGCGATGGATGAAGGGCAATCTGGGCATCACGTTTCGACTTCCGTCGAATCTCTTCCTCTTCTTTTTGGATCTCTCGCGAGTCGTAAACCTGCATCTCAACCAACCCAATCGGCATCGCCGCACCCGGAGGTTGGAAGTTCAAAAAGGTGCCAAGCGGCAAGAACTGAAACGGATTATCCGACTTCTCAATAATCTCGCCTCGATCGTCGTTCAAAAACGCAATATAGCCTGGCGCGTCGTCCTTGTCGCGAACGTGGTAGTACTCCACAATCTGCACCCCTTCCGTGGTCACGCCGTCCATCGACATATAAGTCTGCTTCGCGTTTGGCTTGTCAAAATCGTAATCCGGGAAACGTTCCGAGGCTTCCTCAAGCCCCATGATCGTCACAAACGAGCACATTCGCGATTCGTCCATTGACGCCGCGTATGGATCGGTCATCACGTTCAACGGTGAAATGTATCGGGGCGAAACCCGATTGCCATCTTCGTGTTCACAAACCCCAATACGAAGACAACCAATGCCTAACGCGGCAAAATCCATGTAGGCGCGGTCGAGGTCGTCTTTCCAACCGCCATAGCCGTCAATACCTTGGGCACGTTGCTGCCACCATGCCTTTCGGGCGAGACCAACAATTCCGTCGGGCTGAATCCCGGTCCACTCGGGAACCAAGTCAACCGCCCGAGTCTGCGCTAACGTAATCCTTAGGTTGTTGAGGATCGGATTCGAGCGCATATACGCCTCGGGCGAGCGAGTGATGAGGTCATACACTCCAAACGAGTTCGTCTGTGCGCCTGATCCCAGATTCTCGTTGATATACCGCGAACCAGTCTCGTTGCTAAACTGAACGCCGGCATCTTGGTCGGTTGTTCGGCGATCGGGGTCAAAGCCAAGCAGGTGCAACTGCATCTTGCGCAGATGCTTTCGCTTGGTGGTAGATACCGAGTCGCGAAGGCACTTTCGGATGCCCGCAATTCCTTCAATTTCATTCATATCAATTCGTCAAGACTAAATGACCACTCCTCTACCGCATTGAGATCAATTGCCAAGAGCTTCTTCATCTCCGCTTCCTTTGTCTCTCTCTCCGAATCAACTCTCTCAAGTTGGACCTTCAATTCCTTTTCGCGGACTTCCCAGCCTTCCAGAGCCTGTTCCTGAGAATGGATCCACTCTTCGTCGGTGTTTGTTGACTTAGCCGCCCTTAACGCTGATTGTAAACGCGCATTTTGATCCAACGGGGTTTGCAGAGTTTGGCGTGAAACCTCTAATCCTTCGAGTTCACTTTGAAGTCTTGACAACTGCATTTGGTGCGAACTGCGCAATACTTGAGAGCAACGCTTGGAAACTTTCACACGAGGAACCCTAAACAATGATATTTGCATCTCATAGTCATAGTGATCGTGTTGAAAGGCTTTGACTGGAAGCGGTCGTGTCAGCTCCTTCCAGCCTGCCCAAGCCTCGCCGAGAATCCAAATGATGGGAATCGGCAATGTTCGCCAATCATGAGTAACCAGTGCTACTAAGTTATTGCTCTTTGGCTTGCAATTCGGCAAATTTTCGCGCACTGGGGCTATTGCCTGGGTTATAGGGATTGTGAGATTCGAGGGTTTCATAAGTACTCTTTTGTTCTTTAATAAAGGTTTGAACCACCGTAATGGCATCAAGTAGGTCGTCGTTTTCACCGGGAACCGTCCCGGTGAATCCATAAAGTTGGTCGAGCAGCTTTGCATACTCACCCTCCTTCACGATGAATACTCGTCGTTGACGAGCAAGGTCCGCAAGCACCAGCGCACGTTGTCGCTTTCCGCCTTGGGCACCCGAAATTTGTTGACCCCTTACTAGCCGCCGATAAGCCGGCAGACGCTGAAAATACGAAACAACGCCGTATCCTGCGTGATGCTCTTCCACAATGGTCATCGTGGTCAAGTCACCGAGTATCAGCGACTCCATCCATTCGTTCAAATGAGCTGGGTTGACTTTCTTGGTCAGTGGCATCCGAATGTAGCAGTTGCCAAGCGGATCGTAGGCTAGCTTCACGGTTGCCGAATCGTCAGCACTCTGCTTGTCACTGGTTGCGGTATCGACACCGCGGAACCATTTGGTCAACAAGGGACACTGATGTGGCTCAATCAAGCGCCCCTCAAACATCCATGGCTCAAACAGTTTCTCGCCGTCGGCAATAGGGCTGCCTTGAAACTGACCCGCGAATGTTTTCGGGTCGTCAGCTTGCTTCTTCAGCAGGCCCTGCATTGTGTGAAAAGGTGAAAGTAATTCGCCAACCGAACGATTAGTTGGGTCGTGGGGGTTCGCGTCTGCGATAGCGGGAAAGGTGATGACTTCCCAGTTATCCAACCGGCTCATGAGGTATCCAGCAATATCGTGTTCGTGGTAGCGGTGAAACATCACCACTACGTTTGAAGCCGGGTTCGCCATCAAGCGCGGTTCGGCAGTTTCGTTCCAAAACGATTTCACCGAGCGGTTGTAAGCTTCGGATCGTGAGTCTTCCGCGTTGGCGTAAGGATCATCAATTATCAAGCAGTCCGCGTTGCGGCCGGTAAACCCAGAATCGAGACCAACGCCAATCAAACTAGGTTGGGCATCATTCAATTCCATTCGCTCTCGGGTAAACGTCCCGTCGTATTGATTCGACTTAACCCACTCGATTGGGTCGTTCGTTAAACGAACGATAGTGTGCATGGCTGCATTCTTCGCCGAATCAATCAAAGCCCCAGCGTGTGATTTGTTGTACGCCGCCAGGATTACCCGAAGATGCTTGTTGCGCCATACCGACCACGCTGGCAGTCTCTTTGAAACAATCTGGCTTTTGCCAACCTGAGGCGGAGCATGAATCAGAATTCGCTGTCCGGTTTCATGGGTTAGCTTTTCTAGGCGTCTGCACAACAATATTTGCCAAGGATGGAGTTTGTAACTACTGGTCTCCTCAACAAATCGATGAAGATGATGCCAACACTGAGCGGCAACAATCTGTTCATCGGTAAGGAAAACGGACATTTTGTGAAAAGGGCGATGACCCGTTTGGGAGTGCTCTTGCCTGCAAGAGCTTTGGCCTGCGGAGCCTGCTTCGCTGAAATAATGTGAGTAGATCTTTAAGGGGTGCGGATAGATAGTGACTGAGGTAGATTGGGCTCAGAAAGCATGAAGTCTGAAAATCGTCATCTAGCCTTGATCCTTACGGGTCTCCTTTCAATTCATGTGCTTCATGCTTTGTTTGGCATTGTTGACGAACTCAAGAGTTATGCGAATGGACCAACCCACTCCATGTGGTTAGGCGTCTATCTGGTCTCTGCGTTTGTCTGTCTGCTTGGCCTCGATCGGCGACTGTACAAGCCCGAAGTTCCCGGGAAGCTCCAAATGACCTTGAAAGTCCTTTTGGCATCAGATGTAATCCTTTGGGTCGTCTCGGGCTGGGTTGTCCTTGTCACTAGGTGATGAAACTGATTGTCCCTTGATCTCTGTTTGACACGCCGATAGGCGATAGAGGTGTGGAGAGAGACGTTAGTCGTGTGGATTGACCGGATAGCATCAATCCGGTGGTAATATCGCCACTAAGATATCATGATTTCACTGTCCTTGTTTTCGTCTATCGCGTTGTCATTTGCGAGTCCTCAAAAGGCGGACCTGCCGCCCTTAATGACCGGAATAGGAACCTACCATCGAACGGTTCACACCGCAAACCAGCAGGCGCAAAAGTACTTTGATCAAGGAATGTCATTGTTCTATGCCTTTCACAAAGCAACCAGCACGAAGTTTTTCATCGCCGCTCAGAAGCTAGATCCGAAGTGCGCTATGGCATATTGGGGAGAAGCTCTCTCATACGCTCCCGATATCAACTTCACATCTGTGGATGAAGGTGCCGCCAAAAACGCATTAGCCGCACTCGAAAAAGCCAAACCACTGGCGCGACCCGGCATTGAATCCGATCTCATCGATGCAGGACTCGCCCGGTACAACGGCACCGACCGAGCCTCGCTTGATAGTGCTTACCGAGAGAAGATGAAAGTCTTGGCATCCAAGTACTCAAAGGATGCCGACGTCGTTTCTCTCTATGCTGAATCCATTCTCATCCTCAGTCCGTGGAATCAATGGACGTTCGACGGAAAAGCAAAGCCAGGAACCGAAGAAGCCATGGCGGTTCTCAGACATGCACTCAAGCTTTCACCCAAGCACCTCATGGCGAACCATCTTTGGATCCATACCGTGGAAGGTGGTCCACGTCCTGAGGAGGCAATCCCGTCCTCCGATTTACTCAGCAAAATCGCCCCAAACCTAGGACATTTGGTTCATATGCCTTCGCATATCTACGTTCGAACTGGTCGGTGGAACGATGCAATTGTCCAAAACCGAAAGGCAATCATCACCGATCGCAATTTTGCCGCGAAGCGCGGACTTCAACCGACTTACTTGCCTTACATGGGGCATAACCGAATGATGATGGCGTTTGCAGGAACGATGAACGGCTCTTACGCCTCCGCTCAGTGGGCGTTTTCCGATTGGAAGACCCTCATTCCTGAGTCGATGTTGAAAGAAATGGCCGTGTATCTCGATTCTTTGATGGCGATGCCACTTGATGTCGAAAAGCGATTTGGACACTGGGACAAAATCCTGGCTGCGCCCGAGCCAGCGGAGTACTTACCGATCTCGCGGACAACATGGCATGCGGATCGAGCGGTTGCGTTTGCCGCAACTCATCGACTCGATGAAGCCAAGAAAGAGCTAGAAGCCTTTGTCGAACAGCGAAAGAAGGTAAATCCCGAGGGTCCTTTCGGTAACAATGTCGCCGGCAAGGTACTCGATGTTTACGAACATCTCACCATCGGCGAGATCAAAGTCCAGGAAGGGGATATGGAAGAGGGAATCGCTGAACTGAAAAAGGCCGTCGAAATTGAAGATCAGCTTCGTTACAACGAGCCGCCAGACTGGCTCCAGCCGTGCCGGCATACGCTTGGAGCTGCTTATCTCAAAGCCAATAAGCCAATTGAGGCGATTCTGGTCTACAAGAGAGACCTGCAAATTACCCGTGAAAATGGTTGGTCCACCCTCGGCATAGCCAAGGCTTACCAGCAACTGGGTGATGCTAAGAATGCCTCAAAGTGGATGCGAAGGTATCACCGAATCTGGGCCGAGGACGGAGAAAAAGTCACTTCCTCTTGCATGTGCTTGCCCGGAAAATAGATTGATTGCCCCTTGATCGCTGATTGACTTGCCAAATAGGCAAAGATGTGCGTGTCAAAGCCGATCATCGGGGCAAAGGGTAAATAAGCAGGCAATAAAAAAGTCCCAACCGATCCAGTTGGGACTTCCTGCAGGCACAATAACGCCCGCTCGTAGAACATATTATACGACACTCTTATGCTGAAGTCAATCAAAAAAAGAAAACAAGTGTAAAAAAGTATAAATTTGTTACCGTCTCAAGAACGCTTCAATCTGATCTAGCAATTCTTGGGGCAAATCCTCGGCAATATTCCGATCCTTGCCCATGCCGTCTCCTGATGCCGAATCAACTTGTTGCAGTCCGCCATACTTCCCAAGCATGTCAAGGGCCCGAAGTTTGTCCGTGTTGGAAGACGAAGTGCTGTTGATGATCTCAACTGCTGCCTGGCGATTCTCGTTAAAGTCCTCGGCACATCGAGTGCGAACTTCATCTCTCACCATATTCGAATCAATCGACGGATCATCAATCTTGTCAACAATCTTCTTAGCGACCCCCGAGCGCGATCGAGTGGTGCGACCAACTCCACCAAAGACCGTTTGCCTCATCGGTATTCAGCCACCAACTTATTGGCGAGTTCCGGGTTCCCCATGCGGATCAACTCAGTCTTGAGCTTTTCTAATCCCTCGACCACCAAACGCGCCTGGTCCTCAGGTAATGACTTGACGAAAATTCCGGCGTTGGGAAACATCCCCGCGCCTCTTATGCCGAAACGGATACTAATTGTTTTCATATGTTTATGGAGCGCAGGCATCTTGCCTGCAATAGTTTTAAGAATAGAAAATCGGAAGGGAATCGACATTCCCGATCGGGAGCATTTGCTTATTTTTAGCAAGAAAGTCACGAAATATTCCCGATCGGGAATATTTCATTGACAAACGCCATTTTTCGGGCTAACATTACCGTACGGGAATATTTATGAAACATACTCCTTCGAGCGTAGGCGAAGCCGTTAGGGCAGCAAGAAAGGTCCTCAACGTCACCCAAAAGGATCTTGCCCTCACCTCTGGAACCGGGTTGAGATTCATCACCGATCTCGAAAAAGGAAAGCCAAGCTGCCAACTCGGCAAAGTCCTCACCGTGCTAAACACCCTGGGAATAACGATGACCATAGCCCTCCCGGAGAGTCCATCCGATGGCGCGTAATCTCGATGTATACCTGCACCAAAGTCTCGTAGGCGAACTTGTCCAAGACGAGCATGGCAACCTGGGTTTCCAATACGATGCCTCATGGATTCAAGACAAACAAGCAAAACCGCTCTCTCAATCACTCCCGCTAAGCCCAGAACCTTTTGATCGCAATGCTTGCCAACCATTCTTTGGTGGAATCTTGCCCGAAGCCGACCAGCGCGATACCATCGCGAAAAACCTTGGCATTAGCAACAAAAATGACTTCGCCATGCTCGAACAAATCGGCGGAGAGTGCGCCGGAGCCGTAACGCTTCTGCCTAGCGGAGAGCCTTATCCCACTTCAGAATACGCCTACCAAAAACTCGATCATGCGAGTCTTGCGTCAATCCTCCGAAGGCTACCATCTCGACCGTTGCTCGCCGGCGAAGATGGCATACGGCTTTCTCTTGCCGGTGCTCAAGTCAAACTTGCCGTATTCAGATCAGTCGAAGGAGAGATTTCCGTTCCTCTCGGCGGAGCCCCAAGCACCCATATCATCAAACCTGCAGTAAAAGGATACGAAAGCATGGTCCTTAATGAAGCATTTTGTATGCGCCTGGCGCAGTCAATAAAGCTGCGAACGGCGAATGTTGAAATGCAACAAGTCGAAGGCATTGACTACCTCATCGTCGAGCGATATGATCGAAAAGCCGAGGGCAACGAAATCATCCGATTGCATCAAGAAGACTTCTGTCAGGCGCTCGGCAAAATATCGGAGCAAAAATATCAAAATGAAGGTGGCCCATCACTCAAAGACTGTTTTGGACTGGTGCGAAACGTCACCACCCGACCAATCCGAGAGCTTCCCGCCCTGCTCGATGCCGTCCTCTTTAATTTCCTGATCGGAAACAACGACGCCCACGGAAAGAACTTCTCCCTGCTCTATGACAAAGGGTTAACCCTCACTCCCCTCTATGATCTGGTCTGCACTGTCGCATATCCTGACCTCGCCAAAAAGATGGCGATGAAAATCGGCAGCCAGTATGAGTACGAAAAAGTGCTGCCTCGACACTTCGAAGGGATGGCCGATGAAGCAGGACTCTCTCGTTCGCTCGTCAGAGCAAGGGTTGGCGAACTTGCGTCCCTCGTCCTCGCAAACATCGATTCGGTGCAACCGTATGATCCAATCGTTGCTGCGATTGTCAAACACCGGTGCGAACAAACTCTCCACCGCCTCACCCAAGTTCTTCAATCCGAAGTCTAGGCTGACAAACTCCCGGATCGTTTTCCGA
>JANPAV010000401.1:0-13461 GCA_031430115.1 Armatimonadota bacterium | reverse complement strand
TGGCAGCAAGGGAGGCAGCGGAGGTACTGAAAATTAGTGTTCCGGCACTAAAATCTCGCCTATACAGAGGACGTAGGGCGCTTCGCGACAAGCTAGGAGGCACACAAGAATGAACGAAACCTATAAAAAACTGGTTGATCTTTACGCAGGCAATGAACTGCCAGAAGATCTTGCCCAAGAAATGGAACAAGCGGCAGAGACCGATCCCGAACTTAAGCACGACATGACTTCCCTTCGTCAAACCGTAGAAACCCTACAAAACGACGAACTTAATTTTACTGAGGAGAGTTACCAACGCGTATTGATGAAGCTTTACGCAAAAGGTGGACACTTGCAGACTCAGTCTCCCGACCCAAGACATCTACAATATCAGCTGCCAATGAGCGGCTAAAGCATCCATAGACATGAAAATCACTTGTCCGAAAAAAGAGTTCTTTGAAGCAGTTAGCGCCGCAGGCCAAGCCGCGAGCGCACGCACTTCCGTCAATATCCTCCAAACGCTCAAAATTGAAGCGTCTGGATCGACTATCCGCGTTGTCGGATGCGATGGAGAAATGTGGGTCGAAAGACGACTTGCTTCCGTTGTCGAAGAGGAAGGGGCCATTTGTGTTCCCGCTAAACTCCTCGTCGATATCGCGAACTCTTTGCCGGACGGTGACGTTCAACTGGTCACCACCGACGGTACGAACGTACTGTTGACCCAGGGCGCATCGGAATACCGATTGCACAGCCTGGATCCAATTGATTTCCCTGACGCTCCCGATTTTGGGGGCGAAAACAGCCTTTCTCTTACACTAGGAGAGTTTAGAGACGCCGTTGACTCGGTCATCTTTGCGGTTTCAACCGACCCTCACCGACAAAACATCAATGGCGTGCAGATGAGCTATGACGGCTCCCTGCTCCGGCTGGTTGCCACCGATACTCACCGACTTGCCGTCCGCGAAGTTACCAAAGAAGGAATGGGATCGACGGTTACCGCGATCGTTCCCGCAAAGGCATTGCGAGCGATCCAAGCTTTGCCATTCGGCGACGATATGTCGATCGAACTCAACTTTGGCAATGGTCGTGTTGGCGTGGCTACCGATGCTGCCAAGATCGTAACCCAGCTTCTTACCGACAAGTATCCAAATTGGGAGCGAGTCGTTCCTGCCGAGTCCACTCGGTCTTGGAGCCTCGAGCGAGACCAACTGGGCAGCAAAGTCCGCCGAGCCATGATCGTTGCAAAGGATTCTGCCAACCGATTGCGCTTTAAGGGCAACGAAGAGACTCTATTGATCGCGGCTCGAAGCGAGGAAAAGGGCGACGCGAAGGAAGAGTTGGCGATGATCTCCACCAATGGCGAGCTTGAGATTGCGTTTAACGGTAAGTACGTTTTGGACGCGCTTGAGCCGATCAGTGGTCCGGGAATCAAGGTCGAAATGACGGAGTCGATGCGACCCGCAATCTTTCGGTCAGTTGAAGAAGATAAGAACTATTTCTGCGTCATCATGCCGATGTCGTTGATGTGACCTATCAAATTAACCATAATATTAAATGTAATTCAGCGTTGGTCGTAACTTCGCTGAAACAAAACTTGGTCGTGTTGTGTGATTGAAACCTTATCCATTCAGAATTTCCGCGGATTGCAGAACGTAACTCTGCCCAAAGTCGGACGAATCAACCTAATCACAGGAAAAAATAACGCAGGAAAGAGCAGTCTTCTTGAGGCCATTGAGCTCTTAAATTCCTCGTTGACATCAAATGCATTCGCTAAAATACTGGGCGAGCGCGAGGAAATTGCTTTGAGAGCAGATAGGATGGGGAGAAACGTCAATGTTAATGTCTCCGCTGAACAACTACGACACCTTTGCTTCGGACATCCAAACTTGGCAAATCCCCTTGATTGGCCAGAAGTGAAATTGCGATCAAATAACGACTCCGTACGTATCGCAGTCGATTTGTTCACGACTAGACTTGTAACGATCGTAGATGAGGAAGGGGATCCAGTAGAGGTGGAGCAAATCCAACCGTATGATCCAAAGACCAAAAAACAGCTTGTCTTGGAAGATCTTCCAGAAGATGTTGAGCCAAGGCTAGTAATTGAACGCAATGGTCGTCAACTTGCTCGGATACGTCTCGATCAAGCTCTAAGACCCAGACCTCAATTGGTACCCGACAAGGGGCCGACGCTTCGAATTTTGTCGTTAGGGTTGGATACTCGAACGATAGTTTCACTTTGGGATGAAATTAGCTTGACAACTAAAGAAACAAGTCTTAACGAAATGCTGAAGCTAATCTCTCCTGACTTAGAAAGAATCAACTTTCTTGGAGATGACGAATCAGGTAATCGTGTTGGTAAGGCTTTGCTTACCAATGATATCGAGCCTGTTTCATTACGTAGCTTGGGCGATGGAACGCAAAGATTACTTGGTGTAACACTTGCCATGCTGTCAACTCAGAACGGTATAGTTTTAATCGACGAAATTGAAACGGGCATTCACCATTCAATACTTATGCGAATTTGGCGATCAATCTTTGCATTGTCAAAGGAATACAATGTACAAGTATTTGCAACAACTCACTCGTTAGAGTGTATAAAAGCATTTTCCCAGGCAGCGAGTGCTGATCCAGAATTGGGAATGCTGTTTCGTCTTAATACTTCCGATTCACGCGAGCCTATTACTTTGTTTACAGAAGAAGAATTGAAATTGGCTACAGAATATGACGTCGAGGTTCGGTAAGATTATTGAAGACGTTTGACAAGTCGAAAGTGTTGTTGTGTGAAGGACAAGAAGACATTTATGTCGTTTCCGCTTCATATGAATATCTCGGGCATGCCGTGCCTCCTTTTGCAAAAAACTGCACATCAATTGATGAACTTAAGAAGTTGCTCCCTATCGAGCTCAGATCCTCTACGGTTACCGAACTTGGCATTCTCGTTGATTGTAATGCATCTATGCAGGCTCGATATGATTCAATTAGAACAATTCTAATGACAGTAGATTCAACTGCGGTAATACCTAAAAAGTATGACCCGACACTAAATTGGCTTCAGGTAAACAACAAGCGTGTCGCAATATATATGTTTGGTAACTCGAAAGACCAGGGTTATGTCGAATCGGCATTACTCGAATGCATTGATCCACTCGATCCTCGACTTCTGGGTACAAAAGCCTTCATTGATAATGCATTGAAAAACTACAATCCCTTCCGAACGATTGATTATGATAAAGTATTACTTAACTCATTTGTAACAATTTTTTCAAATCCACTTGGCAACTATAATGCTGCATTTGGATCTCTAATTGACCTAAGTAAGCCCAAAGGTAGTGAGATAATAAGTTGGTTTGATGGTTTCCTTAATACCTAGAGCTCCAACATCACATTGCACAACTAGCTTCAGATTCTGCTTTGCCTTCTTCAGTCTCTGCATTCGGCCTGTGGCAGCATCGCTTATTTGTTTCGACCCAGACAATAAGCCAATCTTGAGAAAAATAGATGTGCTAAGGCTAACCACTTCGTGAGCCGGGTTACTTTTCTTTGTGTGGCACTAGTAACGACATCTGCCTCGGAAGAAGCGAGACTGGGAGTCTACCATTGGAATTGAACCTCTCACAATATTCCGGACAAGAAGGATTTAGACGAACTTACAGTTCGCGGGGACCGTTTCAAAGCCTTCCTAGGGCTCTGCCGCCAGGCTAATTTGAAATCCCCCGTTGGGACGGAAGAATGCTGAGGCACCCGAAACGCATGGGGTCCCGATGACTTATCAATCAACGATCTCTACGATTGGTTGAAACTTTCTGATTTGAGAATCTGCCTTCTCAATTCCTCTTGATGAGCTTTGGATTATTCTTGGTAACCTTTTCTAGAAATTTGTCGAATTCTATCGTTCGGTAAACAGCGTAATGCCCGTAATTAGTATCGATCCGACCACTATTGCCCGGATCGCCAAAATACATGAGCCGTTGGTTCTCGGCAAATTCAAAATGGATGTGGATTTTCGCCGGATTCACAGGCATTTTTCCGCTGAGAAATTTTGTCAACGACTTTTTGTTGGCTGAATCGGATGGATCACCGTCAAACACAGAATTGGAAACGAAGTCAATACCATTGCCAATCGAGATGGAACTTGCTGGTGCCAGCAGATAGTTAGTTGCCATTTCAAATTCCTGAATGCCTTGATGCCTAACATAAGCTCGCTCGGTAGCTCGAACAAAATAGAATTCCTTCTTTTTAGATTTAGCTTTGATGATCGAAATCTTTTCACCGCCGAATTTGAATGAACCGTCTAAAGTGCGATCCGCGAACACACTTATATATGAGTACACATACGTTGGCAAAGACAAGCTTAAGAGAAGGAGCACTTTCATTATTCTAGCTTGAAATGCGTATCAGGAAATTCAATGAGGCTAACAGATGTGATCCTCCGGATCGGAAATTAGGATATGCTCGTCGGAAGTTGATGCGAACATGATCGAATTTTTTAAGAATAGGTCTTGGCAAGTTGCGGCATTTTCTCTTGTTTGTGTCGCAATTATGGTCGGGTTTAGCACCAGCCAAAACAAGTTGATGTTGATTCCGGCTTATCTGTTATGTGTTGCCTTATTGTTGTTCGCAAAAGAAGGTGAAAAGGATATACAGGTTGAATAGAGGATGAATTGGGCTAACAAACGGGACCGACGGTACTTTTGCATTCTAATTTTGTGGGTTGTGGCAACATCCATTGTGCTCACCGTTAATTTCATCCTATTTGAACGGCAACAGATTTCAAGTGAACTAAACCAGTCCATACACATTGCCACCAATGTCTTCCAAATGTTCTTGTGGGGATTTGTTTTATGGATGGTTTGGAAGGGCAGGAAGAACGAAAGGAAGGAAAAGCAGTGAAGCTCTCAAAGCGCCAGAAGTGGACGCTTGGGCTCGGTTATCTCGGGTTTATCGTGCTAGTAATTGTCGCGGACACGGTTTCGTACCTTCTCGGGAAAAATGGAGTGGTTTCTGACTCGACCGCGAGGGGTTTGCAGCGAGGTTCCGCAGGTGTGCTGTTCATATTCTTTATTGCGTTTTGGATTAATGTATCGAACCGAGGGGACAAGAAGCTATGAAATTCTCGAAGGAAGATAAGTGGACTTTATTCCTGGGATTTCTTGGCTTTGTCGTGCTAGTCATTCTTGGAGACGCGGCTTGTTATCTGCTTGGCAAGTACTACGTGGTTTCCAGTTCGATGGCAACAAATTTGCAATATGGTTCCCAAAGTTTAATGTTCTTTCTGTTTACGGCATTTTGTCTTTCGGTCTACAACCGAGGCGAAAAGGAACCATGACCGGGGAATCCATTGCTAAGCGACTGGCGAAGTGTTTTGTCTCCGAGCAGGAGTTCTTTGCGTTTCTCAATAGAATCTGCTGGAACGGAATAATACGAAATTCTCTTTTTGAAAGCGTAAGCAAGCCGCTTGAAGAACGTCCTAAAGAAAGTGATTAAATGTTGATACTAGCTGGGCTCATGGCGACTTCCCTTTTAAATGCTCCCATCGTTTCAATTGAGCCACGGTCTTACCTGGTTCAAGATTGTATTTTTGAACGAAATTTGGCTTCGATTGACTATGAGAATAGCGATGTCAGGGAAGTATTAAAGACAATCTTTAAGGAGTTCAACATCAACTATTCGCTCCACTCAAACGTTCAAGGCAAGATTACTCTTCATATGAGAAATGTTAGTTTTGAAAATGCCTTGAAGGCGGTCGTTACTCTTGTTGGTGCGGAATATCGACTTGAAAACCAGGCGTATGTTATCGAAAAGAAGCGAAAGCTTGGTGCGTGATAATCGTTTGAGTTAAGATGAGAGCATGATGGTTCTAGCGGTGATGTTGTCGGCGATAGTTTTAAGTGGGCAAGGATCTGCAGGAAGCGACGACAGCAACTATTCGCCCGTTCTGAAAGCTATTGTCCCTACGTTCCCGCTGGTCAAGTCCGATGTTCGGGGAGCAATCAAGAAGCTGTTCAAGGACTACAAGACAAACTACACGATCGGGGACGATGTTCGGGGAAAGGTCAGTTTCGATAGCCAGAATTTGACATTTGAAGAGACTCTTAGACAGATTTTAGGGCAGGTAGATGCGACATATCGAACGGTTCCGATTTGGACTCCTACTTCAGACGGAGGATCTCAAGTTGCCGACCGCGTGTTTTTGATTCGACATCGTAGCCGACCTGGAACACAATCGCCAACTTCACTGGAAGGAGTGCCGCAACCTTCCACCGTGCCTAACTTCCTTCCGGGGGCTTATACTTCGCGCTATGACTTCACTAATCCAGCCCTCTATACGAGCCCTCTAAGGACGAAGGGTGGCACCCTTGATTTACTGCTAGAAGCGGCTCGAGCCGGAAGTTTTAACCGTTGGTATGTTTGGTCGTACGGCAAAAATGGTTTTGCGGTCGTCTTACCATTTGAATATATCCATGACGACGGCACATTTGTTAGAGGTGGGAAGAACTATCAGCGATTTACCTATAGAGCGCCGTACTTGTTTTCGTTTGATTTTCGCAAGCTAGGCGAATACGTGGCATGCGAGTCTGAATGGGTACCTCATCACGGACGAGTGATTGTTTTGGTGGCCTCTACGGAGCCAATTGAGCCACACGGAGTTGTGGCATCTCAGTCTATATTTCGGAAGGACAACCCGTTCGATTTGCCATTAGCGGTTCGCCTTCAAAAGTGGCAAGGCGAGGTGTCGCTCTCCGCGCTAGTTTATGAATTTAAGGGCGAGACCAGTGTTGACCCTGTGCGGTTGATCTCGCCGGGGAAGAGTAAATTGTCTGCTCGAGATCACTTGATCGGGGCTGAGCTTTGGACGGCTGGGCTGCTATGATGGTTCTCGCCGGGCTGATTTGCCTGGGTCTCAATGGGGCTGACTCGGCAACTTGTCCGACAGAGTCCACGATGCAAGGTCGGATTGATGTTCGGGATCAAATCATTCCCTACATTGAGCTACTTAACGCCGACATTCATGAGGCGCTTCGTACCCTCTTTAAGACTCACGGTATCAAGGTTTCGATTGGCCCAGGAATCCATGGAGGGGTGACAATTGCTTTGCGAAACGTGACCGTCCAAATCGCGCTCGAATACATATTGAGGCAAGTTGATGCCACTTTCCGAATCGATGGCGACACTATTTTGATCCGGAGAAAGTTCCAGGAGACCCCGATCTATGAAAATGGAAGAGCTAACTCCAACTTTATTCCCGGAGAATACTCCTCGCGTTACGACTTTGTTAGTCCGGTCATTTTTGAGACTCCCCAAAGGACGAAAGGCGGAACCTGCGACATGCTACTTGAGGCGGTTCGAGGGGGAGGTTTTTCGCAATGGTTCATTTGGGATTACGGAAACTCTGGATTTGCCATTGTATTACCGTTCGAGACGATTCATGACGACGGACGACCATCGGCTGGTAGCAGTCGGTTTGGATACAAACCAAAGTACTTGGCTGGCTTTGACTTTCCCAAAATTGGTGACTATGTTGCCTCGGAGTACGAAGTTCTTGATCGGCGTTACCGCGTGATCGTTTTGGTTGCCTCGACAGAGCCGATAACGAAGACAGGGGTTGGGGAAACCGAGAAACGTGAAATAGTTGACGGACCCTTCGATCTCGGTACAAAGTATCGAAGAGAAAATTGGCGAGGAGAACTCAAGGTCTCGGCGCTGGTGTACGAGTTTAAAGGTGGAAATAAGGTTGAGCCCGCGCAGCTTTTGGCGAATAGCAAGGGATTGCCTGCTCGGACGCATTTGGTTGCGGCGGGGCTGTTGAAGTAGGGTCTTAAGACGCCAAGCGAAGTCGTTATGGGAAATCCTATGCACGTTTTGCCATAGAAGGTGATCATCGGCGGGAGCGGTAGATTTTGAGCAATTCCGCTCGTAGGTCTTTCAAATCGTCGTCCAAAATAGCCCTCTCGAACTTATACGTATGAGGGAACCTGTTGCACAAGTAAGAAGCGGCTAACTCAGATAACAATGGTTCGTGACCCTGGTGAAACAGATATACGGTGCCACACCGAACATCATCATCAAGTTCGGAGGCGAGGAAGTCTTCCATGGCTATTTCCCAGTCAGGATCCAAGGACGGAGCACCCAATTTCCAATCTTTGGAAGAACTCCAATCGCCCATGACGATAAAGTCATGCCGCTCGGAGACCCGTCGATTTCGGAAATCCTGCTGGATTTTCTTGAGATATTTGCGACTTCTTGCCGCCATAAAGCATTCGACTAAATCACGCGACACCAAAACTGAATCTTCTTCAGAGAGGTTCGTCCATTCCTTGAACATTGCTTCAAGCACTGTATCGGAGTTGGTAGTAGCCAGTAACTTAGCTGCCGATATTCGGGTTCTTATATCGCCTCCATGAAGCATTATTTGCTGTATAAACTCGATCTCTCGTGGCTGCTTTAACTCCTTTATTGCTCTTAGTAAATTTGGACGAACATAATAAGGGGCATTGATCAAGCCTTCCTTTATTGCCGCGAAGGCTGCATCGGGATAAGCCTTTACAAGACGGCGAGCCTGACGATCTGCATAAGGTCCACCCGCTTTTACCCCCTTGATCAGGACAGCTTTCTCACCTTTTGCCATCACCTCGGCGTACCACTTTCTTGCCGCTTGTTCACCCTGCTGGCGGCTACGAACATTGAACTCTCGGCAAGCGATTTCTTTAATTGCTTTGTAAGCCGCATCTCCTACTCGAACGTTGTTGTCCTCTTGGAAGTCGACATAGAATCCTTTGGAGTATTGGTACTGACTCCGCGTGTAGCTCGTATCTTTGATCGCATCGATAAGGGCAGGAACAGCGGGTAAGCCAATCTCGACAAGTTTTTCGAGAGCCCCACGATTCCACACCATATCTACTTCCTGGTCTCGCAACTTCCAGATTTTCTCCTTTATCGGGTCGGAGTTAGGTGTGTGGGATTCGTCTTCTCGAACCATCCTTTGGAGGGTCGCAGTAGCCTTAACAAACTTGTTATAGCCGGGGTAGCCCTGATAGGTCGGAGCCGTCTTCTTTAGCTTATCGAGCAGGTCGGAACGAGATTGCTTGAGATCCTCAAACTGCCTCATGATTTCATCGAGGGCTCTATCAGACATTTCTAGGGCTTCACGGACAGAATAAGGTCTTAACGCCCCGTTTTTCTTGCAATAGTAAATGAAAAAAGCCGTTTCTCCGGTCATACCCCGTTGACTGCAAATGTACGCCATCGAAGGAAAATTGTAGTCTAGATAGAGATATTCATCAATCGAAAAGAATGTGTCTTTGTAGTCGGGCAGCGTGTTTGGGTTGGTTGCAGCGGCAGTGTTTTTGACCCATTTGGCGAGGTCTGCGGGTTGGTAATCAAACCTGGGTCCTCTCTTCTTGTCGGGGACCTTTGGAAAGCGTCTTGGAGCGAGGCTAGGCAAGATAATGATAAAGTCGGTTTTTGTTTCGGACTTAAGGATTCCGGCCACTTTTTGGATGGCGCCGGGCTTACCCTCGTAGATCTCTCGAACCTTGACGAATGGCTTTTTGAGTTCGCTTTGTAGACCAAGTTTGTCGCACAAGGAAAAGAACTCTCGCACCTCTTTGGGCTGGGAGTTAACTTGGCAGTAAGCGAGAAGTAGGAATAGGTGGGCCATGGTGTATGGGTGAGTCTTGACCTATTGTAATCCGTTTTTGGTTCGGTTCCGGGTGCTTTCCTAATTTGGTGAGAGCCACTTAGTTCCACCGCTTGCTTTTGGAAAAACAAGGGCATCTTGGATCTAACTTGAATTCGAATAAAATAGACTGCCCCCGAGGTCGAAGGAGTTGATAGATCTTCCTTGGGCGCTGCCTGGGGCTAAGTTGCGTAACCCTGCTGTGGACTGCTGGGTTGATGAGGTAACGTTTGGGAATCATGAAACAGTCTAATGTGTGGATATTGCCTGCGCTCGTAATCGCGGGGTTGATGTCATCTTGCGGCGGCACCGGTGCCGTCGTCACAGATAAACTCAGCGGGAATTACGTTGGCAACTGGTCGTGTCCAGAATCGAGAACCGGCGGGCGAATTGAAGCGGAATTGCTATCAGACGGGTCGATTCGGGGAGTCATGGCCGACAGTAATCAACCATTGCCATACAACATCATTCAATCGTCAAGCTTTTTCCGAGGTAATCGTGTTGTTTTCAATGTTCAGGGAGAAAACTTCTTGATTCCGTGGATCATGGAGGGCACATTGGTTCGCGAAGGTAACGTGGTCACGGGAACCTTGGTGCAGTCATTTGGTGGTGGCACCAAGGTGAACCACGTCATTTCAATGGCGGTTCCGTCGCCGTAGCTTATGGCTCAAGCATTAGGCTTTGTAACCGATGAGGAGATTGGCCAGCTGGGTTATCCGGCTGAGATTTTTGACGCCATGCGATGGGCGTTTTTAGCGGTATCGAGTGGCGCGGCCGAGATTCCTGCTCGTCAATATGTTTCGTTGCACCAGAGCCAGGGGAATGGATTGGTGATGCCCGCTTACGTTCGGGCTTCGCTCGACGGCCAGTATCCCGATGTGTACGCAGTGAAGATGTTCAACGACATTCCGGGGAATCGGGCTGCGGGTCGGGCAACTTTTCAGGGCGTAACGGTGTTGTTCGACATTGCGTCGGGGCTGCCGTTGGCGACATTTGACGCTGCCGCGTTGACGGCTTTGCGGACCGGGGTTAGCACGGCAATTGCGACGGACTTTCTTGTACGTCCGGGCGGCTCAGTAGTGGGGTTGGTTGGCGCTGGACCCCAGGGGTTGAGCACGCTAAAGGCGTTGAGCATTTTGCGGACAATCTCGTCGGTTCGGGTACTGGGTCGGCATGTCGAGGCGGTTTCTAAGTTGGGCCTTCCGGTGGTTGCTTGTACGGACGTGAAGGAGGTTGCCGATGGGGCAGACATGATAGTGATAGCGACGAACAGTGGCTCGCCGTTGCTTACTTTAGACATGGTCGGCGAAGGATGCCATGTTTCGGCTTTGGGGTCCTATCGTCCTTCGATGCGTGAGTTAGAATCTGACTTAGTAGTAGCTTCGCAAGTGTGGGTGGACAACTTGGCGTGCGTTGAGACGAGCGGAGACATGATTGGGGTCGCGGTTAAGCCCGAGTTGTTTGGGGGGTGCCTTTCTTCTAACGTCAAACCTGAGGGACGGACTTTATACAAGTCGATTGGGTCGGCGGCGCAAGACGCGCTAGCGGCATGGGTTTGCTACCGTTTGCTGATAGATTAGGTTGTTTTTTCGCTCTGAATCGTGGTCCATTTGGCAACTTCTTCCAGAAAAGTTTTCCATCCGTAAAGGGAGTTACGGACTACTATTGATTTCTCGCCTTGCTTGATTTCTAGTTCAGTATCTTTGCGCCTGAGCGTCGCGGTCGTATTTTGATCGAGCACTAGTTCTTGGACAATGGCTCCCTTCAAATTGAATTCAAAAATGGTGTCCCCGATAATCTGAATGCGAATTCGGGTGACGAAACCGTGCGCCAAGACGGCTACGAATGTAAGACCAACGAGAATAACCGCCATGATCAAAGGGTTGAGCATATGCTCGGCGGCCTGGAAAGCTTGAAAGTACTGAAATCCTTGGGCCGCGAAAACGACATAGAGAAGGATGATGAGAGTTGGTCGCCCATAGTGGAATTTCATGCTTTCTGGTCCTACCGCATGTTACCGGGCGTGGTAAAGTTGACTGAAGACGATGTTGCCCGAACCGCCCGAGTATCTTCAGTTTCTTGCCCCGTATCCTGCAGCGACCCAGGTTCTGGCTCAAGATGTCCGTCGCCGTGTTTTGGAGCTGCTTCCACCGTGCGTTGAGACGGTTTGGGATGCGATTAATACGGTTGGCTCCGCGTTTGGGTTCACAGAAAAGAACGCAGACCACTTTCTTCACATTCCGGTTTACACGAAGTATATGAACATTGGGTTCTCGCACGGAGCCTTGTTTGATGACCCGGAAGGGCGACTTCAGGGGACAGGAGCCCGGATTCGCCACATTCGGCTGGACCGAGTCGAGGATTTGGATGATCCGTACTTGCAGGGCTTGATTCAGCAGGCGGTTGAGACCGGGGCGCACAGTACTGAACCGGTTGTGGCAAGGACGATTATCCGAGTGATGGATGGTAAGAAGCGTCGTCCGAAACCGGGGGCGTAGATAAGATTCTTGGTCGATAATTTGTTGGATCATGGTCGCTGACGGGTCGTTTTCAAATAAAATCGATTCATGAGCGTTGAGATGACCAACTCCCGATTTGTGTTAGCGGTGCAGGACTTGCGGATTAGTACGGATTACTATATGAACGTGCTCGGGTTCACGAGGGATTTTGGCGACGAATCGGACGGATGGAGCTTCCTTTCGCGGGGAAGTTTCAGAGTCATGATTGGCGATTGTCCCGGCATCATATCTGCCGGAGAAGTTGGTGACCATTCCTATTTTGCCTACATCAACGTTGATCATGTCGACGAACTGTATTCGGAGATTGTCGGCAAAGGGGCTGAAACTATTTCGACGGTTTCAACCAAGCCGTGGGGATTGCGTGAATTCGGAATCAAGACGCCGGATGGTCACCGAATCATGTTTGGTCAGATTCTTTAGTTTCCGGTCGGCTCTTAGCCATTTCTCGCCGTTCGACTGCGATCACCAATCGCTGTACCGGCAATGCAAAGTAAGCGCCTAGGGCGATGCCGAAAAACGAGGCTGCAATAACTATTATTGAAGGTGGACCCGACCTAATCGGAACAATAAGCATTGCGAGGATGGAAGCGACAATGGCTCGCCCAATCACGCCTTTTTCCCGGCCTTCCAATTTGCGCCAAACCGAGAACCCGCCAAAAGCATTGAGTAACGAGGCAACGACGACGACAAACGAACAACTGATCGCATTGGAAAGATGAAACCAATGAAAGATAACCCAGTCCACCGCAAGGCAAAAAACCAACGCGATGACGCTGAGCATCAAAGACAGTTTTTTGTCCGTTCTCTTTCTGATTGCGTAAATCGTGAGTTCATCGCCCATTAGATTCATTATGAATCGGCATTCTGTTCCAAGTAGCAGAATCAATGCCGTAACTCAAAAGCTAACGTAGCCATTTGCCTTGCCAGATCCGAAATCTTCAATTCCCGCCAGTTCAAAAGCTGCGAACGCATAGTGTCGTTAAACAATCCTGACCAATGCTCGGGAATTGCGTTCACTCCATTCACGATTCCCCAAACCGAACCCGCCGTTGCTCCATTGCAGTCAGTATCAAACCCGGGCATCACAGCTCGGGAGATCGTCAAACCAAAATCACCATCACCCCAAAGTAATGCAACCGCTACTATTTGGGCATTCGAGATTGTGTGACACCAACCGTGGGCAGTTTTCTCGTCCCAACGGTTGTGAACCATCTCTACGGCTTCTTCGTACGACTTCCCTTCTCGCTTGGCTTCGACAATGTGAACTATGGCTTCGTGAAGCCTCGA
>JANPAV010000400.1:0-2728 GCA_031430115.1 Armatimonadota bacterium | reverse complement strand
CATATTGCCGCTCTTTCAGGGCTGTGCTTGGGAAACGTTTGGTCATGGATTATGGCTGAGAGTTTGGAGTTCTGGGTTGGGAGTCGGGAGTTTGGTAAAGAATTGAGTCTGAATTCTTATTTTTTTCAAAAATTTCCAGTTTTGTGAAGGGCCCTGGGGAGACAAGTACGGGATAAGAAGCTTGAACTGAAACTATTAAACTTTTCATTTTGTAGTCCTCGGTTGAAGAAGCTGTCAGCTGGCCGCCGAAAGAGAAGAGTTGCAGAGGGCAGGGCGAGTACAACAAGGAACTTCCGCGCACTTTCAAGAAGGGTCGTCCCGCAACGGGACGAAGCTGAAACTTCGCTCACATGGCAGTCGCTGTTCGTGAGCGGGTAGGAGCGACCGTGACTCGCACAGTTTCCGTTTCTTACCCAGCTCTTCATGGCTGTTCCTGGGGAATTGTAGAAATGGGATGTGAACTCGAAGGTTGGAATTGAGGATCTGGTGAAGGGTGAAGGCAAACTGGTTTGGTAAAGAATTGAACCTAATTTCGGAAAATTTCAATTTTTAAGCACTTTTCGCTGGGCTCGAAAATGACGATCGGGAGAACACTTTTGCGCTATTATACTCCAATATACGCTTTATTTCTATTTTTGTTCAACTCAAGCTGAGTTATTTGCAAAGTTTACGGTGATTTGTGGCAGGGATCACGTCAATCTGTGGAGTAGAAAGCTTACGACGGTTGGCTGGAACGAGGCTGGAGACTGGTCACTCGTTCATCGGGTGAATGAGCATGTGAACGTGATCTGGCATGAAGACGTAAGCAAGAACCGCGAAGTTGTGCTCCTTCGATGCCTCGTTGATGCGGTTGGCAAGGGCTTGGCACACACGATCATCTTTTAAGAATGGCTTTCGACGATCTGTTGACGTGGTGTAGTAGTGAGAGTGACCAGGAGTGTTTCGAAACTTACGTTTGATTTTTCCCGGCGCTTTCACTCTTGGTTTTTTACCTGATCAGCATGGTCCTTGGTGGTCCTTTGTTTGTCCCTGCTTCCTCTTTCGCCTGCGGCTTCAGCGGACAGGTCAAGGTCGCAGACGGTCGGGTACGCAGGTCACACCCGATTATCCAGTTCACAACGTGACTCGTCATGATTGCCTACGGAGTTCTCAAGAGTGGAAAACCTTTTACAATAACCCCTTGACAACACAGCATCTGCCACACAAGATAACCCCGCCCACGAAGTGGCTCGCCAAGTTAACCCCGCCCACGCAAGTGGCTCGCCGAATGGACCTTCTTCGGAGCAGTTTGCGCTATACGACCGCGTCACATCAACCAACTAAATTCATCTGACTCTTCCACCAAAAAACAGATTAAGGCAGGCAAAAATGAATGAAACGACAATCATGCAAATGAATATTTTGGAATCTACCCTAACCTTGAATGCCAACCCAATAGCTAATCCAATGAAACACAAGACTGAAATAAGCATCACGACTTGCTCCACAATCGATCCAACTAGGGCTATTTCTCTCCCGTAAACAAATACTGAGTAACTTTCCAAGAGAAAAAGTATTACAATTGATTGTCGTAGAATCGAACTCTCCAATTTCAACATCTTATGCTTTTCCGGTTAAGTCATGGAACACGCCTTCCAATGTGAAGAACATAGCCAAAGTATCCATGTAAGCGGCGAGCCACGTTGTGGGCGGGGTAATTTTACACCCTATAGATAAGGGGTGGCCTAGAGCTGCGAAGCAGCCAAAAGCGACCATGTGCGAAGCTCCGAGCTTATGCAGGGGCAGACTACTAGTTGCAACCACACTTGAATTGTAACACCTTACTCGTTCAACGTGGAATAGAATCTGCACTTGATCGCGCCTTCCTCCCCCGTGTGGTACCAGTTTGCCGACGACCAGAAGTAATCTACGGAAGAATCGACCATCAATTTCATCACCGGGTTTCGATGGATATATTGAATTGCATCACTACGCGCCTTCTCGCTAAAAATGTTGCGGTCGTACCCACCGCCTACTTCCCAAAGGTCTGTCGAAATCCACTTACGAGACTTGGCCATTTTAGAGACTCCCTGTTTAATGGCTTTAGCAATCGTCTCCATAGAATAGATCTCGTTCAAGGGATGGATCAGAAGGTGAATATGGTCTGGCATAAATACGTAAGCAAGAATTACGAAGTTGTGCTTTTCTGCGGCTTTATTGATACGATCAGCTAGAGCTTGGCACACACTGTCATCTTTTAAGAATGGCTTTCTGCAGTCGGTTGATGTGGTGTAGTAATGAGAATGACCAGGAGTATTTCGAAACTTACGTTTGATTTTCCCTGGCGGTCTCATTCTTTGTTTTTTACCCGATCAGCATGGTCCTTGGTGGTCCTCTGTTTGTCCCTGCTTAAGCTCGGAGCTTCGCACATGGTCGCTTAAACAGGCCACCCTTGAATATTCGTTTTACCCACCACTCAAAATGTCTAGTCCAGTTGAAGTACAAGATTATGGCTTCTTAGGACTTCAACATCCTGGCAAGGATGTCCTTTTGATAGGCGCAAACCGCCCCGACCCTCATCATCGAACGGTTTGCGTCGTCGACCGAGCTCATGCCACACACTTTGATTCCGATAGGGACGAGGATTTTGGTTAGCGTTGTTCCGGTGAAGGCGCGACCTTCGAAATAGTGGTCTAAGAAACAGATATCGA
This sequence comes from Armatimonadota bacterium, assembly GCA_031430115.1. Taxonomy (GTDB): domain Bacteria; phylum Armatimonadota; class Fimbriimonadia; order Fimbriimonadales; family Fimbriimonadaceae; genus Fimbriimonas. Next base: position 38 of record JANPAV010000400.1, on the reverse strand, counting down.
TTTTAGACAAATCGATATCTAGTGATGTTGTGTTGGTG
>JANPAV010000399.1:0-15512 GCA_031430115.1 Armatimonadota bacterium | reverse complement strand
GCATTTGTCGCAGATCTTTTTTACACTTGCTCTTACTTTCATGATCTGTTTTTCCTAATTCGCCCGTCTGTAAAGTTAAATCAACCTCACAAATGATGGGAACGAAAGCACACGCAGAACGTCGCTGACGCAACTGTAAATAATACTCAACGTCTGAATCGTTTTGCAACCCCAATACGTCCCGTTTTGGATTTGCTTTGCCAAACTCATCGGAGTCAAGCGAATATAAGACATACAGTCTACCGGGTTGAACTGCTTTTCACGGTACCAATTGGCCATGTGGGGAAAAGACATGAGCAAAAGGGCATAGGACGTCGATTCGCTTAGGACGAAATCAATCCTGTTTGCATCACAGATAGGTTATCAATAAAAAAAGCTGGTACCTGTTGGTATCCAGCCTTGCCCTTGAGGAATGGGTCCCGCCCTTGCTCTTAATTTCTGTGCCGATAAGTTATTCGCCCCATCGTCAAATCGTAAGGACTAACTTCCACTTTTACGCGGTCGCCGGGAAGAATTCGGATGTAGTGCATCCTCATTTTTCCACTTACGTGTGCCAACACTTCGAGGTCACCTTCATCAAGCTTGACGCGAAATCTTGCATTTGGCAAGTTCTCAAGGATTGTGCCATCTAGTTCAATGCCTTGCTCCTTTCCAGATTGATCTCCCGTTTTTTGCTTAAAGTGCCTTCGTCGCGCCATGAAATTACAGTTTACCAAGGTTCAGCACTCGTGCAAATTGTTAAGCGTTCATAATTGATCCACATATGAAGCCGGATGTGATTGTAGTTGGGGCCGGCGCAGCGGGAATCTTCGCCGCATGGCGGGCTGCATCGCTCGGTGCAAAAGTAATATTGCTTGAGAAAACTTCGCGAATCGGAACCAAGATTCTCATTTCGGGCGGCGGGAAATGCAACATTTGCCATGACGGACCAATCGAAGATGTGCTTTCGCCATTCCGCCAAAATGAAGCTCGATTCATCCGACCGAGCGTTTATCGATTTCCTAGTACCTCGATTGTTCCGCTGATCACCGATCGAGGTATTGAGGTTTACACCCGACCCGATGGTCGAATTTTTCCCGTTCATCAAACCGCCAAAGACGTCGTTGCAGTCCTCAAGCTACTGCTCGAAGAAGCCGGAGTATGGGTTTATCTCAATTCTCCGGTTGAGGACCTTATGATCGAAAATGGCACTGTCAAAGGCGTAAAGATTGGAGAGTCGAAAGAAATCGGCAGGCGAATGCCGACTGAGAAGACTCAATACGGAGCAAAAGCTTTGCTTTCAGAAGCTCTAACCATTTCGGATCGACATGACCGAATTGACGCCTCGGAGCTTTTTGCAGAGAAAGTAATTGTTTGTGCCGGGGGTTCAAGCTATCCGAACTCGGGAACAACGGGAGACGGTTGGAGGTGGCTCAAGAATGCCGGACACACAATCGTAAAACCACGCGCCGCCCTAGCACCGATCTATCTTGCTAAGCCTCAGGTTGACTTGTCTGGCGTTGCATTGCGCAACATAACCCTTAAGGCAAGGACCTCTAAAGAAGTTGCACGCTGGACTGGAGACCTGCTCTTTACTCATCTAGGGGTTTCGGGACCGTGTGCCTTAGGAGTCAGTAGACTGGTATCCGAAGCTCTTGAAACTCAACCAGTGCGACTTGAAGTCGACCTTCTCCCCGTTACAACGGAGGAATCACTGATTGATCGCTTCCTTACCGAAAATCCAAAAACGACGGTCTCAAAGTTTTTACTGGAGTTTTTGCCGGAAAGCTTGATTGCCCCATTCTCCAGTAGCTGCGATATCAATCCCTTGACAACGTTTGGGCAACTTGATCGAAAAGCAAGAAATCGCCTTGTCCAAAATGTCAAAAGCTGGCACATTGGTGAAGTCCGGCATGTGCCATTAGAAAAGGGCGAAGTTGTTGCCGGAGGAATCTGCCTTGACGAGGTTGACCCTAAAACAATGGGATCAAAGATTGTTTCTGGACTTTACTTATGCGGCGAGGTCCTCGACATTGCGGGTCCAGTTGGCGGCTATAACCTTCAGTCCGCATTCGCAACCGGATTTGTGGCTGGTGAATCAGCTGCAACAAAATAAATATTTGCTAATACAAGTAAATTTCTATGCGTAGTATCCGTTCATGAAGAAATCAGTTGTCGCGAAATCGGCCCTACTCATTGTTAGCGTCCTTTTTGTATTTGGATTCGCCCGGCGCTCCGCCCTCATTCAGGAATTTTCTCTCCAAGACCCAAAGGGTGCAAATGGCTTTGCGTTTAGCATGACCGACGGACTAGAGCCACTTCACGGAACCGGAAACGACGTTACGGGAACTGTAATGTTTAATGCTGAAAATCCGGCAAAGTCAACCGGAAAGATTGTCATTGGGATCAAGAGTCTGAAACTCACCAGCGACCAAATGACTGAAAATATGAAAGGCAGTTGGTGCCTTGATGCGGACAAATACCCGACCGCCACGTTTGAAGTTGAATCTGGCAAGTTGGACAAGACAGACAAAGACGGCACGATGCACGGAACTGCAGTTGGCATGTTTACCGTTCGTGGAATATCGAAGCGAATCACCGTTAAAGGCACTGGTCGGTATGTCAAAAACGGCGTAAAAGCCCGGTTCGGTGACAAGGAAGGAGACCTAATGATTCTCAAAACCGAGTTTGACTTCAACCGCTTTGACTTCAAAATTGGTACTGATCTTGCCGACACGCTTATCTCCAATCGAGTTCACGTAATCATCAATTGCGCTGCGATGTCGTTCGCTAAGCCTCAGAAATAATATATTTTTCAAGCAGGCCGCGCATCTCTTTGACGAGCTCGGCCTCAATATAAATTCCGTCTTCTCGATACTCTTCCTTGAGAACCCGACCAAAGTTGTAACACTCTTGAATCAAGCCCGTATGCGCGTAAGGAATCAGCGCGTGGATCGTTCCTAACAAGTCCTGCACTTGACGCTTTATCGCCGCGAGTAAGTCATCGATGCCTTCGCCCGTTGTGGCAGAAATTGCGACTGAGTTAGGGAATTCGGCTACAAGTCCTCTCACCAACGTGGGATCATTTGCCGCGTCAATTTTGTTAAAGACTGTGATTGCCGGTTTGTCTTTTGCTCCAAGGTAATGGAGCGTATCTAACACCGCGTCTCGCTGGGACTCCCATGATGGAGCGCTTACATCGACGAGGTGGAGAATAAAATCGCTGAACGTTACTTCTTCAAGCGTTGATTGGAAAGCAGCAACTAGATGAGTTGGAAGTTTACGAATGAATCCGACTGTGTCGGTTAAGAATAATGCGTACCCATCGGGAAGATCAATTTTCCTGGTCGTCGGGTCAAGAGTCGCGAAGGGCATTGCATCGACGAGCACGTCTGTACCAGCTAAACGGTTCATGAGCGTGCTTTTGCCGGCACTTGTATAACCGACGATACTCGCAAACGGAAACGGATGCTTACGACGGCTGGAACGTTGTTGATCTCGAACGCGCTTAACGTCAACGATCTCGTCCTTGAGTCGGGATATTCGGTCACGAACGAGGCGCTTATCAGATTCAAGCTTTGTTTCGCCCGGACCCCTCATACCGATACCGCCTTTCTGCCGTTCAAACTTCGTATAAACGGACATTAGCTTCGGCATCATGTAGGTCAGTTGAGCTAGCTCAACCTGGAGCATTCCTTCCCTTGTCCTTGCCCTTCGGGCAAAGATGTCAAGGATCAATTGAGTTCGATCAACTACGCGAGTCTCAAATGCTTTTTCGAGATTTCGCTGCTGCATTCCACTTACTTCGCCATCAATGAGGACGATATCGGCCTTCAAATCCTTCGCAATAATCGCGATTTCTTCAACCTTTCCTGAACCGATAAACGTGCCTTTGTAGGGTCGATCTAGCCTTTGGCGAACAATTGTTAATGGCTCAACACCAGCAGCTTCGCAAAGTCCAATCAGTTCTTCCTCGACGATCACGTCGTCAAGCTCATCTTCGTTAATGACGACAAGAAGCGCGGTTTCGACCGGATCTTCGTTGGAAATCGTTTTGGATTTAGACATTAAAAGTTTCCGGTGTAAACCACTCCGCCATGAATTGCTTGAACTTCCGATACTATGCCTTTGACGCAAGCATCAAAGATCTTTTTTCCCTTTGCGGCTGTCCCAAGCGTAGCAAACCCCAGAACCCCCTCTTCGCTTATTTCATCCCACATTTTTACAAGAGATTGCGTTGGCGGTTCAGACTTCAAACCGTCATCTCGCAACTTATCTGTTCGAACCTTGTCTGGATACAAGTGCATCATCAAGCTTGTTTCTGCTTCACAAGCGTGCTGGATTCCCTTGGCTGGCCCTTCCATCGACTCTCGAATTTCGGGTTCACCAAACACGTAATATCCGACATGCCCGACCGTTAAGTTATTGTTCTTCTCCTTGAGAGACCTGAGAGCAACACCATTTGGCTCATTGTTTCCACCGTGTCCGTTTACGATCAAAAAGCGATGAAAGCCGTGTCGCATCATCGACTCAACCACTGCAGTTATTGCCAAAACGTACCCTTCCATCGATGCCGAGCAGGTACCAGCGAAGTTGAGGTGATGTCCGCTTGCCCCAAGCCAAATGCAAGGTGTTAGGACAACTTCATTGACTGTTTGCTTTTCGACTGCCGTGGTTACTGCACTTGCAATGAGGGAATCTGTTAACAAAGGAAGGTGGGCGCCATGCTGCTCTAGCGACCCAGTCGGAATGAGGACGATTGTATCTCGGGCTAAGGCGTCAACCTCTTTCCAAGTCATATCAGCGAGGATCATGTCCTCAGTATGTCTCAGGCAAAGGTTCTCTAGTGAGGGTTCAAGTTCTTCATCAACGATTTGACTTGACCAAGAAGTTCCTTGTCGTGATGCATCAGTTCATCGATTTTCTGATATCCATGCATGATTGATGTATGATCTCGATCGCCAAATTGTGAACCAATGTGCTTCCATGAATCGCCGGTGATTCGGCGAGTTAAAAAAATTGCAATGTGACGTGCGTGAACAACCGGGGCTTTTCTCGAGGGGCCTTTAATCTCGTCAATTGAGATATTGAATTGGTTCGAAACAAGATCCACGATCTGTCCAAACCCTGGCTTTGAGAACGCATTTTGAAAATACTGTTCAACGATTGGCTCGGCAAACTCTTTGGTGAGCGGCGTTTCTTCGAGAGAAGCCATGGTCACAAGCTTCGTAATTGCACCTTCCAGAACTCGAACATTTCCAGGGACGCTTTCCGCTAAAAACATCGCAAGCTCGTGGCTCATATCAACTTCCATGGCTTTTGCCTTTGACTGGATAATTGCGCAGCGAGTCTCTGTATCCGGCATCTGGATATCGGCAACCAAACCGGATTCAAATCGAGACCTAAGTCTCTCATCCATTTGGTAAATGTCCTTTGGCGGACGATCCGATGTTAAAACAATTTGCTTCCCTAACGAATGCAGGTAATTGAATGTGTGAAAGATTTCTTCTTGAGTTTTGTCCTTTCCGGCCAAAAACTGAATGTCATCGACCAGCCAGACTTCGACATGACGATGTTGTCGGCGGAAGTGCTCAACTTTGTTTGCTTGCAGCGCGTTAATAAATTCCTCCGCAAACTGCTGGGCGGTCATGTAAACAATTGAAATTCCTGGTTGCGTGGAGGTTAGTTCGCGCGCAATCGAATGAAGGAGGTGGGTTTTGCCAAGGCCACTCGAACCATAAATGAACAGAGGGTTAAACTTGAGGCCAGGATCTTTCGCGACGGCTCTTGCTCCAGCAACCGCTAATCGATTGCTTTGCCCGACTACAAATTTATCAAACTGATACTTCTCATTGGCAACAAAACGACTTACGCCACTCTCTGCATTTGGCGAAGAGGTAACCGCCTTGGTCGCCGCGAAGTCTGATTTTTCCCTTGGCTTTGCTAAAACTTCAAGTTGTACGGATTGCCCCAATTCGTCACTCAGGTAGCTTTGGAGAATTCCGGAAAACCTTTCTCGCACCCATTCTTGTAAAAATCTGCCGGGGGCACAGAGACGGACAATGCCATCATCAAATGAAACAGGGCTCAGCGGTCGTATGAATCGAGCCATGATTGGCTCCTGCACTTCTCCCGAAATTCTTCCCAAAACTCGCTGCCATGCAGATTCTAAGCGGATTCGGGATTCAGTATCTTCAAGTGAGAGTTGCTCGTTCATTGCGGTGAAGGCGGGGTGCCAGGAGAGGCAGTATACACAGATAAATTCAATAAAATTGAGTAACTTTTTGGACTTTTTTGCACCCTTTTTTGCATCTCATTCGTCTTGACTTTTCTTACCGGTTGACTCCTCTCTACTGGTTCTATTGCTAGGATGGTTCCGGTTGGTAGACTAAACGCAATTCTTTATGGCTCACCGAAAAATTCTGGGTGTTTTAGGCGGAGAACATATGACCGCGGACAAAGTTGCAGCGTGGGTTGAGTCTGCAGACCTTGTCATTGCTGCGGATAGTGGAATGCTTAGAGTCCTAGAGGCTGGCTTTGTTCCCGATGTTGTAATCGGCGACTTCGATTCTATATCGTTAGAAGTCGTTGGCCCTGAGACAGAAGCAATCATTGATAACCAACAGGACAACACTGATTGTGGAAAGTTGCTCGACTACGCAAGCAAAATGGGATATTCAGAAATCACTCTGATTTGCGCCGAAGGTGATTTGTCTGACCATTTTTTAGACACCGTCCATTGTGCAGTTCGAAGTGATTTGGATGTGACTATCGGGCTTCAAAGGGGAAGGGCTCACGTTTTGAAAGGCCCCTCAGAAAAGACAATCATTACCACTCCTGGAATGCGGGTGTCGATGCTTCCTCTCGAAACCGTTACGAACGCTTCCTTGTCTGGGGTCCAATGGGGATTTGATTGTGCGACTCTTTCGGTCCGCGGTTTCACCAGTATTTCTAATGCCGCAACAGATTTTCAGTTAAAAGTTTCATTTGAGGAAGGGGCTGCCTACCTCTTTGTAGAGTCCGAAACACCCGAATGGCCAGTATCAATCATCGATCCCGCATAGGAATTGAATTAGATTTATTGAAGTCTTGCTCGATTTAGCGGTAATTTTTACAGGAAATCACCGAATAATAGATTTGGGAGTAACCATGATTGAAGACACTCAAGTAGCAGAACCTATCGAGAACCTAGAAACAACCCATGAAGAGGCGATTGAAGGTACTGAAGAAACCAATGTAACCGCGGAAGAAACTGGCACAAGCCAGCCAACCCTGGTAGTTAAGCGGAATGGCGCAGAGACTGATGAAGTATTTACCGTCATCAGCCCTTGCGTGATCGGTCGTTTTGATCCATCCGTAGGGCCAATTGACATTGACCTCGGCAACTTGCCTGAAGGAGTTTACGTTAGCCGAAAACACGCAAAAATCACTCAAGAGGACGGAGTCTGGAAGATTCATGATCTTGGCTCATCCAATGGGACATTTGTCCTTGCCGATGAGTTTGAAAAAGTCACCATCGCAGACTTAGCTGACGGTGCTGAGATTGCTCTTGGGAACGCAAAATTTGTCTTTCACTTGAACTAAATCAAATTAATTGAACATCGCGGGATCCGGCCTGGACCTCCCCGATAATTGCGGCGTGTTCTCCCGATTCGCTCAGGACATCGATGATGCCCTGGGCGGCAAATCGGTCGACGATCAGCACCATTCCAATTCCCATATTGAATGTCCGGTACATTTCCGATTCGGAAATTTGTCCTGACTCTTGGATTAGGCTAAATATTGGACTTGGTGTCCATGATCTTTTTTCAATCAAAACTCGGGCGTTTGAAGGAAGCACTCTCGGAATATTGTCAAAGAACCCTCCTCCAGTTAGATGAGCTATCGCATGGATGCTCGGCTGGGCTAGAAGTGGATAAACGGAGTTGAAGTAGCAACGATGAGGCTTCAGGAGCGCTGAACCAATACTTTCTGCCAGTTCTACAGGTTCATCCCGGACACTGAGGCCGGCTACTTCAAAAAGGGCTCGTCGAGCGAGTGAAAATCCATTTGTATGAAGTCCGTTGCTTGCAATTCCAATGACTACATCGCCCGCACTCACTGTCCTTGGCAATAGTTGATCAGTGTCGACCACGCCAACAATTGTGCCAACGATATCAATTTCACCTTCAACGTAAACCCCAGGCATTTCAGCCGTCTCGCCGCCAATAAGCGCGCATCCTACTTCAAGACATGCTTCCGCCATTCCGCCAATTACCGACTCAAACACTTCTGCCGAAAGACGAGAAGTTGCAAAATAATCGAGAAAGAAAAGCGGCTTTGCGCCTTGGCAAAGAATGTCATTGACACAATGATTGACAATATCTTTCCCAAGGTTTGAGAAGTCTCCTGCCATGGCTGCAACTTTTGTTTTTGTACCGACGCCGTCAATAGATGAAACAATGAGTGGATTAGTCATCCCGGGGAACATTCCCTTAAAGAGGGCACCAAATCCTCCTAGCCCGCCAACTACATTTTCAGTTTGTGTAGCTTTGATCTTTTCTCCAACCCCCCGCAGTGCGCGGCTTGCCTCGTCAATGTTGACGCCTGAAGAGGCATAGGTCATTTCGTTGCTCATCCTTATCAATCTACCCCGGCAAGGGCGGTTTTGGTTCCACCGAACGAGGTATCATCTTGCGGTTGGGTCTGTAGCTCAGCGGTAGAGCAGTGGCCTTTTAAGCCATTGGTCGAGGGTTCGAATCCCTCCGGACCCACCAGACTTCGCCAAGGCGCTTCGTCTGGCAGGCCAATGAACCAACCAACAATTTACAATCAGTGACAACTTGCCTTGGCTAAGTCTGTCCGCCGAAGCAACTGAAGAGTTTTGCTTGCTGTACTTATGAATTTGCGAAGGAGGACAATCATCAAATCGGTATATCTCATTCGAAGCATTACTTCTCCGATGCAAACTTACATTGGAATTGCAGCCGTTGTCTCCGATAGGCTTCAGAAGCATAACGAGGGCGGTTCACCTCACACATCAAAGTTCAGACCGTGGCAATTGGTTTGCTCGATTAGTTTTGAGGATGACCAGCGAGCCTTAGAATTTGAAAAGTATTTGAAGACGGGTTCAGGTCGCGCATTCGCCAAGAGACATTTTTGGTAACTCAAAAGTGGCTTGTAGCCGATTCAACCCAATTCCAACTCGTTTGTCTCAACTAAATTGAAACCTAGGTGCAATTTTGGGGGTACAAAACCCAAAGACAATGCAATCGCCTCCATTTTCATCTCAGCAAATCAAAGGAATGATCTTTCTGATCATTTGCGCAGTCGTCATTGGCTTGAGCATCACCATCCTCCTTCCCTTCTTATCAGCGATTCTTTGGGCGATGACCCTCTCAGTTCTCACCTACTCTTGGTACGAGAAGACTCGAAAGAAATATGAGGCTATTCGAGAGAGTGAACAAAAAGGATTCAAAGCCAAAATTGCGAAGTACGGGGACTCGCTCGCAGCTATCAGAAGCACACTTTTAACCCTGGTAGTTATCTGCCTTCCATTTATTCTTGTCGGTGGCTTGGCAGCCGCCCAAATCTCCCCTGCGCTGAAAGAAATGCAGGGAACGCAAGGGTTTGAAGTTACCGATCGCATCGATAAATCTCTTCATCCAATATTTGAAAAAGTTGGACTTCACGAGTTTCATGTTCAAGACTGGTGGTCCGAGAATTCGGAAGAAATAGTGAAATCATTACGCCAACCAGCAAGCGGAATTGCTAAGCAGGCCGGGCTCACCGTTTTCACAATGATTGTTGCGCTCCTTTCCATGTTCTTCTTCCAACGGGACGGCAAGTCACTCAAAAAGCCTTTCCTTGAATTTTCTGGCCTACCAATAGAAGTTGGGGAAGAAATGTTTGTCAAAGTCCAGAAGACTATTAGGGCCGTTTTTAGCGGAAGCGTGATGGTCGCAATTATCCAAGGCGTAATCATGGGTGTGACCTATACGCTTTTAGGAGTACCCAATTCTGCGCTTTTAGGCTTTATCTCCGTCGTTTTGTGTATCGTTCCTTTGCTTGGGGCCCCGATCATTTATATTCCGGTTGGGTTGCTCTTCCTCGCCCAAGGCGACCTTACAAAGGCTGCGGTGGTCATGGGGGTCGGATTCCTTATAGTCAGTCAGATTGACAACTTGCTTAAACCGTATTTGATTGGGAACCAAGTCCAACTTCACCCGCTCGCAATCTTCTTTTTCGTGCTCGGTGGTATCTCTCTCTTCGGACCAATAGGGCTAATGGTTGGACCCATGATCCTAACTTTGTTCCTAGCATTGGTGGATTACTCGCGGAGTTTGCTAAACTTGCCAGACGAGAATGCAACTCAATGAATGGCTGACTAGTGCTTCCGCCCGACTTGGCGCTGCCGGGGTGACCGCGCACAAACTTGAAGCTCAAGTTTTGGCGGGGCATGTCATGTTGGTAGACCGTACGTGGGTTCTTACTCACTCAGATCACGAAGTCAATGAACTCGCACTCGAAGGAGTCCTTCAACGGCGAGAGTCTGGAGAACCTTTGGCATACATTCTTGGGTATCGGGAATTCTATTCTCGAAGATTTCGAGTCGATTCCAATGTCCTCATCCCACGCCAAGAGACTGAATGTTTAGTTGAGGCTGCTTTGGCATTACCTAGCGACAATATGCGAGTGCTTGACATTGGAACCGGATCTGGGTGCATCGCCATCACACTCAAGCTTGAACGCCCCACCTGGGAAGTCTGGGCTACCGACATATCCAGCTCTGCCTTACAAGTCGCACGAGAAAATGCAGAAACCCTTGGGGCGGATATTACGTTTCGGCATTCAGACTTGCTCGCACAACTTGAAGGCGAAAAGTTTGATCTGATTGTTTCGAACCCACCGTACATCGGTCGGGACGAGGTGATTCCTAAGGAGGTCAGGGATTTTGAGCCTGATACAGCGCTGTTTGCCGAGGAAGATGGTCTCGCACTTTACCGGGCCCTGTCTGAGCAAGTTCCCAAGCACCTGTCTTTCGAAAGTTGGTTAATATTGGAAATTGGGCAAACCCAGGCGGCGGCAGTTTGCCGACTATTACCTGGGTCTTGGATACTCAAAGACCTTGACGGACACGACCGAGTGATAACTTGGTGCAATAAGTAGCTGCCTTCCAACCTTGATACTTTAGTCGCCGTCTACCATTCCCGGCCTTTCATTAGGACGACCTGGATACGGCTTGCTGCCCTTGAAAATCGAAAACCAATTGATACGATTCACCCAGTAAGGATCGGCACGATCCATCGACGACCAAGCCAATGAGGCAGTGACATCCGCCCAATACTTCTCTTCCTTCGTCATCGCCACTTTACGACCAGGGTTTGGCTCATCGAAAGGAATATTGTTCGGCGCAATCTCATACGGTGTCAAATCCATCGTATTGGTAAAGCAATCCGTTGCCGGTCGAGCTATCGCATCGAACCGAGTCAAAGGACCGTAGCCAAGCATCATCCCCATAGTTTTATGAAGACTAACCTGAGTTAAGAACTCGCTCGAAACGTAGTTTCGCTTCGTATACGGGCTCAAAATCATCGTGCTGGTTCGATGTCCATCAACGTGGTCCGGACCAGATTGCGAATCGTCCTCGGTAACCACAATCGCGGTGTCCTTCCAATATTTCGATTTCGAAACCAAAGCCACCAATCGACCGAGAGCGTAATCATTGTCCGCCATCATCGCTCTTGGTGTCGGATAGGCGGGACTCGTTCCCTCGCCGTGATCGCTCGGAAGCGACATAACCATCAAGTTCGGCAGGTTGCCATTTGCTTCAAAAGCCCGGAATTCCTTTTCAAAGGTATCCATTCGGCTTTGGTCGCTTTGAATCAACGGCCAATAATGGTATCCCGGAGCCAAGATCGGCTTTAACGAAGGAATTTCGGTCGTTGGGATGTATTGGAACTCATTCTTGCCAGACTTGCGATCTTCCCAAGCCTCAAACCAATCTTTCGGTTTTCGTGGCTTATAAATTGGGTTTTCGTCGTCTGCCCATTCGCCGTAGACTCGTACTTTCAATCCCTTCTTCATCGCTGCATCCCATATTCGGTCCCCACTATTAAGCGATAGGGCGTCGGTACCATCATCCGGATAGGTTCTCGAGTAACCGACATAGAAGTGCTCTAAATACTCATTGGCCATCGCTTCACTGCACCAATGGTGCCCGTCCGCGCTATTTGTTCCGCTGGTATAAGCATTATCCAAAAGAGTGAATTGCTTGGCAATTTTTCGATGGTTTGGCATCACCTTTTCGCCAAGACTGCACAGAGTTGGGTCTCCGTTGCCAATTGGTAAGTCGCCATAAATCTCATCGTAGGTGCGGTTCTCTTTGATTACATAGATCACGTGCTTGATCGCCCCTTGATAGACCTTCAGATTCGGCTTCTGGCTTGAAGCGGGATCGTTCCAACTGTTGTTGATCGCAACCTTCGCGGACTCCGTCGCCAGGTCTTTGCCTAGGTCAATCACCGAAACCGTTCCCTGAAAGTCGTGGGTATTCCTTCGGTTCTTACCCTTCATCGTCTCTCGAACTGAACCATTCCCTTTTGTGTTGAGGACAAATGCGGTTTTGGCATCTTTGCTTAAGTGAACTGCAGTTGGATAATATCCCGCCCCTCGAAAACCTTTGACCTTGCCGGTTTTTATATCCATTTCGCAAATCGCATTGTCACCGCCGTTAGCAACGTATAGCGTATCGCCGGACTTTGCCAGGGCATTGGGCATCGAACCAATCAGCTTAAATTTGGAAGTTCGAATCGGCCAAGAGGATATTCGCTTCTTTGTCGAAAGTTTAACAACGTCAATCGTGTCGCTCATAGCGCAGGCAATGTATGCTCGATCCCCATCACAAAGGATCTCGGTTGGGTGTAGGTTGGTGGTGATGTCGGTTCGCGCGCCACTGGAGAGCTCAGTAACGGTAATTGTGCCCGAAACCACAGAACCTTGCCGGTTGATCGCCAGGCGGGTGTTCCCGCTTGCCATCGTCACATCGTCTTTCTCCGGCTCTTTGCCTCCCCAGTTACTCACAAGAAGGGATGTCTCATCAGGGCTAAGCGTACAGCCAAATGGCACTTTGCCACTAGATACAAACTTAGTGGATTTATAGGTGCCAAGGTCGAGTTCAACCGCGCCATCCCAGTCTGCACAGGCAACATAGAGCTTAGTACCGGCCCGGTTGATACAAAGTCCGCCCGGCACTGGATTCCCTTTTTTGTTTGGAGCTACAAGTTCAATTTTTTTCCCTTTTTGAAGTTGATCTCCGTCGAAAGTAAATTCTTGAAGATGACCTGCGTCGGTTGTAACAATGAGTCGCTTGCCATCTGGGGTCCACTTGATTCCGTGGAAGCCGCTACTGGCACCAATTGCCACGACTGAATTCGGGATCATTTTCGTCCTATCGCAGAGGAACAAATTACTCTTAGCGGCAACCGCCACTATATTTCCCCTTGGGTGAATCGCCAGATCGGACAGTCGCTGTTCGTACGGGATGGTCCCCGCCTCGATGGTCTGACCAGAAGAAACGATGAACTTCCCATCAGTTTGCGGTCCCATCTGAATTCGCGAATTCTGTATTGAGAAGTATGTAAATCCCGTCGCCGCAACTCCAACGAGCGAAAGAGTAATCCACTTTTTCATTTTTGTAATGTTACGCTCCTATCAAGTGCTAGTGATACTGCCATTGCAAGTTCTCATGAGAACTGACAAAAGTCTTAACCTAAAATTACTATTTTCTGAAGGCTACTTTGCGGCCCAAAGCATGCCACGGCGCATCAATTCTTTCGGAACTTCAGCCTCCAACACATTCTTTTGGTGCCCTAAAGCATTGTAGAAAACTCGCCCCTTGCCGTACAACTTGGTGTAAACCTGAGGCATTTTACACGGGTTATCCGAATGAGGTCCCTCAACGCCAGGAAGTGGGAAATCGCATGTAGCCAGCACTTTGACACCCGGATCAACATGCAGGTAGTACTGTTCCGATACGACTTCAAAGTCAGGAAGTCCAGCGGTAATTTCGTGCGGATTTGCGGAATTGATGTTCACCATATATCGAACGCCATCATTTCCTGGGTGAGCCACCCATTGGCTTCCGGTCATGAACTGCCATTCCGTATTGGTTCGGAATGCGTCACACATTCCTCCGTGGCAGCCAGCCATTCCAATTCCTTGCTCCGCGACCGCTTTACGAATTGGCTCAAACTGCTCATTGGTGATCTCACTCATCGTATAGACCGGGATCAAAAGATCCTGAGCGAAAACCAGTTCTTCATCGGCAAACGAGTCCAACGTCCCCGAGACCGTTACGTTAAAGTCTTCCGCGGTGAGGATATCACCGAGAAAATGGGCGACGTTTTCCGGATCATGTCCATCCCATCCACCCCAAACAATTAACGCATTCTTTTTTGACATCGTGGGAATTATGGACTGGCTTGCAACTTTTTGGAAACTGTTATCGGTAATTTAACAGGAAACCCCGGAGGGGTTACGAAACAACATGACTTCTTTATCTGTTCTGGCTCTCGCCTCAACCTTGATGAACGCCCATGCTCAGACTACAGAGCCTCGGATGCTTCGCCAACCTGATATACACGGCACCACGGTCGTTTTTGTCTATGCGGGAGACCTTTGGGCCTCAACCACAGACGGCGGTTCCGTTGCACGACGAATTGCCAGCAACGTCGGCGCACGCACTGGTGCGGCAGTCAGCCCACTAGCCCGGCCCCACATATCACCTGACGGAAAGTGGGTGGCTTTCACCGGCAACTTTGACGGATCTTCAAACATTTATGTCGTTTCGATTGATGGTGGCGAGCCAAAGCGAGTGACGTTTAACAATAGTACAGACCAAGCTCTTGGTTGGACTCCGGATGGAAAAATAGCCTATTCAACCGCCGAAGGTAATCCGTACCAAGGACGCCAAGCCAAACTCATGCTGGTCAATCCTAAGGGCGGCTTGCCGGAAGACACCCCGATCAAAGAAATCGCCAACGTATCCTTCTTTGCCGGTGGAAACAAAATCGCTTACAACCGATTTGCAAGCTTCAATTTCAACTGGAGGAAGTATCGCGGTGGATCGCAAGGCAAGATTTCGATTTACGATATGAAGACCAACAAATACGAAGAACTGCCCGCTAAGCGAGATCAGAATTTCTTCCCAATGGTCATTGGCGAATCGATCTTTTATGTTTCTGACAAGGCGAACGGCAACCTTAATTTGTACAAAAATGAGAACGGCAAAGATACTCAGTTAACCAAGTCAACCAGCACCGATATTCGATGGCCAAGCACTGACGGACAAAACATCGTGTACGAGCGAGAAGGATATTTGTACCAATATTCCGTAAAGTCAAGTACGGAAGCAAAGCTAAACATTCGTATCCCTGGCGATAACTTGGCGACCCGACCAGCCCTGAAGAACCTTATCCCGTACATCTCCGGGATGGCACTTTCTCCATCGGGAGCTCGTGTGGCAATTGATGCCCGAGGCGAAGTCTTCTCCG
>JANPAV010000398.1:0-3648 GCA_031430115.1 Armatimonadota bacterium | reverse complement strand
TGATTGATTTCGGCAGCGATCGCGTTCTGGACGGCGATTAGCTCATTGATTCGAGCTTTCTTGACGTCGGCTGCAACTTGATCTTCCCATGATCCGGCTGGAGTTCCTGGTCGGGGAGAATAGGCGAACATGTAGGCTCCGTCGAACCGGAACCGGCGAACTGCTTCAAGCGTGCCCTGATACTCGTCTTCAGTCTCACCGGGAAATCCGACAATGAGATCGGTCGTGATTGCGCAAGTTGGAATGGACTCTCGAACCTCAGCGACGATATCGGCAAAGCTTTCGATGGTGTACAGCCGCTTCATTCGCTTGAGCTCGGTATCAGACCCAGCTTGGAGCGGCATGTGAACATGCTCCATGACTTGGGGGATATCTCGGATGGCTTGAATGACGTCCTTTTTAAAGTCCCGAGGATATGGAGATGTAAACCGAATTCGTTCAATTCCCGATACATCGGCAACCAGGGCAAGCAACTCAGAGAAGGGAACTTTACCTTCTAGCATGTTTTTGCCATATGAGTTAACTGTCTGCCCAAGGAGGGTAACTTCCTTGGTGCCTGTGTCTGCCAGGCGCTTGACTTCGTCAAGAATGTCGACGGTTGAGCGTGACCTCTCACGTCCGCGGGTGGTTGGGACAATGCAGAAAGTACAGAATTTGTCGCATCCGTATTGGATCGGCACATAAGCCTTGAGCTTTGCTTCGCGTCCAACATGTCTGATCGGCATATCCGAGACAACGGCACCAGTTCGTTCAGGCAAATCGAGACGAGACTGGAATACTTTGTTCTGAAGGGCTTCTTGGACGAGGGCAGGAATTTCGGAAAGATTTCCGGTGCCAACCACAAAGTCAACGTGGGGTGCCCGTTGGTGGATTTCCTTCGCTCTCAACTGAGCCATACAACCGCAAACCCCGATTACCGTGTCTGGTCGAGCTTTTTTCACAAAAGCTAATTCTCCCAACATTGAGAACGCTTTGTCTTCGGGTTTTTTGCGAACGGAACACGTGTTGAGCAAGATGACTTGAGCCTCATTCATCGAGTCAGCGGGCACCAATCCAAGCTGCTCCAGGTACAACGCCATTTGCTCGCTGTCCTCTTCGTTCATTTGGCAACCCCACGTCTGAACGAAATATGTCGCGAGTTGTGGTTTTGGTCGGTCTGCACTTGCCAGAGATAGGGGTGCGAATATTGTTGCCATTTGGGAACTTCTAGGATACCTGCTAGGTTCATTTGAGCATGATGAGCGTCACAAAACCGTATAATCAAGGAGTGAGTATTGTCACTCTGAATAGAATTCTTATTATCCTCGGTATTTTGGGGCTATTTGTTGCCGGCGTTTTGAGTGCCCAACACATCTGGCGCCTTGATATTCCCTGCACTACCGGTGGCGGTTGTCTAACCGTTGCTCAACATCCATCATCCTATTTTAGGGGCATCCCAGTCGCTTATTTTGGTCTCGCCGGCTACTTCTTATTGACAGCTCTTGCGATCATACGTGGATTCACCGGACAGTACTATTCAAAGTTTTTGACTTTGCCCAGTTACATCGGTTCGGCGTTTGGAATGATTGCAAGCTTATACCTTCAATACATCAGCTTTACCGTGATCCAAGCTAAGTGTGTTTGGTGCATTAGCTCGGCATTGATCATGGTTCTTACGTTCATTTTTAACACGATGCTTTTCGGTCGAATGGGAAGCAAAGACAGTGAGATCCCACCAGTTTCAAATCCGAAGGTTTTGATTGCTGGTATGGCCGGAATTTTGTTGGCGAGTGTTGGAGTTGCAGGGTTTACCGTTGGACAAAACCAGGTGGGACCAAAAGCCGAACTTCTGGACATGAAAGTGGCAGAAAGACTAGTGCCTGAGCCTAGAAGTTCACGCAACCAGCTTGGCCCAGACGACGCCCCAGTGACGCTCATTGAGTTCGCCGATTTGTGTTGTCCACAATGTCGATCTGGTTTACCAAAGATCCATGATCTCGTTTCACGATATCCAGGGAAAATCCGGGTCATCTACCGGCACTTCCCAATCTATCAATTGCCGGGTCATGAAATGACTCTTCGAGCCGTAATTACCTCGGAATTGGCTGCGCAAAAAGGAAAATTTTGGGAATTCGCCGATGCATTCAGTGCCGCCGAAGAAGCACCAAAAACCCCGGAAGGTGTTGATTCCATCGCCCAAACGGTTGGCGTCACTTCAGAAGAAATCAACAAGGCAATTGAAGATGACAATTCCATCCCCAGTAAAAACTTGACCAGAGATTTTGAAGATGCTTCCGGATTGTTTGGGATCAATAGCACGCCTACCTTCATGATTTACATCAAGGGAATGCCGATCAAGAAGATGACATTTGCGCAAATGATGAATGAAATTGAGCGTGAGGAAATTCAAAAATTCTTAAGAAAGTGAAGAAGCCCACTGTCCTAGTTGCCATGTCGGGCGGAGTCGACAGCAGCGTTGCTGCCGCGCTGATGAAGAAGCGGGGTTATGACGTTATTGGACTGACGATGCAGATTTGGCAAGAGAGTCAAACCGATCCCCGGCACGCAGGATGTTGCTCACTTGGCGCGGTAGAAGATGCCCGTCGAGTTGCTCGAGTTCTGGACATCCCTCACTACGTCATGAATTTTAAGGAAGAATTCCGCAAAAACGTCATTGAGAATTTTGTTGAGGAATATGCGAAAGGCAGAACACCCAATCCGTGCGTCCAGTGCAATCGGCATGTCAAGTTCGAAATCCTCATGCAAAAGATGGTTGAACTAGGGTGCGATAAGCTCGTGACCGGTCATTACGCAAGAATTCGGACTCGCAATGGTCAGGCTCAACTTCTGAAATCACGAGCAAAAGACAAGGACCAAAGCTACGTTCTCTATATGCTCGGTCATGAGCAACTGAAGGATGTCCTTTTTCCGATGGGTGAAATGCCGAGTAAGGCCATGGTGCGGGACTTGGCGAAAGATTTGGGACTCCATCTTTACGATAAGCCAGACTCTCAAGAAATTTGCTTTGTCAGCGAAGCTGGTGGATATAAGGAGTTCTTGCGAAAGCAAAGACCAGAAATGTTCTCAGACGGCAAGGTTTTGGACACTGATGGTAAAGAAATAGGAACCCACGAAGGGGTAGCTGATTTCACTATTGGGCAAAGACGTGGAGTAAAGATTGCTTCTGGTGACGGGAAGCCGATGTATGTTATCGGGCTTCAACCTAAAACCCAAACCGTAGTGCTTGGCAAGGAAGCAGACCTTTTGCAAAAGGAAGTCCTGCTTGAAGATGTTTATTGGATCAATCAGATCACAGAACCAATGGAAGTCAAGGCAAAAATTCGTTACAACATGGAGCCGATTTCGGCGACCTTGTTCCCGGGCGATGTTCCAAGGATAGTGTTCAAGAAGTCGGTTAAGGCGGTTACGCCGGGGCAAATGGCAGTTGCTTACAGTGGAGCAACAGTTGTCGCCGGTGGTCTAATTTCGGATTCAAACCGGAAATCAGTAATCCCAAAAATGGTACCGGAGCTAATTTCTGTCTAAAGTTGGTCAGAAAAACGTAACTCAAACCTACGCCTGGGCGTAAAATGTCCAATAGGAGTATTTGATGAGCGATAACAATAACGACAGCAACAGCATGCTTTACCTTTTGGCCGGAGTTGGCCT
>JANPAV010000397.1:0-5364 GCA_031430115.1 Armatimonadota bacterium | reverse complement strand
AACTTAACAAATATGAGGTACCCAGCCTTAGACTGAACAATTTGAGCGGATGCTAAGGAACAGTTGAATAACAACAAAAAGACGGGAAGAACAAATCGATTCAGTCGCATAGACCCTCTTAGGATATCCGACTTGCGGTATTTTCGACTGGAATTTCCAAACCTACCTAATTTCAACGTACACTTGTACAGTCACTTTGTCTCAGAAAAATGATTCCTCTTCTCCTTTTCCAAACCGGCAGCCAGTATCAGGAGTCAAATCAGCTCAAAACGATGCTCCCTAATGGCTCAATCATTTACTGTGAGAAGCGAGATGCCCCTTATGTCTCTGTTCAATTGATCCTCAGTAATCGAGACTTTCCCGATCAAACCACAAACTACGGCTATCGTCACTTGATTGAGCATATTGCCGCTCGATCCATTCCAGGACAGGATCTGGAAATCGAATCGGTCGGAGGGTTCTTTTATGCCAGTACAGGACGCGATTGGCCGAGGTTTGAGTGGAGGCTCCCGGCTGAAAATATTGAACTGTCTTATAAGGGAATTGCAGGATTACTGAAGGACTGTGGAGCAACGGAAGCCGCGATCAAGCGAGAATCAGTAGCAATATCTCGGGAAATAGACCTATCCACAACCAATGAAATAGCATCAAGGAGTGCTTGGACTTCGGTCTACGGTCCAGAGGGCTTGGATCCGCTTGGATCAAGAGAGTCAGTTGCGGCAGCTCGTCCTAGTGACCTTGTCGACATTTGGCGAAAACTCACCAAAGGCAGCAACATTGTCATTTCCGCATGTGGAACCATTGATCAACAGAAATTTACTTCGTCATGTAAAGAATTGCTTTCAGGGATCGTTACCTCAAAACCGGGACCAATTGCGGGTCGTGCCATCGATGGGAGTTATGGAGTGCCGGGTTTTGTCGCGGTGCCAATTCCGTCAATCGCGACGAAGCAAGGGGCCAATGCTCTGGTAGCGGCCTTTGGCTTAGCCGGTCGTCTTAATCGACCATTCGTAACCTATACTCCAAGTATTCGACCAGGACTTGCTCTGGTCGGCAGTACCGACCCCTATGAATCAATCAAGTCAGTTACTGATGTTGAGGACCCGGCAGTTATCTACACCCTTGGACGAATAAATGCCCTTGAGTGGATCCGATCTCGGCTGTCTACACCTGAAGGCTCGGCAGAGTTCAATGGCACCCTGCTCTCCCTATCTCCAAGTCTCCGTCCTTCCAAAGTTTACGAGAGCATTGAACTTGCAACGTTTGCAGAATTCAAGCGGTCATGGGATTTGATTAAAGGGGTGGCAAAGTGATACCAACGCTCTTGTTCCTAATCCAAAACAGTTCGGTTCCACAAATCGTTGAATATCCGAACCAAAATCGTCGAAGCGTGGCAATAGAAGCCATTGTCAAACTTCCTTCGCTTAACTCATCGCAACGGTATGTGCTTTCTCAATCACTCAGCATCGCAGTTCAGATGACACCCGAGTATGGCAACCGTGATGTGCTTCGTATATTGCAGACCGGAACAAGATTCCGCTTGTATCAAGCCGCTGATCATTTGCGGATTGGGCTGACGGTTGACCCCGAAGACTTTGGGCCCGGACTTAGCCTCATGCATAGCGTGTTGACCAATCCGACTTTCCTTCAAGACACAATCAAGGTTCGAAAGTCTTCAATTAAAAACCCGTGGGCTCCTGCCTATCGAGGATTCGAATTGCAGGAGACATTTTTGCAACGAGAGGACATAGTGGGATTGTGGAAGGGCGTTATGCGGCCCAAGAACATTTCTGTCGCGATTAGCGGTCGATTTCGGGCCAACGAGCCTTCGGAAAAGTGGCGAGGAATGCAGTCTGGTTGGGACACCGTGGTACCTAGTCAGCTGCCATTGACCTACCCGCCCAAGCTCAAGGAAATTCCAAACACTCCTCCAATCCTTGTTTTTGACAGCAAACCAATTTCAATTTCAAAAGATACATTGGGCACCTATCTGCTTGCCGCAAATTCTCTCGGAATTGGAAAGGAATCAATCCAATGGCTTGTTGCCCGAGAGGAGCTTAATTTGAGTTACCGGCAAGAAGCATTCCTAATCCCGACCACGACTGGATGGAGATTTCGAATGGCTTTTGCTACGGATAATGGCAGCATCAAGCCAGAGATGATCGCTGAATTGCGAACAAAGCTTCGTGCTAAAAGTGAGGCGATGACTCAAATTAACTTGGATCACGCGATGGGGTTGGGTAAAGGATATCTGACAAATAAGATGCCCAATTTGCCAATGGTTTTAGGAGTCGGTGAGGTCCTTTCGGGAGACGCCAATGATGAACTCTATCTCCGACATTATTTCAAAACGATGTTTGGTTTTGATTGGGATGCACAGTCGCTGTTCGTGCAAATGAAGAACACAACTGTTGCAGAACTTCGAAAATTGGTAACGAAGTTTATTGACGAGTCAGATGTGCGAATCTACTAACTGTATCTCGGATCTTTCTGACACAGTTGGAGGAAATCGCAGTCTTTACAAAGGGACTTTACGGACGGAGAATGGTCTTCGATCGTCGTAGCCAATATTTGTTCACCAAGAACTCGAATATCGGCCTCAAATGCCAGAAGTTCTTCGTTCGACATTGTTGCCGATGCCTTTTTCTTAACTTTTAGAGCGTAAATAGTTGCTTTGACCAGGACGCCGGGAAAGGTCTTTCGAATGAGCAATTGGTAGCAAGCCATCGCCAAATCGCTTTTCACATCATCTTCGGTCACATTTAAACGCCCCGATTTATAGTCCACAATCTCCAGAGTTCCGTCGGGATATTGGTCTAGACGGTCTACTCGACCAATAAGGACGAATGGTCCGAGATCGCACCGCAAGAACTTTTCAACCGCAACGGTCCGCACACCAGGATCGCGTTTGAGCTCTTCTTCGATGGTGTTAATGACAATTTCGCGACCTTCGCCAAATGCTTCCTGCATCTCTTCGGGGCTGGCGTAGCCGGCTTCCAACCAGGATTCCTCGTAGACTTTCAGAGCGTCTCCGACTGTCGTTACTCCGGTGTCTCCAGAATCGTGAAACCGCTCAAGGACTTTGTGCAGGGTTGAACCAAATGAATAATAGCTTTTGGCTTTCAGATACCATTTACCCCTCGCGTCTACGTAGGTCCAAAGATATTTCATGGGACAAGCAAGATACGTTGTCATCCTGCTTGGGCTTAAAGTTGGCTTCTTTAGGGGCACAAATCTATTTTACTGCTGGAAGATAGCCGTCTTGTCTCCATTTTGTTGTTTGACAATGTCGTCATCTTTCACTCCAAAGTGAAACTTTCTTTCGAACACTGCCAACATGGCCCTATTCGAAAGCGTAAAATAAGACGTGAGCACCGCAATCGAGACAATTCGAATTGGTCATTCTCCTGATTCTGACGACGCCTTTATGTTTTGGGGTTTGGCTTCCGGGGCAGTGCAGAGTCAATACAAATTCGAACACATTCTCCGTGACATTCAAACTTTGAACGAATGGGCAATGGAAGGGAAACTTGAGTCCACTGCAATTTCGGTTCATGCATTCGCTTATGTTGCGGATAAGTATGCTCTGCTGCGCCATGGAGGTTCGTTTGGGGAAAGCTACGGACCGATGGTGGTTTCGTCCGAACCAATTTCGGTTTCCGATCTGCCTAATCATGTTATTGCCATCCCGGGCAAACTAACCTCTGCCTTCCTTCAGCTCAATCTCTTTTTTGAGGACCAAATTGGCAACGGTGCTGTACTTCAATACGAAGTTGTTCCTTTTGACGAAATCATTCCTGCGATTCAGGAAGGGAAGTACAAAGCAGGTCTCATCATTCATGAAGGGCAACTCACATATGGACGAGACGGAATGTTCCTTGTTGCCGACATGGGAGTTTGGTGGAAGAAAAAGACTGGACTACCATTGCCATTAGGCGTGAACGTCGTACGAAAGGATCTCGGTCCTGAAGCCGTCGTTGAAGTTAGCCGATGTATGCGAGCGTCAATTGACGCTGGCCTCGGAGACCGAAACTTCGCTTTGGATTACGCATTGCAGTTTGCGCGAGGAATGGATTTTGAGACAAGCGATAAGTTTGTTGGCATGTATGTGAACGAGCGAACCCGAGACATGGGAGACGAGGGCGTAGAAGCGATTAAGCTGCTTTTAGCGGAAGGTGCAAGAATCGGAATGGTTCCGCCAGTTGAAGTCGTAGTAGTTGATTGATTTCAGCGAGCTTTTAGTATCCAGTCCTTAAGCTTTGAAATATGGTCGGTGTTGACTAGATCGACTCCGGCTTTCCAATGGAGTGACCATATCAATTCAGTGTCCGGGGCGCCCCAAAAACGAACTAACCGATGCTCCGCGTGGATGGCTTTGATCATTGAATCCAGCTTTACACGGTGAGCAACTGGGAATTCGGATTCGCCTTTGTAGGGAAAGAAACCGTTCCAGTTGCCGCTGATCCATGGCATTTGTTCGAACGAGTAACCTTTGCCAAGGTCATCGAAGCGACCGTCGATTCCCGCCCATTTGCCTTTGTCTGCGGCAATCGACGCAATGGCACGATCTCCACTAATGACAAATCGGACCTTACTGTTACCTCCCGAAGCTTTCAATTCAGGATAACGATCCAAGATCGTTTTGAAATTCATGTATGCTTCCTCGCCCTTGGTCTTCACATCAACCAGAACCCAGAACGTCAACTTCGAGCCTGGATAGATTGCCCCACGGTTTGCCTTGGCCCGAGTTGACAACTTGTCGAGATACATTGACTGGATGGTTTTTTCAGGCTCAATGTCGTTCGTGCTGTGCGCCACCAGAAGTTCACCATTGACGGGAAATACATCTACTTCAATGCTATTAAAGCCGTTTTCCAAAGCTTCATCCAGAGGACGAGCCTGCATATAGTCATTATGGGAATGTGCTCGCGTGAGTGTCTGAATTTGACCTAAGGCAAGAAGGGCAGTTAGATGAACCATGGCTTCATATTAGCAACAAAAGGTTAAGATTATTCTCCCGTCAACTTCGGAAACTTGACTTCACTTACTGTCCATCCGAGGACGTCAGTGATCTTGAATTTGCCATTCATTGACCGTGTGAGATTATCGACAATTTGCAATCCAAGACTGCTGGTCTTAGCAACATCGAAAGCTTCGGGCAACTGATCGCCATTGTTTGAAACCCATAGGCAGACATTGTCATCATCGGTTTCAATGGTTACGTGGACTTCGCCTTCATTGGTCTCATGAAACCCGTGCTCAACCGCATTAGAAATCAGCTCATTCATCAAGAGTGCAACTTGGGTCGCTTGATTCATATTCAGCCGTAAGTCTTCGCCACGAACAACAAATCCAACTGTCTTG
>JANPAV010000396.1:0-3316 GCA_031430115.1 Armatimonadota bacterium | reverse complement strand
GGGTTCGAATCTGGTTGGTTTGGCATCAATTTGCACGATGCGAGAGGCGGTTCGACGAGTTCCTTGGCGTGTCAGACGTGGAACCAAGGATCGGACTTTTATAATGACGATGGGACAGGTTTTCGGGATGTACTGTATCGGCTGTTAGGCGTTACTCCGGAGCAAGTGATGGCGAACCCTTCTGGTGTTGGTCGGAAGTTTAAGTATGTTTTGGTGACCTCGGCGGAAGTGACCAAGTTGTTGGCGTTAGCGCAGTTGGGGTCCTCGTAATGGCATCTCCTCAGCCGCCATCGAACCCGATTCTTGAATGGCTCGCTTCGCAATGGTTCTTTTTGTCGGCTCTGGTTTTAGGAGCTGGGCATGCAGCGACGGCTCAGGCAAAGATTAATCGACACGAAGAACAATTACAGTCAATGGAAGGCTTGTCGGAACGGCTGGCTAGGATCGAGACGCATCAAGAGCATATTTTAGAGATCCTGAGGAAGTGATGTTTGGGTTTGGGATTGAGGCGAACCTTCAGCTCGCTGAGAGGTTGGTGGATTTTCCTAGGGCTTCGCCCTAGGCTAATTTGAATAAGCCCTTCAGGCTTCTGGAAAGGAGAAGTCAAAGTTGAGATGTTCTCTTATGGTTGCAAATTTGGTAAAGCTTTTCAAACCGATGGGGAGGGATTCAAAGACAAAAAAAGTCCCTCGAGTAGTCGAGGGACTTTTTGGCTAGAAAGGAACTTTCTAGCTGGTTAAGCTCTGTTTAGAAGTGCTTAGAGTAAACGAGGCCAACAGTGTTTGGTACAACACCTTGGATGCTTGGGCTAACTCGGAGAACCAATTCCAATGATGAAGAAGAATTGACGTTTACGCCGAGCAAGAATGTGGCGCCACCAACAGTCTTGGTTGTGCTGAAAGTAGAACTGCTTGCAGAAGAAGTGAGACGGTTGTTCATGACACCAAATCCAAAACCAAAGTAGTTTTGGTTTTCAGCATCTTGACCAGCGGAAAGAGGTGCGCGGTAAACGAACATTCCTGAAGTTGACTCAAGCTTGTTGCCAAAGTTGGAGTGTGTGTCGAAGTTGATGTCTAAGCTAAGACCTTGTCTGAAGCGGGAAAGGTCGTAACCAAGTCCAGCAGTAAAACCTTCGAACTTTAGGTTGTTGACAGAATTGTTGTTTGCGAGACCGCTGAATCCGGCTCGAACAGTCCATGGTGAAGATTGGGCTTGTGCGCTGACTGCAACAAGAATGCCGAGTGGGGTTATGATTGTAGAGAGTTTCATGATTTCCAACGCTATCGCGAACCAATAGTTTAACCGTTTCTTAACTTCTCCGTCAACCTGACAATGTTCCTCTTTGTTAGAAATGCTAGGACATAATATCCATCCGTAAATTTACGGGGTCCCAAGGCCTCGATTATATTCCCAATGGATTTTGGGCCTGTGCGAACGATGCTTAAAATTTCGAGAATATCTTGCGGTCGTGCGAGCATGGAAACTTCTTCATAGACTGCCATTTCCGTCTTGCCAGAAAGGAGCAAATTTCCGGTTTCGGTAAGTTCTATCATGTCCGAATCTTGGACAGTTCTCGATCCTAACGGTGGCAATAATCGTTCAAAATCCGTTGGCATCATGAGGTTGCTTGCCGGTTGTCGGCGTGCCTCTCGGTCGGCGTCGGTTTCCTTAGCAGCTTCTGCCAATTGAGATTGAAACGTCGTGAAAACACGTTGATTGATGATAGTTGTTGTGTAATCCTTTGACGTTTCTAAGGCGCCTTGACTCAGTTTCTTTCTGAGGTCTGGGTCATGAAACAGACGGTCTAATTTGGTAGTGAGTCCCTGTTGATCTAAAACAATGCATTGAGCAAGAAGCATGCTTTCGATGGAGAAACCGGTGATGGGACTAAAAGCTCCGATCCGGCTTGAACCTGGGAACCAGTGAGTCGGGATAAACATACCGTTCACGCCTTCGCGAACAGCTTCCCGCATTCCGTCCCAATCCGAGACGAGCACAGGCAGCCCGCACGCTAACGCTTCTATCGGAGCAATTCCTAGTCCTTCGGTGGGGTTATCGCACGGTAGGACGAAAAAGTCGGCTGCCCATAGCCGCTGGGGAACTTCTTCGTGGGAACATGACCCGATTAATCGGCATCGGCTTTCGACTTTAGCTTCACGCAGCCAGCCTTCGACACTTTCATAAGCCGTCTTAACACTTGGTGGACCACCGATGACGAGCCAATCGTTGGGACTAGAACACTCGCGAAAGGATTGAATGAGCGGATAAATATCGGCTTTCGTGTGAGGGCCAACCCGAGAGTGGTAAATCGCCACGTTTGCATCCTGGGGGATTCCAAGTTGTTTTCTCGCATTCATTTTTTCATCACTTGTCGGCGGTCGAAACTTATCGAGGTAAACGGGTCGAGGAATGACGTCCAAGCGCATTGGTGGCTCGGTAACACCAAGCACTTCGAATACTCTCAGCATGAATTCTTTCATTGAGTGGCTGATGCACTGGATGCTATCGTATGGTACGGGTGACGCAGCCAATACTGATTTGAGTGGTTGCCATGCATTGTGGGTGCTGATGACGTGAGTATCAACGTTGAGGGCAATTGGGCCCTGGGCGAATGCATCGCGAAGGTATCGGTCTCTCGCCATGTAAATGGGATCCAGTGAGCGAAGGATCCGCGGGATTCCGTCGGCCCATACTTCGGCGATGCTGTGATAAGGATAAAAGCTGAGCTTGCCTTTACCTCGACTTTCAGGATTGAGCAAATGAAGAGCGGAATTCTGAATGATCTCGTGCTCGGACATCACATCTGGCGGCAGGAAGACCTCCAAAGCTTCGATTTCTGGCGCATTGGCTGCCCATTTCAGAAACTTGGATATGCCAAGAAATGCTCCGTGTAGGTTTTCTCCACTTGGAGGATTTAGGTAGGTGCAGTCTGCCAAGAAGATACTAATTCGCACAGATAAAGGATGACACCTTCGGCTCACAATTTGTGATTGGTTTTGATGGGCTGACTATGTGTTGAATCTAGTTTATAGATCTTTTTGACTATATGATCGGTCGTAACGACCGGGTCACTTCGTTCCTTGGACTTAACTGCAACTTTCCAAATCCAGGGGTCTTTGCCTCCATTTTCGCTAGAGCTCAATGACGGCTAGACACCCTGGCTACCTTATGCGATCCTCTGGATCAAGGAAATTGATTGTTTGAAGACATGGACATAGATATGAGTGAATCGACCCATAAATTGATGATTATTGGTGTGATCGTGCTTGCCGCGATTGCGCTGCTTGGCGTATTGGTATTGATGTTTTTTGGTAAG